>JBOGID010000191.1:0-12578 GCA_050742295.1 Acidimicrobiales bacterium | reverse complement strand
GGCGAGGATCGTGTCGTCGTGAGAAGCGTGGAGGCGGCGGGCTAAGACGCTGCTACTTGCCGGCCCGGCGTTGCCAGCGGGTGGCCTTCAGCATCTTCTTGTGCTTCTTCTTCCGCATCCGCTTGCGGCGCTTCTTGATGAGCGATCCCATGAGCGGCGGTCAGGCTAGCAGCGTGCCGGTTGGAGGCCTGGTGGCTCGGGGGCCAGGACTCGAACCTGGACCTGACAGCTCCAAAGGCTGCCGTGCTGCCAGTTACACCACCCCCGAAGGTGCCCACGATGGTACGGGCGGTGCAAGCGGGCGTGGGTATGCTCCAACACAGCGCTGGGGCAGCAGTAAAAAGGAGCAATGAAGTTGAGGCCGCTTTCAGCCGTGGTGATGGCGGCGGGTGAGGGCAGCCGGATGAAGTCCCCGCTGCCGAAGCCGCTCCACGCCGTGTGCGGGCGCCCGATCCTGCTGCACGTGCTCGACGCCCTGTCCGAGCTCATGATCGACCGGGCCGTGGTGGTGGTGGGGTGGGGCGCCGAGCGGGTGACCAAGACGCTGCTGGAGGACGGGCCCGTCGACCTGCCCATCGACTTCGTGGAGCAGCGGGTGCAGCGGGGCACGGGCGACGCCGTCTCGGTGGCCCTGACCGCCTTCCCCGACGACGACGAGGACGGCGACCTGATCGTGCTGCCCGGCGATGCGCCGCTGGTCAGGCCATCGACCTTGGGCGAACTGGTGGCGCACCACCGTTCGGGCGACGCCGCGGCCACCCTGCTGACCGCCCACCTGAAGGACCCGACCG
This sequence comes from Acidimicrobiales bacterium, assembly GCA_050742295.1. GTDB lineage: Bacteria > Actinomycetota > Acidimicrobiia > Acidimicrobiales > AC-14 > JAHFUQ01. The sequence goes on along the minus strand of JBOGID010000191.1, from coordinate 11,787 downwards.
GGTTCGGGCGCATCATCCGGGGCAAGGACGAGCGGGTGTCCCACATCGTCGAGGAGCTCGACGCCACCGAGGCGGAGCGTGACATCGACGAGGTGGGCACGTCGATCTACTGCTTCCGCCGGTCGGTGCTGGCGCCGGCGCTCCGTCGCCTGTCGCCGGAGAACGCCCAGGGCGAGTACTACCTGACCGACGTGGTGGCGGTGCTGTCGCAGGCCGGGTACCGGGTGACGGCGGTGGCGGCCGAGGACCCGACCGAGGCGCTGGGCGTCAACGACCGCGAGCAGCTGGCCTCGGCCGAGGCGGAGCTGCGGCGGCGCATCAACCGCCGGTGGATGAAGGCGGGCGTGGCCATGATCGACCCGGAGCGCACCTATGTGGACGCCTCGGTGCAGATCGGCAACGACGTCACCCTGTTCCCGGGCACCATGCTGCAGGGCCGCACCGTCGTGGGGGCGGGGGCTCACCTGGGCCCCGACGTGCGGCTCGTCGACTGTGCCGTGGGCGAGGGGGCCAGCATCGAGATGACCGTCGGGTACGACGCCGAGGTGGGCCCCCACGCCGTCGTGGGGCCGTACGCCATGCTCCGGCCCGGGTCCCACATACCTCCGGGCGCGACGACCGGCTCGTTCTACACTGCCAAGGCGACCGACGACGAGGGGGTTTAGCAAGCACAGTGTGTAGCGGGGCCTGATGGAGTTAGTTCCCAAGAAGCGGCTGCTGCTGCTGTCCGGCCGTTCCAATTTGCCGCTGGCCGAAGACATCGCCCGCAACCTGGGGGTCGAGCTGGGCGAGACGGGGCTCGGGGAGTTCGCCGACGGGGAGATCCACTGCCGGTTCGGGGAGTCCATCCGCGGGTCGGACTGCTTCATCATCCAGACCCACTGCCGTCCCGTGAACGACTGGATCATGGAGCAGCTGATCATGATCGACGCGGCCAAGCGGGCGTCGGCCAAGCGGATCACGGCCGTGTGCCCGTACTACGGGTATTCCCGCCAGGACCGGAAGTCGTCGGGCCGCGAGCCGATCACGGCAAAGCTGGTCGCCGACATGCTGACGGCGGCGGGCGTCGACCGGGTGGTCAGCGTGGATCTGCACTCGGGCCAGATCCAGGGCTTCTTCGACGTGCCGGTCGACCACCTGCCGGCCATGCCCATCCTGATCAAGTGGGTGGAGGACAACCTGGGCCGCGACGTGGTCGTGGTCTCGCCCGACGCCGGGCGGGCCAAGCTCGCCGACCGCTTCGCCCGCCACCTCAACGCCACGCTGGCCATCGTCGACAAGCGCCGCACGGCCGGGACGGGCGAGGCCGTGGCCCTGGGCGTGATGGGCGACGTGGCCGGACGGGTGTGCGTGCTCGTCGACGACCAGGTCTCCACCGCCGGCACCATCTGCGCGGCCGCTGAGATGCTGGTCAAGCGGGGCGCGGCCGACGTCTACGTCGTCGCCACGCACGGGATCTTCGCCGACCCCGCCATCGACCGCATCAAGAACTCGGTGATCACCCGGGTCGTGGTGACCGACACCGTGCCCCTGTCCGACGACCGCCGGATCGACAAGATCGAAGTCCTGTCGGTGGCCGGCATCATCGCCGACGCGTTGAAGGCCGTCTTCGAGGACACGTCGGTGTCCGAGATCTTCGGCGGCGAAAACCAGTCCTAGCCGTTAAGCTCCGGCGACTCCCTTCCCCCTCGTGGCCGTTTCGCGCCCAAAGGGGAACTGGTGGAGAACATGCGTCGTGGCGACACGCTGTAGCTGGACGACACAGAAGCGGGAATCGCCGGATTGATCGCCGCTCAGCACGGCGCCATCTCGCGCCGGCAGGCGCTCGCCCCAGGTATGACGGACACCATGATCCGGCGCCGGGTGGGCACTGGACGTTGGATATTGCTCTCGCCGGGTGTGTACTCACCGGCGGCGGTGCCGGACTCGTGGCAGCGCCGGCTCTCTGGTGCGTGCCTGGCTGGCGGGCCGACCACGGTCGCGTCGCACCGTGCCGCGGGCGCCCTCTGGAAGTTTGACGGGCGCCCGAGCGGGATCGTCGAGGTCACCGTCGCCGGCTCCGGTGTACGCCACCTGCAGCGGGTGGTACTCCATCGCACGAGGTCGCTGCCCGTGGCGGACCGGACGCAGGTGGACGGCATTCCGGTCACCCGGCCGGGGCGGACGTTGGTCGACCTGGCGGCGGTCCTTGACGAGGACGGGCTGGAGGCGGCGCTGGACTCGGCGGTGCGGGAGGGGCTGGTCACCGTCGGCTACCTGGACCGGCGGCTGGCTGAACTGGGGTCGCCGGGGCGCAACGGCATCGCAAACCTTCGCGAACTGATCGACGACCGGCGGGAGGGGCGGCCGGCGGACAGTCAGGCGGAGAACCGGGTGCGGCGGGCACTCGTGGCGGCCGGGCTGCCGAAGCCGGTGAGGCAGTTCGAGTTGTACGACCACCGGGGCCTAGCGGCGAGGTTTGACCTGGCCTACCCGCGGGCCCCGGATCGGCGTCGAGTTCGACAGTTACCAGCACCATTCGGGCAAGCAGGCGTGGCGCCACGACCAGGGCCGGCACAGCCGGGCGACGGCCTTGGGCTGGCTCGTGTTCCACCTCACGGCCGACCTCGACGTCGCCCCGGTCGTCCACGCCTACCGCAACCGCCCCGCGGCGTAGACTGCGGCCATGGCAGAAGTGCAATTAGCCGCCGAGCCGCGGCGTGAGACGGGAAGTCGCGAGTCGAGGCGCCTGCGGTCCGCGGGCAAGGTGCCGGCCGTGCTGTACGGCCACGGGATCGAGCCGCAGCCGCTCGTGGTCGACCTGCGGGAGCTGCGCGGCGCCTTGAGCCAGGGCACCGGCCTCAACGCCCTCCTATCGCTGCAGGTCGAGTCGGCTCGCCACCTGGCCATGGCCCGCCAGCTGCAGCGCCACCCCGTGCGGGGCACGGTGAGCCACGTCGACTTCGTCATCGTCCGCCGCGACGAGATCGTGAGCGCCGAGGTGCACATCCGGCTCGAGGGCGAGGCCGTCGAGGTCAACCGTGCCGACGGGCTCATCGAGCAGGTGCTGTTCGCCCTCCCGATCAACTCGACGCCCGGCAACATCCCGGCCCATCTCGACGTCGACATCTCCGGCCTGGCCGTGGGCGACACCGTCCGGGTTGGCGACCTCAAGCTGCCGTCGGGCGTGACCACCGACCTCGACCCCGAGGAGGCCGTCGTGGTCGCCGCCGCGTCCAAACTGGCGGCCGAGATCGCGGCTGAGGAGGAGGCGGCGGCCGAGGAGGCAGCCGCCGAGGAAGCTGTCGCGGGCGAGGTTGGCGGCGCCACGGGCGAGGCAGGACAGGAGGCTCCGGCCGAGGGCGGCCCAGGCGAAGCCAGCAGCACGGAGGAGTAGCACCTGCTTCGGCCGAGGGAGGGCGAGCAGGCCGACCTTGTCGCGGTGGGCCTGGGCAACCCCGGCCCCGAGTACGAAGGCACCCGCCACAACCTCGGGGCCGACGTCGTCGCGCTGCTGGCCAAGCGGTTCGGCATGCCTCTGCGTAAGGGCAAGGAGCGAGCCCTGGTGGCCGAGATCCGCACGGACGGACGCCTCCTGGTGGTCGCCTTCCCCCAGACCTACGTGAACCTGTCGGGCGAATCGGTGCAGCGGCTCGTCCGGCGGTTCGGCATCGAGCACGACCTGAAGCGGCTCCTGGTCGTCCACGACGAACTCGACCTGCCCGCGGCCGGGGTCAAGGTCAAGGACGGGGGCGGCACCGCCGGCCACAACGGGCTGGAGTCGATCCGGTCCCACCTGCACACGGGCACGTTCCCCCGGGTACGCATCGGCATCGGCCGCCCGCCCGGGCGCCAGCTGGGCGCCGACTTCGTCCTCCGCCGCCCTCCCAAGGCGGAGCGGGTGGACCTCGACGTGGCCGTCGAGGAAGCGGCCGACGCCGTGATGTGCGTCCTGGCCGAAGGGCCGGACGCGGCCATGAACCGGTTCAACGCCGGCCGCTGAAACCTCGCGGATCGGCTTGACCTGGCCCTAGGGGCCATCTTCTACCCTTTGGGGAGAACGAGAGAGCGAGAGAAGGAGGTGATCTGAGATGCCCCGAGGAGCTGATGGAGTCGGTGGCGGCGTCGGCGGCGGAGGCTGCAGCTGTGGCTGTGGCTCGGTGACCGTCGGCGAGAGCACGGCCCACGAGTCCTGCGGCTGCGGCTGCGGCACGGCCGAGGCCGCGCCCAAGTCCGCCGCTGAGGAGGCGACCGAGCTTCGCGCCATGCGCGAGGCGATCGACCGCCGCCTGCAGGAACTCGCCAGTTGAACAAGACCGATGCCGCCGCCGGAGTAGTCCCACCCCGGCGGTAGCCTCGGCGAAATCGCCCTGATTTCCCTGCCGCCGCTGCTCGCCCGTCACCCCGAAATTCCGGGGCTAGCCGGCGCGCCGGCGGCAGTCCTGGCTGTGCCGGAGCCCGCCCGGGCCTACGCCGTGGCCGGCCTGGCGAGCCTCTCCGGCCGCCACCCCCTCGTCGTCGCCGTCCCCGCCACGGCCGAGGCCGAACGGGTGGCCCACGACCTCCGCGCCTACCTGGACGACCCTGAGCAGGTCGAGGTGTTCCCCGCCTGGGAGACGCTCCCGTTCGAACGGGTCAGCCCCGGCGTGGAGACCATGGGACGGCGCCTGCGGGTGCTGTGGCGCCTCCGCCACCCCGAACGCTCCCCTCGCGTCGTCGTGGCGCCGATCCGCGCCCTGGTGCAGCGGCTCGGCCCCCACGTCGAAGAGGTCGAGCCCATCGCCGTGCGGCCCGGCGACCAGCTCGACCCCGACGACCTGCTCGGCCGGCTCGTCGCCATGGGCTACCGCCGCGAGTACCAGGTCGAGCACCGCGGCGAGGTCGCCCGGCGCGGGTCGATCGTCGACGTGTTCCCGTGCACGGCCGACGCCCCGGTGCGCATCGACCTGTGGGGGGACGAGGTCGACCGGCTGACCCGGTTTTCGGTGGCGGACCAGCGTTCGACCGACGACGTCGACCACGTCGAACTGTTCCCGTGCCGGGAGGTCTTGCCCACCGACGAGGTCCGGGCCAGAGCCGCCTCCCTCGTCGGCGACGAGCCGTGGGGACGGGAGCAGTGGGAGCGGCTGGCCGAGGGGGCCACCTTCGATGGGATGGAGTCGTGGCTGCCATGGCTCACGTCCTCCGAGCATGTGCTGTTCGACCTCGTGGGCCCCGGCGCCCAAGTCCTGCTCATCGAGCCCCGCCGCATGCGGGACCGGGCCAAGGAGTTGCTGGAGGAAGAGGCGGCGCTGGCCGGTTCGCTGGCGCAGACGTGGGGCGCGTCCCCCGAGCGCGACTGGCCGCGCCTGCATCTGGCCTTCGACCGCCTGCTGGCCCACACCAACGCCCCGGCCTGGACGATCGTCAACGTGGCCGAGGGGCCCGACACCATCTCGCTGGGCGCCCAGGGGTGGACGCCCGTCCTGGGCGACCCCGAGCGCCTCGGACGCCAGATCGCCGACCTCCTCTCCCGCGGCTTCCTGGTCGTGGTTGCGGCCGACGGGATGGGTTCGGCCGCCCGCATCGCCTCGACTCTCTCGGAGCAAGGCGTGTCCCTGCCCGTCTCCGACCGGGTCCCCACCTCGGGCGGCGCCATCGTCGTCGAGCCCCTCGAACGGGGCTTCGTCCTCCCCGACGTCAAGCTGGCCGTCCTCACCGAGAGCGACGTCACCGGCCGGCGCCGGCCGCACCGCCAGCCGAGGCCCCGCCGCACCGACGCCCAGGCCTTCTTCGAGGACCTCCAGCCCGGCGACTACGTCGTCCACCACCACCACGGCGTCGGCCGCTACGGCGGCATGGTGACCCGGGCCATCGGCGGCACCGAGCGGGACTACCTGCTCCTCGAATACCGGGGCGGCGACAAGCTCTACATCCCGTCCGACCAGATCGACGTCATCCGCCACTACACCGGCGGGGAGACGCCGACCCTGCACCGCCTCGGCGGCACCGACTGGCAGAAGACCCGGTCACGGGTCAAGGCCGCCGTACGGGAGATCGCCCAGGAGCTGGTCGTGCTCTACCAGCGCCGGCTCGCCGCCGCCGGCCATTCCTTCCCCCCCGACACGCCGTGGCAGCGCGAGCTGGAGGAGGGGTTCCCCTACCGGGAGACGCCCGACCAGCTCAAGGCCATCGCCGACGTGAAGGCCGACATGGAGGAGTCCACGCCCATGGACCGGCTGGTGTGCGGCGACGTGGGTTTCGGCAAGACCGAGGTCGCCATCCGGGCCGCCTTCAAGGCCGTGCAGGACGGCAAGCAGGTCGCCATCCTCGTCCCCACGACGCTGCTGGCCCAGCAGCACTTCCAGACGTTTGGCGAACGGTTCGCGGGCTACCCGGTGCGGGTCGAGGTCATCTCCCGGTTCCTGACCCCGGGCCAGGCCCGCAAGGTGGTCGAGGGCCTGGCCTACGGCTCGGTGGACGTGGTCGTCGGCACCCACCGGCTCCTCAGCGGGGACGTCAAGTTCAAGGACCTCGGCCTGCTCGTCGTCGACGAGGAGCAGCGGTTCGGCGTGACCCACAAGGAGGCGATCAAGAAGCTGCGCACCGACGTGGACGTGCTGACCCTCACGGCCACGCCCATCCCCCGCACCCTGGAAATGTCGCTGACCGGCATCCGCGACCTGACCCTGCTCAACACCCCGCCCGCCGAGCGCCAGCCCATCCTCACCTACGTGGGCGGGTACGACGAGCGGGCCGTGACCGAGGCGATCCGGAGGGAGCTGCTCCGTGAAGGCCAGGTCTTCTTCGTCCACAACCGGGTCTACGACATCGAGAACGTGGCCCAGCGGCTGCGGGAACTGGTGCCCGAAGCCCGCATCGCCGTCGCCCACGGCCAGATGGACGAGGCCCTGCTCGAGCGCAGGGTCCTCGACTTCTGGGAGGGCGGGTACGACGTGCTCGTCTGCACCACGATCATCGAGTCGGGCATCGACATGCCCACGGTGAACACGCTGGTCGTCGACCGGGCCGACCTCATGGGACTGGGCCAGCTCCACCAGCTGCGAGGACGGGTCGGCCGAGCAGGACAACGGGCCTACGCCTACCTGTTCTTCCCGCCCGAACGGCAGCTGACCGAGGAGGCCTACGAGCGGCTGAAGACCATCGGCGAGCAGACCGAGCTGGGGTCGGGGTTCAAGATCGCCATGCGCGACCTGGAGATCCGGGGGGCGGGCAACCTGCTGGGGGCCAACCAGTCCGGGCACATCGCGGCCGTGGGCTACGACCTGTACGTCCAGATGGTGGCCGAGACGGTGGCCGAGCTGAAGGGCGAGCCCGTCAAGGAGCCGGCCGAGGTGCGCCTCGACGTGCCAATCGACGCCCACCTGCCCAAGGACTACGTGGCCAAGGAGGAGCTGCGGCTCGAGGCGTACCGGCGGCTGGCCGCGGTCACGACCCTCACCGAGGTCGAGGACATCGCCGCCGAGTGGGCCGACCGCTACGGTCCACCCCCGTCGCCCGCGGAGGCGCTCCTCCGAGTCGCGAGGCTGCGGGCCGAGGCGGTGCGCACCGGCCTGCGGGAGGTCACCGTGGCCAAGGACGTGGCCCGCCTGGCCCCCCTCAAGCTCAAGACCAGCCAGCGGATCCGGCTCCAGCGTCTGTTCCCCAAGGCGGTCTACAAGGAGGAGATCGGCCAGCTCGTCATCCCCATACTGCCTGGAAAAGACCGGGCCGACGCCCTCATCACCCTGCTGGGGGCGCTGGTACCCCTCGAAGCGGAGCCGGTAGCATCGGTGGCACCGTGAGAAAACGTTCAGCTGGCGCCGCCGCGCTCGTGACCGTGTTGGCGCTGCTCGCCGGCTGTGGCTCGGTCGGTCCTTACGCGGCCAAGGTGAACGGCGCCTCCATCAGCCAGAGCTCGCTCGAAGACGAGATGCGGGCCATCGCCGCCAACGACGCCTACGTGAAGCGCGTCGAGTCCCAGCTCCAGGTGCGGGGCAGCGGGCCGGGCACGTTCGACGCCGTCTTCACCGGCCAGGTCCTGAGCCGCCAGATCCAGTACGTGCTGGTCGAGCGGGAGATCGACAAGCGCGAGCTCAAGATCACCGAGGCCGACCTGCGGGCCGCCAGGGCCGAGGTCGCCAACCAGGCGGGCGGCGAGGAGATCCTCAAGGGGTTCTCCAAGGAGTACCAGGACACGCTCGTCGAGCGGGCGGCCAAGGTCGACGCCCTGACCGTGGCGCTGACCGGCCAGAAGGCCACCGAGGAGGCGGCCCGGGCGTACTACGACAGCCACAAGGAAGAGTTCGCCGAGGTGTGCCTGAGCCACATCCTGGTGGCGACCAAGGAGAAGGCCGACCAGATCAAGGCTCGCCTCGGCGCCGGCGAGGACTTCGGTGCGGTGGCCAAGGCCGAGTCCCAGGACGCCCAGAGCGCGGGCCAGAACGGCGAGCTGAGCTGCCAGATCCACGCCGACTCGATCGCCGTGCCCGAGTTCGTCCAGGTGATCCTGAACCAGCCCGTCAACGAGGTGACCAACCCGGTGCAGACCCAGTTCGGGTTCCACCTGATCAAGGTGCGGTCCCGGTCGATCCCCGAGTACGACCAGGCCGCCCAACGGGCCCGGGAGAAGATCGTGGGCAACGGCCAGGCCAAGCTCCAGGAGTGGGTCACGGGGGCGGTGGCGGGGGCCAAGATCGCCGTCAACCCCAAGTACGGCACGTTCGACAAGCAGCAGCTCAAGGTCGTGCCGCCAGTGGCGCCCACCACCACGGCGCCGGCCACGCCTCCCGGGAGCGGGATCCAGCCCCTGCGCCCGTGACCGCGCAAGTCGTGGTCGTGGGACTCGGCCCGGCCGGGCCCGACCTGCTGACGGTGGCCGCCGGCACGGCCATCGAGCGGGCTGCGGTTCGGTTCCTGCGCACGTCGCGGCATCCGGCCGCGGTTGCGGTGGTAGGAGCCGTGACCTTCGACTCGCTGTACGACCGGGCCGACACGCTGGACGAGGTCTACGCCGGGATCGTCGACGCCCTGGCCGAGGCGGCGGCGTCGGAGGGCGAGGTCCTGTACGCCGTGCCCGGGTCGCCGCTGGTAGCAGAGCGGACGGTCGAGTTGCTGCTGGCCGACGGTCGGGTCGAGATCGAACTGGTGCCCGGCCTGTCGTTCCTCGACCTGGCGTGGTCCCGATTGGGGATCGACCCGTTGGCGGCGGGCGTCCGCCTGGTGGACGGGCGCCGGTTCGCCGTCGAGGCTGCGGGCGAGCGAGGTCCCTTGCTGGTGGCCCAGTGCGACTCCCAGGCCGTGCTGTCGGACATCAAGCTGGCCGTCGATGACGGGCCGGCGGTCACCGTGCTGCACCACCTCGGGCTGGCGGATGAGTCGGTGCGCACGGTGCCGTGGTCCGAGCTCGACCGGGACGTGTCGCCCGACCACCTGACGGCGCTGTGGATCCCGGACCTGGCCGCGCCGGTGGCGGGGGAGATGGCCCGGTTCGCCGAGTTGGTGCGCACGCTGCGGGCCAAGTGCCCGTGGGACCAGGAGCAGACGCACCAGACGCTCACCCGTCATCTTCTGGAGGAGACGTACGAGGTGCTCGAGGCGATCGTCGACCTGGAGGAAAGCGGCGACTACGCCCACCTCGAGGAGGAGCTGGGCGACCTGCTGTTCCAGGTCGTGTTCCACGCCACGCTGGCGGCCGAGGACGGCCAGTTCACCCTGGCCGACGTGGCAAGGGGCGTGCACGACAAGCTCGTGCACCGCCACCCCCACGTGTTCGGGGACGTGCAGGCCGACACCGCCGGACAGGTCATGCGCAACTGGGAGCTGATCAAGCAGGCCGAGAAGGGGAACGAGAGCCTGATGGACGGGATCCCCGGCCACCTTCCGTCCCTGCTCTACGCCCACAAGGTGCAGCGCAAAGCGGCGTCGGTCGGCGTGGAGCCTGAGGCCGCGGCGGGCGACGGGGGCGGCATGGGCGGCGTCGGCGAGGCCCTGTTCGCCCTCGTCAGCGCCGCCCGCCACGCCGGCATCGATCCCGAGACGGCGCTGCGGACAACGGCCGTGCGGTTCCGGGACCGGTTCATGGCCCTGGAACGGCTGGCGACGGACCGGGGCGTCGACCTGCGCCACGCGGCGCCGACCGCGGTCGCCGACCTGTGGGAGCAGGCTCAGGCGTCCTCCTGATCCCTCGCCTCCCACTGGCGGGCCCCGTCGCAGGTCGTGCGGAGCCGGCAGTAGCGGCACCGGGGGCACGGCGTCACAGCGGCCTCCCGCTGCTTGGCCCGCAGCTCGATCATCTTGGTCACGCCCGCCTCGGTGCGGTGGAGGGCGATCTCGAGCGTCTCCTCGGTAACGTCTTCGGCGGCGAAGCCGGCCGACTCCAGGTAGTAGCTCGCCACCCGGTAGGGCGGCACGCCAATGCGGATGGCCTGGATCAGGGCGTAAAAGCGCAGGTCGTCGAGGTGGGACGAGTAGTGGTTGCCCGTCTTCAGGTCGACGAACAGGCACCTTGCCTCGTCGCCCCGGGCCCGGCCCAGGGCCAGGTCGATCTTGCCTCGCAGGACGATCCGGCCATCGCACAGGTCGACCCGCACGGGCAGCTCGGTGCGGGGGTACCAGGAGGACTTGATGGGCGGCCAGCACTCCAGGAACGTCGCAACCGCATTCCCGGCCCTGCCTCGCAGCTCGGCGCGCGACGGCGGCGGGATCGTGTGCAGGAACGAGCCGAGCTGGGATGCCTCGTCGGCCATCAGTTCCTCGATGGCGTGGTCGACGAGCAGGAGGGGCGGGGTGCCGTCGCCCAACGTGATCGAGAGCTGGACGGCGCGATGGGTCACGACACCCTCGGCATTTGCCGCGTTCCACCCCGACCAGTCGAGCTCGGCCAGGTAGTTGGCCTCGCACATGTGGACAGCCGAAAGAGCGTTCTTGGACACGTGGATGGGCTCGTCGAGGGCCTCGGTCAGGGGCGCCAGCGTCGCCTCCAGGTGGGCCCGCAGATCGTCGCCCAGGGACCGGTCGAACTGCGGGCGCGGCTGGTCACGCGCCATCAGGTCGTCGGTCACCCGCCGTTGGGCGGGTGTGAGGGCCTCCTCAGAATCCATCGGATCGCACCCTACCGAGGGGGTAGGACAGCCATGATGATCAGGTGGGGGCCGTCAGGCCCGCCGGCGGGCGCTCATGGTGGCCAGTGAGCCGAACACCGCCACCGCCGCCGCTCCGAGCGATCCGAGGAGGAACACGGAGAAGCCGATTCGGGCGTAGGGCGGCGGATCGAGGCCCTGGGTGGTGAACTGGTAGAGCTGGTAGCGGACGGCCAGCAGGCTTCCCACGGCGATCACCACCGCAAGGGCGATGACGGCGATGAGGGCGACGCCCACGAACCGGTCGTGCAGCGAGGTGGTCTCCTCGCCCAGCAGGATGGGGATGGCCAGGAGGCCCAGGCCCACGATCAGGAACAGGATGGCGGGTGCGCCCAGGCTCCCGAAGGGGAACCCGAGGCGATGCAGCAGGTCGGTCTCGATGCCGTTGGGTTCCAACTGGCTGGCCCTCGCCGCCAGGCCCTCGAGGATGGCGGTGATCACCTGGACGGCGATGACGCCGATCAGGCCCACGCCCAACGTCGACAGGGCGCGTGCGAGCCGGGAGGACGACTCGTTGTAGTCCTCGAGCGGCTCCTCCTCGTCGTCGAAGGGGTCGCGCGGCGCGGGTGCGGGCCTGGCCGGTTGGACGGGCCGAGGCTGGGGCGGCGGGCCGCCCCCCGGACGTCCCGTTCCGGCACCGGTTGCCCCCGGCGGGCCGGCGGGCCGCGGTGCACCGGCTGTCCCCGGC
>JBOGID010000190.1:0-3817 GCA_050742295.1 Acidimicrobiales bacterium | reverse complement strand
GGCGAGGTGGAGGCCCTGGCCGCCGCCCTGGTCCGCCTGGCCACCTGTCCCCACTGCCACGCCCTCGTCGCATCCGCGTCACGCGCCCGGGCCGCGGAGTGCTCGGTGGAGCGGGCCGCCGACGCCTTCGCCGAGGTGGTGGACCTAACCCTGGGGCTCGGTGGAGGCCACCACTGACGTGGCGTGCACGCCCGTCGGGGGCAGCTCGAAGACCCCCTGAGGGCGGACGTCGGCGAAGTCGGCGTACTGGAGCATGCGCACGAGGGCGGCCGTCGTGAACGACCAGTAGTAGGTGCTCTCGCCCGGCTGCGCCTCCTGGTGTGGGCAGCCGAACCGCATCAACGGCTGGCCCGGGTAGGCGGCCTCCAGGTCGGCATCGATGGCCGTCTCGATCACCGCCATCTCCCTCGTCACCGAGCGGATGCTGTGCAGGGCCCGCAGCGGGTTCTGGAGGTGGAGCAGCAGCGAGCCGCAGAAGACCACGTCGAAGATGCCCACCGACCAGGGCGACAGGTCGTAGATGTCGCAGAACTTGTGCTCGACCGACGACTGGCGCATCGAGTGGGCCACGCGGAAGTTCGAGAGCCAGGCGTGGTTCTTGGCCGTCGGTCCGAGCTGGCGCCGCATGCTGGGCAGCCAGTCGCAGTCCCCGATGCGGGGAACGTCCACGGCGACGACCCGGGCGGCCCCCCGGGACTCCATTTCGAAGGCGAAGAACCCGTCGCCCGTGCCCACGTCGAGGGCGGTCATGCCCGACATGGACTTGGGCAGGCCGTAGTTGTCGGCCACGGGCCGGAGGTCGTACACGCCGGTGGACACCATGCCGTCGCCCAGCTCGATGGTGTGGTACCAGCCCTTGAGGCGGGGGTCGTCGGGGCCCGTGGGCATGTCGACCGGAACAGGCCTGCTCACGGGGACGGCCTCCGCACCAGGTGGATGACGCGCTTGGCCGTCGCCGACCCGTCGGGGAACTTCCGCGACAGCTTCGTCAGCCGGCGGGCGATGCCGAGGCCGATCGCCCCCACGTCGGGCACGTGCGGGGTCATCTCCTCGACCTGGCGGCTCAGCTCCGTCCGCACGTCCTCGAACTGCGCCCGGGTGTGCAGCAGCCCCCGTTCCAGCCGCTCGTACTGCGCCCGCAGCACGCTCAGCTCCTCGGGCAGTCCGGCGTACTCGGCCCAGAGCGTCGAGTTCAGGGCCCGGGCCGCGGCCAGGTAGCGCAGGTGGACGTCGAGGGTGAGGCGAAGCTCCTGGATGGGCTGGAGGTACTCGTAGGGCACGTAGTCGTCGGTGACGTTCACGGGCGTGGCCAGGCCCGGCAGCAGGTCCTTGTCCTCGGCCCGGACGTAGTACCGGTTCAGGCCGTCGAAGGCGGCGAACTCGTAGTTGGCGTCGAGGAGCACGTGCTCCCACTCCTGGTGGGTCGGGATCGTGGTGGCCGGCTGGGTGGCCTCCACCAGCACGACCCGGGGCCGCCACCGCCCCCAGTCGCCCCCTTCCAGGACGGCCCGCTCGTGGCCCTCGACGTCGACCGACAGGAAGTCGATGGGCTGGTCGACGTAGTCCTCGCACACCTTGGCCAGGGTCGTGACCTCCACCGACCGCTCCTCGGCCGGGAACCCGTTGGTCCGGTGCCACTCGGCCTGGGCCGCGGAGAACGTCGACGCCGCGCTCACCTCGGGCGGCAGCTCGAAGAACGTCATGCTGCCGGCCTGGTCGGAGAGGCCCACGTTGAGGTTGACGTCGCGCTCGCGCGCCTCGGCCAGCCGGGCGAACGGGGAGGCGGCGGGCTCGACGTTGATCCCGCGCCAGCCCAGGTCGTAGAACCACTTGGTGACCGAGTGGCGGATGGGGTCGTTGGCCCCGACGTCGATGTAGAAGCCGGTGAGGCCGCGGGGGAACAGGCGGGCGAGGAGCACGTCCTCGTGGTTCTGGGCGTACGAGGTCATGGGCATGGCGGGGCATCCACCTTAGGGCTCACGGTCGACGGGCCGCCCACCAGGCCACGGCCTGGCGCACCCGCTCGACTGGGTCGGCGGCCAGGGCGTCCAGGGCTGCCGCCACTGCCGGGTGGGCCAACAGGTCGTCGCCCGCCGCGGCCAGGGCGGCGCCCATGTGGGCTCGGTGGTCGGAGTTGGGGAACCGGCAGTCGGCCGCGATGCGGGCCACCCGCTCGTCGACGGACATGGCCGCCTCGACGGGCCAGGCCACTCCCGGCGGAGGTGCCTTGAAGGCCAGGTAATCGACGATGGTCTGGGGCTGCAGCTCGGCCGCACCGGCCCGGATCAGGCGCCCCTGCTCCACCAGGTGGCTGGCGTACCCGGCGGCCTCCAGCTCGGCCAGCAGCGTCGACGGCGTGGCGCCAGAGAAGGCCAGCGTGTGGCCGTTGGACTCCACAAGCAGGGGAGGGGCGGCCGGCCCCGCCAGCAACCCCCGCATCCCCCGCAGGGCGGGGATCTCGGAGCCCTCGACGTCGATCTTCACGAACGCCACCGGGGCGAAGGCGAACTCGTGGAGCAGCTCGTCGATGGTGACGGCGGGCACGGTCACGTTCCCCCCGCCCGACTCGGTGGCGACCCGCCCCCACGGCCCCCGGGCCTCGAACTCGACGGAGCCGGGCTGGTCCCCGACCGCGGCATGCACGACCCGTAGCTGGGTGAAGCCGTTGCGGGCGGCGCTGGTGCGTAGGAGCGTGGCGCTCTGGGGGGACGCCTCGATGGCGAGCACGCGACACCCGCGGGCGGCGGCGGCCAGGGAGAAGGCCCCCAGGTGGGCGCCGAGGTCGAGGACGAGGTCGCCGGGCTTGACCACCTGGAGCATCAGCTCGACCAGGTGACGGTCGATGATCTGGCCCGCCAGCAGGGCCGTGGCCACGGGGTCGGTCATGGCCCGGTCGATGACGACGTCGAAGCCGACCCCTTCCAGGAGGTCGACCCTGCCCTTGACCCACCGCGACCTCAGCGCCGCCGCCGGATCGGGACGGTGCAGCTTGGGGGCGCTCAGGCCTGTCGGTTGGGACAGGCGGCTGGCCAGCCGGGCCTCGACGTTGGCTGACAGGCCCTGGACGGCGGTCAGAAGGCCGCCGATCTCGGCCCGCCGCTGGTCGAGGTCGGCGAGGGAGGAGTCCAGGGCGGCGAGTGGCCCGGTGGGCGCGGGAGCCGGTGCCGGGGCAGGCGCTGGCGCTGGCGCCGGAGGAGTAGCGGGCGGAGCGGCCTCGGCCACCGCCGCCGGCGCAGGTGCACGGCAGGCCGTCAGGAGGGCGGCCGTCTCCAACCGGGCCGCCTCACGGAACTCCGGCGACGGAGCGGCCCACGAGTTGTCACCCACCGGGTAGGCGTCGGTCTTGCGCAGGGCCAGGTGGACGGAGGTGAGCAGGTACTCGCCGTGGCGGAGCACGATGTGCGGGAACTGCCAGTGCACGAACTCGGGCGAGGTGCCGTCGGCCGCGGCCTGCTCCATGCGGGCCCGGCGGTCCTCGATGGCGCCCGCGAGGTCCTGGCAGGTCGCCATCGAGGTTTCGGAGACGCCCACCTCCAGGTCGTCGACCAGCTCCAGACCGGTGGCCTCGACGACGTAGCGGCGCAGGTTCTCCGGCGAAAGGAACAGGGTCATGCCGGGCACGCCGATGCCACCGGGTGGGCCGCTCAGGCGCAGCTCGGTGGACAGCGAGAGGATGCCGCCCGACTTCAGCACCCGCCCCATCTCGTAGGCGGCGTGAGCCACGTCGATGAGCTCGCCCACGTGCTCGATCGAGCCTGACGAGAAGATCCCGTCGAACATGTCGTCGGGGTAGGAGAGCGCCCGGGCGTCCATGTGC
>JBOGID010000189.1:0-2351 GCA_050742295.1 Acidimicrobiales bacterium | reverse complement strand
GCTTCAGACTGAACCACTGGCTCCGGGCGACGCGGGCCGCCGGTCTGACGGGTCTGAGGGTCCACGACCTTCGTCATACAGCCGTCTCGTTGGCCATAAACCTCAGCAACGCCCACCCGAAAGCCGTTCAGGTGCGATTCGGACACTCCTCGATCCAGCAGACCTACGACCGCTACGGGCATCTCTTCCCGCAGATGGACCAAGCGATCGCCGACGACTTGGACGCCGCTTACCAGGCTGCGCGGTCACGGACCGCTGTCGAGCCGCCTCGGGTCCGAGCGCTTCCCGAACGAACCGCCGAGGGCCCTCAGGTCAGTTGAGGAGTCCGCGTTCCCGGCGTCGGTCCGGTCGTGGCACGTGGATATGAGGGGGGTCCCGCGGGGGAGGCCTCCACGGCCCTCCCCATGTCAAGACGATGTCGCCAGACAAAAGCAGTTGACCGAGGCGAGGAACAATTGCCCGTTTAGCGGGGTAAGTCGCGCGCAGCGTGAGAATCCACCACTTGCGCGCGCGGTTTAGTTGACCGCTGCGGCGTTGAGGCGGAGAGGCGGATCACGGCGTTGAAGGCGAAGCTCGCTGAGCTGACCGAGGCGCTGGCCGCCCGGGACGCCTGCATCGCCGAGCTGGACGCGGCTGCTGGAGGAATCACGCCGGGCTGGCAAGCGCCAGTCGGCGCCCTTCTCCAAGGGTGACCCCCAACGACGCGCCGGCCAAGCCGGGGTGCATGGCCCCGCCGATCCCGACCGGACCCTCGAGGCCTCGCTGCCGGAGCGCTGCCCGCACTACGGGGACGGAGTCGACTTCGAGCGGTGGGCCGAGCAGTTCCAGGCCGAGCTGCCCGAGGCGTCCCCCACAATCACCCGGTTCCGGGTGGCGCGGGCCGCTGCCGGGGCTGCAGACGCCGAGTCCAGGGGCGCCACCCCGAGTAGACCTCCGACGCGCTTGGGGGCGGCGGCCGCCCAGCTCGGCCCCCGGGCCGTGGCCTGGGGCCGTCGCTGCACTACGGGGCTCGGCCCCAGCTTCGGGAAGTGCTCACGTTGCTCGGGCTCGGCCGCCTGGGCATCAACGTCACCGCCGGTGCCCTCTGCGTAGGGTCCTCGTCCACCAGCACCGACCTCGTCCCCACCCACGACGCCGTCAAGGCCCACGTGGCCAGCGCGCCCCGGCGGAGACCATGGACGAGACGGGGTGGCCCATCGGAGGCGAGGGGTGTGTCTGTGGGTGGCCGCCACCGACGACTCCACCCTCTACGACGTGGCCCGGGGACGGGGCTTCGAGCAGGCAACCGGCCTGGGGCCCGCCGACTACGCCGGGGTCATCGTGCGCGACGGCTGGGTCGTCTATGCACGCCACGAAAAGGCGACGCACCAAAGCTGCGTTGCGCATCTTCTCCGGCGTGGCCCACAGGATGATCGAGGACCTGCCCCCCTGGGGGCGAGGCACGCCCCGCTGGTCCGCGACCTGCTGACCGAGGCTCTCGAGGCCCGGGAGCTCGACGCAGGGGCACGCGCACGCGCCGTCGCCGACATCGGCGAGCGCCTTGACCTGCTGCTCGAGCGGCCCCATCCCCACGATGCCAACCGCCGCCTCGTCAAGCACCTCCGCCACGAGCGCCACGCCCAGTTCACCTTCCTCACCTCCGAAGGCGTGGAGGCGACGAACTGGAGAGGCGAGCAGGGCGTGAGGCCGGCGGTCGTCAATAGGAAAGTGTGGGGCCGCAACCGGACCGACCGGGGAGCCGAAACCCAAGGCCGGGTCACATGACGTTCTTGCGGACGGCTCACCAGCAGGGGGCCGACGCCATCGCCATGCTGGTCGAGCTGGCCCGGGCACCCCAGCCCCGGGGGTCGTCGCCGGGCTCACCCTCCGCTCCGGCTGAACCGCACAAAACGCGAATCCGCAGTCGCTTGCCAGTCATTCAGCCAAATCGCTCAGTCGCGCCCGGTATCCAAGTACTGCCCGGAAAGTTCCTCCTCCGGGCAGGTCGAGCTCGTCAACGCCAAGGGGTCTGTCTTCGCGCGTCGACCACGTCATCGCGTCGAGGACGCTAGCCATGGTCCGGGGATCCACGTCCTCACGAACATTGCCTAGCGCCGCACCATGCCGGTCCCTCGCACAATCGCATCGCGAGGCTTCCGGACCCGTGGGTCAGACTCCAACGGTCGACGGCAGCGACGAACATGTATACCATGCTCTCTAGACCTTCGTTCTGGGAGGACACGGTGACGGCGAGTCGAAAGCGGCGTCATCGTGGTCCTTACATAGTGCTGCCGGCATCACTACCAGCCAACTCCGAGGTGTCTGAAGTCGAAGGAGGAACCGGATGCGACGACGAGTTGCAATCAGTGTTC
>JBOGID010000188.1:0-2602 GCA_050742295.1 Acidimicrobiales bacterium | reverse complement strand
GCTTCAGAGAGGTCGAGATGCAGGAGTCGACTGCGTCGATCCGCATAGGGGCCGACGTCGCGGACGCCCTGGCCTTCATCCGCTCGATGCCGATCGTGCACGAGCTACTGGCCGCCGCCCCTCCGGCCAAACAGGCGGCCGCCGTCGAGGCCGTCGAGCAGGCTCTCGCCCGCCACGCCGTGCCTGAGGGCGTGGTGCTCCACGGCAATGGTGCCTGGCTCGTCACTGCCGGGCGGTGACTGGGTTGACGCCAAGCAGGCCAGCGACGACTAGCAACAACATTGTCGCGGACTGCGGGATCACCGGAGTATCCCCGGTTCTGGAGCGCAGAGCTACCGTTCGGCGCTCGCGCTGAGCGTCTACCATCGCACAGAACGTGAGCGCAGGAATCCATGGGGTCCGCTTGGCCGGAGTGGGAACGTCTCAGTCTCAGCGGGCGCGAAAGCCGGAGGCTCGCTCCACCGTCGGCGCACGGGCACGATCCCGGACGGGAAAACCTTCTTTCTTTTCTTTTGGGTGCGGCGCTCCAGGAGTGACGGCTATGCGGCGAGCGGGACGACGCCTTGGTCGTAGCGCGATTGGTGGACTCGTTGGCGTTCGTGGTCGAGGTGGTGTTGAGCGCCACTCAGGATGAGCACGAGCTGGGGTCTCAGCGACAGCCAGCATGAGCATCACCGAGCCGGGCCCCGCCCCGTGGATGGCGCAAAGCCGCTCGATGGCGCTCGCGTAGCTGGTCACCGCCCCGCCACCTGGCTGGGGGCCAGGGGCGCCCGCTTCGCCGGGGCGGGCCGCGGAGAGGCCTGCGATCGCCTCGTCGAGCAGCCCGGTCACGGTCCTGATCCGCTCGCTCAGATCGTCGATCTGGTCGAGGAGCAGGCGCGCCACCCGGGCGTGGTGGTCGGTGAAGCGGCCGTCCACCGCCTCTGCGATCGGCCCCAGCCGGGCCCGGGCCCGGCCCTTGGCCAGGCCGGCCAGCACCTTGGGGTCGCGCTCGCCGGCGATGAGAGACTCGATCATCGCCCGGCCCGACACGCCGTGGATGTCGGTGAGGACCGAGGAGATCTTCACCAGGGCGTCCTCAAGCAGCTTCTCGACCCGCTGCTTGACCCGGGCCCGGTCCTCCACCAGGTCGTAGCGGGCCCGGGCCAGGTCACGGACCCGGCGCATCGGCTCGGGGGGCACGAAGCTGGGCGAGACCATGGAGCGCTCCGCCAGCTTGGCCAGCCAGACGGCGTCGATGCGGTCGGTCTTGGGCCGCCCGGGGACGTTCTTGGCCTGCTTGGCGTTGACTAGCCTAGCCTAGCCACACCACCAGGCCGGCTGCTTCGAGCATGTAGAAGAAGGGCCGCCAGTAGTCCGACGTCGACTCCAGCACGACCCGCTCGGTCCTCTCGGCGACGAGGTGGTCGGCGAGCTCGGCCAAGCCCTTGGTGGTCGCCTTCACCTCCCACACCTTGGTGACCCGGCGGCCGGCGACGCTGCCGTGGGGCACCCTGGTGCAGATCATCCCCGTCGACTTGGCCACGTCGATCGGACAGACGCGCGCCACGATCCGCTGGCCTTCGTCGACTTCGACTTCGACCGGTCTTTGCATCGGCACTGCTCCTCTCACGTCGGGTAGGTTCGGTATGCGGGCCTGCCCGGGGGACCGGTGGGAACCGAAAGTCTGACCGGCGTGCTCGAAGCGACAGTGCGCGACCCTTCAACGAGGGGCCCCGGCGCCGGACTGAGCTACGGCCTACAAGGCCAAGGAAACGACGGCGTCGGCGGGCAGGCCCGCACCTATTTTCTCCCCGGCGCGCCGTCCCCGCAGGGACGCCCATGACTGAGCGGTCCACGGAGGGGGATGCGCATGCGATCGAAGGCCGGGCTCCTGCTCACACTCGTCGTGGTGGTGGCGACTTCGCTGACCGTAACGGGTCCGGCCCTGAGTTTGCTTTCGCTGCACAACTACAAGGCGATCGTGCCGGTTTCGCGCCGTTGGATGTAAAGCGCAGATTGGCCTGGTTCGGCCCCGGGAGCCTGCACCCCTTGTGACCAGGACTTTTACTGGAGCGGACGACGGGATTCGAACCCGCGACCCCAACCTTGGCAAGGTTGTGCTCTACCAGCTGAGCCACGTCCGCGTGAGCCAGCGACGATAGCAGGGGGCCCTCAGCCGACCCAACCGCCCAGCGGGCGGGCCTGAGGGGGAGATGGCGAGCGCGGTGTCGAACCATGGGGGACGACCCGATGTGTGACCGATGCCGCTTGTCGGGAACGATTGTGTACGGTCGGTAACTTCTGCACGAACCGTGCAAAACAGGACGTGAGGACACGCCCGGGGGGCGATCGAGCATGGCAACCCGATCCGGATACCGCCGAACCCGAAGGACAGGAGCAGCCGTGGGCAGCGCACTGCTGCTCACCTTCCTCGCGACCGACGCCGGGAGCGCGGCGCCGACGCAGGACGAAGGCTTCAACAACGGCACCGGCTCCGCGACGGCGCTCGGCTACAAGGTCAACCCGACCAACGGCAACCTCAGCTTCGGCATCACCGCTGGCGAGGCGATCGCTGGGCACCAGAACACGGGCGCCACCGGCCAGTCCCGCGCCATCAACC
>JBOGID010000187.1:0-2481 GCA_050742295.1 Acidimicrobiales bacterium | reverse complement strand
CGCCGGCACCACGGCGCGGATCCCGTATGCGATGCCGTCGATGTTGGTGCGCAGCGTGCGCTCGTACTGCTCGTCGGTCATCTCTTCGATGGCCCCCACGCCCGAGGTGACACCAGGGTTGAGGTGGGCGATGTCTACACCGCCGAACGCCCTCTCGGCCTCGCGCACGGCCACGTCCCACTGCCTCGGATCGGCGACGTCGGCATGGACGAACCGGCCGCCGAGCTCCTCCGCTGCTGCCTCCCCGCCCTCGGGGTCAAGGTCGACGACGAGGACGGCTGCACCCTCGGCCGCCAATCTCCGGGCCGTCGCCAGGCCGATCCCCGACGCGCCTCCCGCCACGATCGCCACCTCGCCGTCAAGACTCACGGACTACCGCGCCTCCGTTCAGCGAGCGGGCCGGGGCCACCCGGCGGCCTCGAACTGCGTCCAATACCGGTGGAGCTGGGCAACGAACGCCTTCTCCCGATCACCGATCTGATCGCTGATCTGGGTCAACTCGGCGCTCAACCGGAGCCGCTCCGGACCGTCCTCCTGCCGGTCCAGCGCCGCCAGCCGTCCCTCCAGGGCCACCGCCAGCACGCGCGGATCTCCAAGGCGGCGGGCCATGGCGACGGCCTGGAGGCTCCAGTCGCCGCCCTCCTTGGTGTGCTGGCGGGCGACCAGGAGCCGCACCCGCAGACCGCTGTCGCTCTCGGGCAGAACGGCGAAGGCTTCCCGCAGCAACGCGTCGCGGACGGCGTCGCCCTTCACGCTCCGGCGGATCTGCGCGAGGGTGAGCGCCGCCTCGGCCAGCGGCTCGACCGCCACCGAGCGGCGGGCCAGGTCCGCGGCGGCTACGACGCCGGCCAGGGCCGCATCGACGTCCCCGCGGCCGCTTTCGGCCTGGGCCAACCCCAGGAGCAGGTCACCGTCTCGCGAATCCGCGCGCCCGGTCGAGAGCGCCATCCGGTAGTACCTGGCCGCCTCCTCGTATGCGAGCGAGGCGAGCGCATCCTCGGCAGCGGTGGCGGCATACCCGACGGCTTTCGCCAGATCACCGGCCTCGCCCGCCTCCACAAAGTGATAGGCCAGCTCGGCCACACGCCGCCGCGTCGTCGGCTGGGGGGCTGGCATGGCTTCGAGACAGCGGGCGACCTCGGCATGGAGGCGTCGCCGGCGCCACCCGCTGAGCGCGTCGTACAGGACCTCCCGGAACAGGCCGTGGGCGAACTGGTAGGTCCCTTCGCTTCCCGCCTGCTCGTCAATGATGCCAGCTCTCGCCGCCTCCTCTGTGGCGAGAAGGATTGGCTCGGCTGCCATCCCGGCCACCTGCTCCACCACCCGCACGTCAAATTCGCGCCCGAGGACGGCCGCGACCGTCAGGCTCCGGGACACGTCGTCGGACAGATGGGCGAGCCGCTGCACCACCGCCGCCCGGACCGTCTGGGGGACCCCGCCGTCGGGCCGGTAGCCGTCGGCGAGCAACTCGCACACGAAGAACGCATTGCCCTTCGTCCGCCTCTCCAGGACCTCAGCCGCCTCTCGGCCGCTCCCGTCCCCCAACGACTCGGAGACTGTGCTGATCAACAGGCCGATCTCATGGGCATCCAAACCGCCCAGGCGGACCAGCACGACGGACTCGTTTCGCTGTACGTCGGCCAGCCAGGCGTGAAGCGGGTGGTCGGCGCGGATGTCGGTGTCGCGGTAGGTGGCGACGATCATCGCCCGAACCTCACCTCGACGCAGCACATGGCGCAGCAGGCTCAGCGATGCCTCATCGGCCCACTGGAGGTCGTCGACAACCAGGAGGAGGGGAGCGACAGCGGATTGCCGAGCAAGGAACGACCCGGCCGCAGAGAACAGGCGGTAGCGCTCGGTCTCGTCCTCGTCACCCGGTGGGGGGAGGCAGGCGCCGACCGCGAACTCGGGGACGATCCGCGTCAGCGCTCCTCCGTGGGTGGCGCGGATCGACTCGACGTCGGGTGGAGGGAGCTGGTCCAGGTAGCGCCCGATCGCCTCGGCGAGCGGCTGGTACGGCATGAGCGGGCCTTCGTCGGCGGCGCCGAACAGAACGTGCGCGCCCGCTCCGTGCACCTCGGTGGCGAACTCGGCGGCAAGTCGGGTCTTGCCCGCCCCTGGTTCGCCGGATAGGATGACGGCCCTTAACTGGCCGTCCTCCGCCACCGCGTTCCAACGGTCGTGCAGGAGGGCAAGCTCCCGTTGCCGGCCGACGAACGGGAAGCGCCGGGCTCGGCCGAGCGAGGGCGGGAGAGGCGGAGGGGCGCCGCCGGCCTCAGTCCCGGCGAGGGCAAGGGCGAGGATTGTGCTCGGACGCCAGTCCGCCGCCGGACGCTGGAGGAGGATGTCCTGCTCCAGTTGCCGGAGCGCCGGGCTCGGCTCGAGGCCCATTTCCCCGCCGAGCCGAGCGCGCATGTCCTGGTAGGCCCGCAGGGCTTCCGCTTGGCGCCCCGATCGGTAGAGGGCGAGCATGAGCTGGCC
>JBOGID010000186.1:0-8155 GCA_050742295.1 Acidimicrobiales bacterium | reverse complement strand
GGTCCAGGGTGTCCAGGCCGCGCTCATCGATGTCCAGCAGCCCCAGCGCCGCCTCCGCCGCGGTGACCGTGGCCCGGCCATCCCCGTCGCCGCGCACCTGAGCGTAGTCGCGCACCCGCTTCAGGAGCCGGTTGGCGATGCGGGGCGTGCCCCGGGCCCGGCGGGCGATCTCCAGGGCGCCCTCGGGCTCGGTGTGGACGTCGAGGATGCGGGCCGTCCGCCGCACGATCGCCTCCAGCTCGTCGACCTCGTAGTAGTCGAGGCGGGCCACGAACCCGAACCGGTCGCGCAGGGGGCCGGTGATCAGGCCGGTGCGGGTGGTGGCCCCCACCAGGGTGAACCGGGGCAGGTCGAGGCGGATCGAGCGGGCCGAGGGGCCGCGGCCGATCACGATGTCGAGCTGAAAGTCCTCCATGGCGGGGTAGAGGACCTCTTCCACCACCCGGTTGAGGCGGTGGATCTCGTCGATGAACAGAACCTCGCCCTCCTGGAGGTTGGTGAGGACGGACGCCAGGTCGCCGGCCCGCTCGAGGGCGGGGCCGGACGTGATCCGCAGCGTGGCGCCCAGCTCGTGGGCCACGATGCCGGCCAGCGTCGTCTTGCCCAGGCCCGGAGGGCCGGCGAAGAGGAGGTGGTCGACGGCCTCGCCCCGGCGCCTTGCCGCTTCCAGGAGGATCTCCAGGTGCTGGCGGAGCTGGGCTTGGCCCACGAACTCGTCGAGCCGCCGCGGCCGCAGGCCCGCCTCTTCGGCCCGCTCGGCGGGCTCGGCCCCCACGTCGAGCAGCTCGTTGCGCATTACCGGGCCGCGGCCAGCAGCTTGAGGGCGGCCCGCAGCAAGTCTTCCACGTCGCCGTCGGCCGGCAGCTCCCGCAGCGCCCCGCCGATCTCGTCGGGGCTGTAGCCCAGCCCGGCCAGCGCCGACCGCAGGTCGGCCCGCACGGGCGTCGCGGTGGCACCCAGGCCTGCCGCACCGGCACCGTCGCCGACGCCGACGCCCGCCAGGTCGAGGTCGGGCAGGTCGAAGCGGGCTTTGAGCTCGAGCAGCAACCGGGTGGCGGTCTTGCGCCCAACCCCGGGGACCAGCATCAGGCCGTCGACGTCGCCCTCGGCCAGGACTCTCGCCAGGTCTCGGGGCGCGTGCACCGACAGGATGGCGAGGGCGAGGGCCGGCCCCACCCCCCGGGCGCCGATCAGGGCCTCGAAACAGTTGCGCTCGTCGGCGGTGGCGAACCCGAACAGCGCCAGCGCGTCCTCCCGCACGTGGAGGTGGGTGTGGAGCACGACCTCGCTGCCGAGGGTGCCCAGCGCCGCCATGGTGCGGGCCGCCACGAGGACGCGGTAGCCCACCCCGTTCACATCGATGACCACCTCGCCCCGGGGCGTGCGGTCGAGGACGGTGCCCCGCAGCAGGCCGATCACCGGCTCACCGGGCCGCCAGCCGGGCCCGCAGAGGGGCCGAGGCCAGGTGGCACAAGGCCAGGGCCAGGGCGTCGGCGGCGTCGGCGGGACGGGGGGGCGCCGGCATGGCGAGCAGGGCCTGCACCATGCGGGTGACCTGCTCCTTCGTGGCGGCGCCGTAGCCGGCCACGGCCTGCTTGACCTCGTTGGGCGTGTACTGGGCCACCTCGGCGCCGTGGCGGGCGGCAGCCGCCAGCACCAGCCCGCTGGCCTGGCCGACGGACATGGCCGTGCGTGCGTTGACCTGGAAGAACAGCCGCTCCACGGCCACGGCGTCGGGCTTGAGCTCGGCCATCAGGGCCCGCAGGTCGGCGTCGAGGGCGGCCAGCCGCTGGGGCAGGGGCTCCGACGGCGGCGTGGTCAGCACGCCCACGGCGACGGCCCGGCCCCCCCGCCCATTCGCCTCCACGCAGCCGTACCCGCAGCGCGACACCCCGGGGTCGATGCCGAGTACGAACATGCGTTTGGAGGTTAGCGGCTGACAGCCTCAGGCTGGCGGATACCGGCCGCGGCGTTCGGGCCACGCAGGCCGACCGGCTGCCAGGGGGGTGGCACTGCGTGGTAGCGCTCCACGGGGACGGTGCCCGAGTCCGTCTTGTTGTACGTCCAGTCGGGCTGCTTGCGGAGGTGGCGCTCGTCGAGGACCGCCCGCCCGCCCCGGATGTCCACCAGTTCGGCGATCAGCATGGGCTCGACCGCCGCGGCCCGGGCGTCCCGCCTGCCGCCCACGTGGTCGGCCAGCTCGTCCCCGAAGTGCTCCAGGATGCTGTTGACTACCACCTGCTGCTGGGTGGCGAGGAAGCAGCGGGACCGATCGGCGACGGTTCCCAGCCGCTTGCGGAACACCCGCTCGTCGTGAGCGGTCGCCTCCGACGTGCTCATCTTGGCCAGCGTCTCCGCCAGCACCAGACCGTCGAGCTTGCAGGGCGAGCACTGGCCGCACGACTCGATGGCCAGGAAGCGGGCCACCCCCGCGGCGACGGCGGCCATGTCGTCCGAGTCGTCGAGGACGATGAACCCGCCCGAACCCATGCCGCTCCCGATGGCAGACAGGGCCTCGTAGGTCAGGGGCGTGTCGAGGGCCGAACCCGGGATGATGCCGTTGGCCACGCCCGACAGCACCGCTTTGACCCTGCGACCGGGCTGCACACCGCCGCCGATGGCCTCGATGACCTCGCCCAGCGGCGTCCCCATCCGCACCTCGCCCACTCCGTGGCGGACGGTCGAGCCCGTGATCGTGCACACGACCGTGCCCGGCGACTGCTCGGTGCCTACGGTGCGGAACCAGGCCGGGCCCCGGGCCACGATGCGGGCCACGTTGGACAGGGTCTCGGTGTTGTTGATGAGGGCCGGCACGGCCGGTACGTCGGGCGGCAGCTCGGTCTTGAGCCCCCGCCGGAACGTCGGCACCACCCGGGGGAACGGCCATCTGCCGTCGATGGTCTCGAGCAGGGCGCTCTCCTCGCCGTAGAGGTACTCGTCGGGGCCCTCGAAGACGGCCAGCGTGGCCTCGTCGCACCAGCCCGCGTCCTCCGCCTCCTCGATCGCCTCCCGCAGCCGCTCCACCTCACCACCGAACGAACGCTTGGTCGCCACGATCACGAGGTCGGCGCCAACGGCGCGGGCCGCGATCAGGGCGCCCTCGATGGCCACGAAGGGGTTGCGGCGCAGGATCGTGCGGTCCTTGAACGTGCCCGGCTCGCCCTCGGCCGCGTTGACGATGACCGTCGACGGCATGGCCGGCGAACGGTTCTCGGCCACCGTCTGCCACTTCCGGCCCGTCGGGAAGCCGGCCCCACCACGGCCCCGGAGCCCCGACGCCGTGACCTTCGCGATGATCGCCGCCGGCGTCATCTGCCGCGCGGCGGCGATGCCCTTGCCGCCTCCTCGGGTCACGTATTCGTCCAGGGACAGGATCGCGTTGGGGTACAGCACCCGGTGCACCAGCGTCATGAGGACGATTTTACCCGAGTATGTGATTGTGTTCACTTTCACTATGTTCGCGGCGGGCACCCGGGTCGGGGTCATCTGAGTAGTCGTGCCAAAGCGGCCAACAATACGTCCACGAACGCGAGTTAGTGGCTTCTCGGATCGGTCCGGCGACGGCGCGGTCTGGGCATGGGGTGCCAACGGCCATGGGCAGCTCGGCAACGACACAACGGACGACAGCCCGGTCCCCGTGCGCGTGTGCGTGCTCAACATCGGCGGTGCGACGGCGGTAGCCGGAGGCGATGGATTTTCCCTCAACAGCGATCCTCTCAGACGGCACTACGCAGGGTTGGGGCCTGAACGACCGCTACCAGCTGGGAACGAACGACACGGTCACCACCCGAACGCCGGTGCCCGTCGAGAACCAGGGCGTAGCCGGCGAGCCCACAACGCTGTTCCTTGGGGCCACCGCGATCGCCGCCGGGACGTTCCACGGGTTCGCCGTGACGAGCAGCGGCAGAATCTACGAGTGGGGCATCCATCCAGGGCCTGGGAACGTTTGCCAGGGAGCCTTCGAGCAATCCAAGCCGCAGGACCGGTCAGTCGCTCAGCCGGGGCGGTTCACCCTCGAAGTCCCGCCTCCGCCCCAACTCCTGCCTGATATCGGCCTCCCGGAGGTTGTCATCGCCTACCGGACAGTCCGGGGGGATCAGAACGCACAGGGCGAGTAC
Organism: Acidimicrobiales bacterium; assembly: GCA_050742295.1. GTDB lineage: Bacteria > Actinomycetota > Acidimicrobiia > Acidimicrobiales > AC-14 > JAHFUQ01. The sequence goes on along the minus strand of JBOGID010000186.1, from coordinate 4,037 downwards.
GTCAAGGTCAAGTTCAGCCCGTCGAGCTTCAAGCTGCGGGAGGGCGAGCGTGGTCTGTCGATCGTCGAGGCGGCGTCGTTGAGAAACGACAACCCGTACATGTTCCCCTTCGTCTTGGTCTCGAGTTCACCCGCTCGCGAACTGGAAAAGCCGGCACTTGTGCTCGGCCTGCCGAACTGCACTGCATACTACCGACCCACCGCCGAACAGCAGCTGCACTGGGAGATCGAGTGTCTTCCGAGCGACACCATCGCTCCGCTCGTGAACCTCTACGCTCGGGCCCAGAAGGTCCTCGGCAGCATTGTCCCCAACCCCGCCTTCACCGATGCGCCCGTTCGTCCTCTATAGCGCCCCCCGCCAACGAGAAGGCGAGGTCGTCTAGATGTCTCATAAGGTTCTCGCCTGGACATTCAACCCAGAGGCCTTCCACCGTTGGCTCGTCCCGAGGATCGTGAGGGACGGGAAACTCGATGTCGCCGCCCTGGCGTCAACGGCTGCCGATGTTGCCTCGTATCGAGCGCCAATCGCCATGGAATATCTCGAAGGGCTTCGGATCCATCCTGACGATCCAGAGTCTTGGGAGCCCCTCTTTGAGCTCGACCCCAACGTTGACTCGCGTGACGAGCTCTACGCCATCGCAATGGCAGGCCACCTGCGCTCAGCTGCAGACGTGTCGTTTTGGTCACATGACCTCGCCAGGGTGGTGCTGAAACGGCTCGGGTGGGAAGGGGATCCCTCGGTCCTTTGGCTTGGTCATGGGCTGGCCACGTTGGCGGGTACGTCCGGCGATTCCGCCCTCGCCGCCGCCATCTCAACCGCACGACGCAGTCTGGGTGGGTGGTTGAGCGTCCACCAGGCCGAGAAGTACCTCGAGTTCCTTCTTAGCTTTGGGGCCAAGCCGCTGCCGCCGGACATGCGCTCGTGGTTCGAGGGGACGACCCACGCCGCCTTAGCGCCGGAGGAGCTGGGCGAACGAGTCGAAGGCGCCCTGAGCGAACTGACAGCGATGGCCTCGGACGCCGTCGATCGTGGCGAAGCTCTGCGCCTCGTGTACTGGTCCTGAGCGTGTGGAAGAGCGCAGCGAAGCGGTGCATTCCTCGTCCTGCCCTCTTCCTCTAAATGTGCTTAGTGGAAGCACCCTGGCCCTGAGCTTCTACTAACGTGGTCCCGTCCGGGGCATAGCCCGGTAGAACTGCTTCCACTAAACAGGGGAGGGACGATGCCGGGCCGGGCCAAGAAGGCCGTGGCGGCCAAGCCAGAGGGTCGTCGACGCCCAAGCCGTTCTCGACACGTACGCCGGATGGTTGAAGCGCCAGCCGCTCTCGGAGCGCTCTCGCGACGCCTATCTGTCCCAGGTCCGGGCCTTTCTCACGTGGCTGGCGTCCTCCGAGCACGGGGCGGCGGCTCTGGCAGACGGCCACATCCGGGACTGGGCGGTGCGGGACTACAAGCGCCACGTCAAGACGGCCCGCCGTTGGGCGCCGACGTCGGTGAACCAGGCCCTGGCGGCCATCGACAACCTCTACCGTTCTCTCGGAGGCGGCCGCCCCGAGGTGCCCCGGGAGGAGCTGGCGCAGGTCGCGCCCCGGGCCCTCGACGAGGCCGACCAGCGGACGTTCCTGCGCGTCGTCGAGGCCTGCCCGTCGGAGCGGGACCGGGCCATCGCGAAAGTGGTCTTCTACGCCGCGCTGCGTCTGTCGGAGCTGGCCGGATTGGACCTCGACGACGTGGAGATGTCCCCCCGCCGGGGCCGGGTGCGGGTGCGCACCGGCAAGGGCGACGCGTACCGGGAGGTGCCGCTGAACAGCGCGTGCCGCACAGCCCTCGACGAGTGGCTCGAGGCCCGGGCCGAGCAGTTGGCGCGCCTGGCCGACGCGGGGGCGCCGACGGCGCTGGCGCCATGTGGCTGTCCCGCTCGGGCGGGCGCATGAGCCCCCGGGCCGTCGACATGGTCGTGCGCCGCCTGGCCGCCGAGGCCAAGCTCGAGCTGTCCTCCCACGTCCTTCGCCACACCTGCGTCACCAACCTGATCCGCTCCGGCGCCGACGTCGTGCTGGTGGCCGAGATCGCCGGGCATCGCCGGCTCGACACCACTCGCCGCTACAGCCTGCCCTCCCAGGCCGACAAGGACGCCGCCCTGGAGGCCGTCCTCGTCGACATCTGAGGCACGCCGTGGCGGCCGGCTCGTTCCTGTCCGACGACGAGGCCCGTGAGCTGCCCACATGGCCGCCCGAGGCGGCCCGGAGCGACCTGGCGGCGCACTTCCAGCTCTCGGTGGCGGACCGCCGGTGGCTGCGCTCCCACCGAGGGGCGGCCGAGCGCATCGGCCTGGCCGTGCAGCTGTGCGGGCTGCGCTACCTGGGCTTCGTGCCCGCCGACCTTGGGGCCGTGCCCTCGGGGGTAGGTCGGTTCGTAGCAGATCAGATCGGCGTCGCAGCGGCCACGTTCATCCGGTACGCGATCTCGGTGGACGGGCGCACGCGCCGGCGCCACGTGGCCGCGGTGGTGGCCCACGCCGGGTGGCGGAGGTGCGGCTCCGGGGAGTGGAAGGCCCTCGCCGACTGGCTCACGGCCAGAGCATTGGAGCACGACACCCCCTCGGTGCTGTTCCGCCAGGCCTTGGGCCAGCTGCGCACGGACCGGGTCGTGCGGCCTGGCCTGGACCGGCTCACGCAAGCGGTCGGGACGGCCCGGGAGACCGCCTGGGAGGAGATCCGCCGTCGGCTGAGCCCCGAGCTCAGCCCCGAGCGCTGCGAGGAGCTCGACGCGCTGGTGGCCACCGACGCGGCGCTCGGGGTGGCCCGCCTGGTGTGGTTGAACGACGGGGCGACCTCGGCGTCGCCGGAGTCCGTCAAGGCCGAGCTGGACAAGCTGGCCTACCTGGACGCTCTGGGGGCGCACCGCCTGGACCTGAAGGCGGTCCCCCCCGAGCGCCTCCGTCAGCTCGCCACCGTGGCGAGGCGGTCGACGCCCCGCGCGCTACGGCTCATGGCGCCCGAGCGGCGTCACCCGATCCTGTTGGCGGCCGTGGGCTCCGCGCACACGGAGATCCTCGACGAGGTGGTGCGCCTGTTCGACACGCTCATGGCCGCCACCGACGACCGGGCCCGTGACGCCCTCGCCGAACGCCGCCTCGAGGCGGCCCAGGCCGACGGCGACCGGCTCGCCCTGCTCGACGACATCCTCGACTTCGTGCTCGACCCCGGCCTTGACGACGCCGCAGCCGGCGCCGCTGTCCGGGGGCTCGGGGCCGAACGCCTTGCGGCCGCGGCGCGTGGCGCCGACGAGCGTCCCCCTCGTGACGGCGGCTACCTCCAGGTGCTGGAGGCGCGGTTCTCCTACGTCCGCTCCTTCGCCCCCCAGGTGCTGCGCTCGCTCCGCCTCAACGCCAGGGTCTCGCCCAGCCAGGTCCTCGACGCCGTCGTCCCGCTCCAGAGCCTCAACGCCGAAGGCCGCCGCCACGTCCCCGACGACGCCCCCGTGGAGTTCAACCCCGAACGCCGGCGCGCCTACCTCGACGCCGCCCGGGCGGGCGGGGACGAGAACCGCTACAGGCACTACTGGGAGCTGTGCACCCTGTCCGCTCTCCACGCGGGCCTGCGCTCGGGCGAGATCTGGGTCGAGGGCTCGCGGCGCTACGCCAACCCGGCCACGTACCTGATCGCCCCGGAGGACTGGCCCGCCCAGCGGGCCGAAGTCCTCGAGCTCCCGGGCATGCCGGCCACCTTCGCCGAGCGCCTGGCCGCCATCGACGCCGAGATGGAGCGCCTGCTCGACGACCTGGAAGCCCTCCTCGGCGAGCCCGACGGCCCCGTCCGCGTCGACGCCGACGGCCAGCTGCACCTCAAGGCGCTGCCGGCCGAGGTCGTGGACCCGGTGGCGCTGGCCGAGCGCAACGCCGTGCCGGCCCGCCTGCCCATGGTGCCGCTCACGGAGCTGTTGATCGAAGTCGACAGCGAGACCGGGTTCTCGGCCCACCTCACCCACGCGGGAGGGTCCAGCCCGCGTCACACCGAGCTGGAGCACCGCCGTAACCT
>JBOGID010000185.1:0-6847 GCA_050742295.1 Acidimicrobiales bacterium | reverse complement strand
CAATGCGGCCAAGCCCGCATTGCGCCCTATGCCCCGGCCTTGACGCCGACACCGATCGGGCAGCTGAGGCCGGTGCCGCCGAGGCCGCAGTAGCCGTGCGGGACCTTGGCGAGATACTGCTGGGGGTAGTCCTCGGCGAAGTAGACGGGGCCCGCTTCGACGATCTCGGTGGTGATCGGGCCGTAGCGGTTGGCGGAAAGCACCTTCTGGTAGGCGGCCCTGGAAGCTTCGGCGGCCCGGCGCTGGGCCTCGCTCGCCACGTAGATGCCGGAACGGTACTGGGTGCCGACGTCGTTGCCCTGGCGCATGCCCTGGGTGGGGTCGTGGCTCTCCCAGAAGACACGGAGCAGGTCGTCGTAGCTCACCGTGGCCGGGTCGAAGACGACGAGCACGGCCTCGGTGTGGCCGGTGTGGCCCGAGCAGACCTCCTCGTAGGTGGGGTTGGGGGTGAACCCGCCGGCGTAGCCGACGGCCGTCGTGGACACGCCCTCGGTCTGCCAAAACTTGCGCTCGGCGCCCCAGAAGCAGCCCAGCCCGAACACGGCCGTCTCGTGGTCGGCCGGGAACGGCGGGACGATCGACGTGCCGTTGACGAGGTGCGGCGCGGCGACGGGCATCGGCGTGGCACGGCCGGGGAGCGCCTCCTCCTCGGCCACGATGCGGGTCTTGTTCCTGGCGAAGAACATCTGACTCCTCTTCGTTCGGTGGTTCGACCGTGACAACAGCCGGAACGAGGGCTCGGTTCCCGCCAAGACCTTACGGGTCGGTGGCGGGAACCAAAGGCCCGCTTCGAACGTCTAGACCAACGGTGGCCCTGCGACTGCGGGAGACGGCGGTGCCGCGGGAAGATCCGTTCGGGGACTTCTACCGGCGCCATCATGGTCCGATGGTGCGCCTGGCCTACCTCCTCACCCAGTCCCAGGCCGCGGCTGAGGACCTCGTGCACGACGCCTTCATGCGCCTCCAGCCGCGGTGGGGACGGGTGGAGCAGCCCCTCGCCTACCTGCGGCGGGCGGTGGTGAACGCCTGCAACTCGTGGCACCGGCGCCAGCGGGTGGAGCGGGCCCACTTGGACGGCGCCCCGCCCGGGCCGCCCCCCGTGTTCGAGGAGCCGGACGAGATGTGGGACGCCCTCGGAGGACTGGCGCCGCGGCGACGGGCGGTGCTGGTCCTTCGGTTCTACGCCGACCTGTCGGAGGCGGCGACCGCTAGGGCGTTGGGCTGCCGTCCCGGGACCGTGAAGTCGCTGACGTCGCGCGCCCTGGCCGACCTGCGGCGGGTGCTGGAGCCATGACGGGGAGCGACGACGCCGTGCTGGAGGCCGTGCGGCGGACACTGGCGGCGCGCGCCGCCGGGCTGGCGGACGGCGGGGCGCCTCCCCTGCAGCCGGCTTCCCCCCGGCGGGTGCGGGTGCCGGTGGCCGTGGCCGGGGTGGTATTCCTGGGGGCGGGCGTCCTGGCCGGGGTCCGGGCGTGGGACGGTTGGAGCGGCTCGGAGGTGCGGGTCGTGTCGGCGCCCACGACGTCGGCGGCGAGGGTGGGAAGCACCATCCCGGTGCTCACTGCCCCGGCGCTCACCACGACCAGCGTGCCGGTGACGGTGTCCGTGCCGGTCCTGGGTGCGTCGACGACGGCCCCGGAGGCTCGGGCCTCGACCACCGTGGCGTCGGGCGTGGCCGGCGAGGCGGTGCCGGCCGGGTACGGGCCGCGAGCGGTGTCGTTCATCACCCCGGACCTGGGGTGGGCGGTGGGAGCGTGGGCGTGCGGCGCCGGTTCGTACTGCGGGGCGGTGGTGCGGACCTCGGACGGCGGGCGGAGCTGGGTGAGGGTCGGCAACGCTCCGGCCAACCTGACCATGATCGGGTTCGTCGATGCGCGCCACGGTTGGGCCATGGGACCGCAGCTTTACGCCACCGACGACGGCGGTGCGACGTGGCGGGAAGTGGCCGTCCCGAGTGGCCGGCCGGCGGCCCGGGCCACGGCCATCCAGGCTGGGGGAGGGGTGGCCTACCTCCAGACCATGGGGGACGACAACGTGTGGAGGCTCTACCGGGCCACGAGCGCCGACCCCCGCTGGGTTGCCCTGCCCGAGCTGACCGAAGGCTTGGGACCGCTGTCGGCCCAGCGGGTCGTGATGGGTGGGGGGACGGCGTGGCTGGAGGTCGTGGCCGGCGACACCACGCTCTATTACTCGTCGACCGACGGGCTGGTGTGGGAGCGGCGGGAGGACGTGCCATGCCGGGAGCGGGGCGGGTTGTTCGCGATGGCGGAGGGGTCGGTGATCGTCGCCGTGTGCCGGCGGGCCGACCTGCAGTCGTCGGCGGGCGGGATCTGGGTGTCCCGGGACGGGGGTCGGCGGTTCGACCTCGTGGCCGATGGGCCCCTGGTGGGGCCGGTGTGGGGGCTGGGGGCGGGGGCGGGGATGGGCACGGTAGTGGCGTCCGGCCCTGCAAACGCGGAGTTGTACACGGGGGTGCTGCGGGGCAGTTTCGACGGAGGCCGGACGTGGGCCCGCGTCGCCCAGGCGGCCAACGGTGGGCGGTTCGGCGATATCCGGTTCCTGACCGCGGATCGAGCCGTGGTGATCGAGGACGGGTTTCCGAGCCCGTCCGTGCTCTGGCGCACCGAGGACGGCGGGCGGACCTGGCGTCCAGTGGTTTTCTGACCGGGTGACCGGCTCCTCGGCGGGCGCCGGATCGGGCGTCGGTCGTCTGGCGCCCACGAAGAAGGAAGGTGTCGGACGGAGGGGTCCGTACACTCCGGGCCGATGGGGATCCTGCCGGAGGACGTGGCTCGGGTGCGGGCTGCGTCCGACCTGGCCGCCATCGCCGGCGAGCATGTGGCGTTGAAGCGGGTGGGGCGGCGGTACCAGGGGCTGTGCCCGTTCCACGCCGAGAAGTCCCCGTCGTTCTCGGTCAATGCCGCCGAGGGGCTGTACTACTGCTTTGGGTGCGGGGCGCGGGGGGACGTGATCACCTTCGTCCGGGAGGTGGAGCACCTCGAGTTCGCCGAGGCGGTAGAGCGGCTGGCGGCCCGGGCCGGGATCCAGCTGCGCTACGACGAGGTCTCGCCGGCGGCGGCGGCCGAGCGCAAGCGCGTCACCGTGCTGCGGGACGCCGTCGAACGGGCCGTCGAGTGGTACCACTCGAGGCTGCTGTCGGCGGCCGATGCGAAGCCGGCCCGGCATTACCTGCGGGCCGAGCGGGGGTACGACGGGGCGGTGGTGCGGGAGTACCGGCTCGGGTACGCGCCGGTTGCCGGGGACGCGTTGGCGCGGGCTTTGCGGGTGCCCGACGACGTGCTGCGGGAGGCGGGGCTGGGGGCGGCGTTCCGGGGGCGTCTGCTGTTCCCCATCTTCGACTCGGCCGGGCACGCCGTCGGGTTCGGGGGGCGGGCCCTGCCGGGGGGGCCGCCGCCCAAGTACCGCAACTCGCCGGAGACACCTCTCTATAAGAAGAGCCGGGTGCTGTACGGCCTCAACTGGGCCAAGGGGGCGATCGTGGACGCCGGCGAGGTCGTCATCTGCGAGGGCTACACCGACGTGATCGGGCTGCACCAGGCGGGCGTGCGCCAGGCGGTGGCCACGTGCGGGACGGCGCTGGGGGAGGAGCAGGTGGCCCTGCTCAAGAACTTTGCCCGCCGGGTGGTCCTGGCCTACGACGCCGACGCGGCCGGGCAGGCGGCGGCCGAGCGGGTGTACGAGTGGGAGCGGAAGTTCGACATCGACGTAGCCGTGGTGGCGATGGCGGCCGGTGAGGACCCGGCCGACATGGCCCGGCGGGACCCCGAGGGGCTGCGGGCGGCCGTGGCGGCGGCCCGGCCGTTCCTGGCCTTCCGGCTGGAGCGGGTGCTGGCGGCCGCCAACGTGGGGTCGGTCGAGGGGCGGGCCCGGGCCGCCGAGGCGGGCCTGGCGGTGGTGGCCGAGCACCCCAACGAGTTCGTACGGGACCAGTACGTCATGCAGATCGCCGACCGGACGGGGATCGAGCCCGACCGGCTGCGGGACCGGCTGCGGCGGGGCGGCGGGCGTCCGGCGGCTGCACGGAACGGGGACGGCGGGCGGGCGTCGGCGGCGTTCCTCCGGTCCCAGGACCCGCACCGGGCCGAGGTGGAGGCGCTGCGGGTGGCGATCCACCGTCCCGAGGAGGTGGCCGAGCGGCTGAACGAGGCACTGTTCCAGCCCGGCTTGGGGCGGCGGACGTACCTGGCCCTGGCCGGGGCGGAGACGCTGCACGACGCACTGGAGGGGGCGGACCCGGCGGTGGCGGCCCTGCTCCAGCGGCTGGCGGTGGAGGACGACGACCCCGATCCCGACGGCGTGCTGGCGGCGCTGGCCGACGCCGCTGCCCGGCGGGCGTTGGCCACGCTGGAGGGCGAGGGCCGTTCGACCGAGATCGCCTGGCTGAAACCCACGTTGGAGGAGCTCGGCGAGTCGGATACGAGACGGGCGGCGACCGATCGGTTGGTACGCTGGCTGGGCGAAAGGCTCGGAAACGAGGGGCTGAACGAGCGGTTGTGATTCAGCGATGAGCGAGCGACGGTCGCCGACCAGCGGCGACGAGATCGGCGACGAGATCGGGGACGACCTCGCCGACGGGATCGGCCTGACCGGGGCTGAGCTGTCGGTGCCGGTCGGCGTCCCGGTGGAGGACTTTGCCCGGCTGCTGCAGCAGGGCCGGCTCCGCCGCTCGCTGTCGCTCGACGACGTGATGTCGGTCCTGCGCCACGTCGAGCTGACGCCCGACGTCATTGACACCGTCCGCCACCGGCTGGCGGCGGAGGGGATCGACCTCGACGAGTGGGTCGAGGTGGCCGACCCGGTGGAGCTCCTGCAGGCCCTGCCCGTCGAGGTCGAGGTCGAGCCGCTGGTCCCGCCCCACGTCGAGCCACCGGTGGACCGCCGGCCGTCCTCGCCCTCGGCGGCCACGCCCCCCGCTTCGACTGCTCCTCCGGCGCCGCCGGCTGTGGGGGCGGGGGCGGCGGCCTCGGCGCGGGAGTCCGCCGCGGCCCGGGCCGGTGGGGGATCGTCGGACCCGGTCCGCACCTACCTGAAGGAGATCGGTAAGGTCGACCTGCTCGACGGGTCCCAGGAGGTCGACCTGGCCCGGCGCATCGAGGCCGGCCAGGAGGCCGAGACCCGGCTGCGGGCCGAGGGGCTGTTGGAGGGGCTGGCGTCGCAGTCGCCCGAGTCCGTGCTCCGTTCGCTGCGGCGGCTGAAGTTCGACGGCGAGCAGGCCAAGAAGGAGCTCATCGAGGCCAACCTGCGGCTGGTGGTGTCCATCGCCAAGCGGTACATGGGGCGGGGCCTGTTGTTCCTCGACCTTATCCAGGAGGGCAACCTGGGGCTGATCCGGGCCGTCGAGAAGTTCGACTACACCAAGGGGTTCAAGTTCTCCACCTACGCCACGTGGTGGATCCGCCAGGCCATCACCCGGGCCATCGCCGACCAGGCCCGCACCATCCGGATCCCCGTCCACATGGTGGAGACCATCAACGCCGTGCTGCGGGTCCAACGCCAGCTGCTGCAGGAGTACGGGCGGGAGCCGACGGTGGAGGAGCTGGCGGTGAAGGTGAACATGCCGCCGGCCCGGGTGCGGGAGATCCAACGCATCGCCCAGGAGCCGGTGTCGTTGGAGACGCCGGTGGGCCAGGAGGACGACAGCCAGCTCGGCGACTTCATCGAGGATGTGCAGGCGGTGGCGCCGGCCGAGGCGGCGGCCCGGGCCATGCTCACCGAGGCCGTGTTGGAGGCGTTGGAGCAGCTGACGGAACGGGAGCGCAAGATCGTCCGGCTGCGGTTCGGGTTGGAGGACGGTCAGGTCCGCACGTTGGAGGAGGTCGGCAAGGAGTTCGGGGTAACGCGGGAACGCATCCGCCAGATCGAGGCGAAGACCTTGGCCAAGCTCCGCCACCCCATGCGCAGCCAGAAGCTGCGCGACTACCTCGACGAGGAGTAGTGGCGGTCGGCTAGTTGCAGTTGGACGCCGACGGGTTGGCGGCCATCGGGATGGTCGCCGTGCCGTTGGGGGAGCCGTCGGGGGGTGTGCGACTGGAAACGCCTCCACCTCCACCTCCACCTCCGCCTCCGCCGCCACCTCCACCTCCACCTCCGCCGGGCAGGACGCTCTTGGCGGTGTCGACCACCGACCCGACCTTGGACTTGACGGTGGTGGCCACCGCGTCCTTGGCCTTGTCGACCTGCGCGTCGACGGCGTTGGTGATCTTGTCGGTCACGGCCTCGACCTTGGGGTTGTGGCGGACCTTCTCGAGCGAACGGTTGATCTGCTCGTAGCGCGCCCGGCCGGCTTTGGTGCCGAGGTAGTACCCGGACGCGAACCCGGCTCCGAAGGCAAGCTTGTATCTCATCGATGGTGTGGTACCCGCCGGGGGAGGCCGCCAACCGCCTTGCTCCGGGGGTGGGACTCGAACCCACAACAAACGGCTTAACAGGCCGCTGCTCTGCCGATTGAGCTACCCCGGAATCGAGTTCTGACGTTAGCAGTCCACCCGCGCTGGCCTTGCGGGTCCAACGCGTTCCCAACGCATGTCGCTTGCCGGGACGGGCAGGCGGGGGGGAACATGGCGGGCGTTGGGGCCCGTAGCTCAGTGGTCAGAGCAGCGGACTCATAATCCGTCGGTCGCAGGTTCGATCCCTGCCGGGCCCACTAACACTAACGCCGACCAACACCGTTTTTTCCGTTGGTCGAGGGTGGGCGGTGATGACCGGCGGCTCTCCAACAGGTTTCCAACATGGGACGAACGTGCTGGTCAGGGGCTTGTCGAGGGTTTGGCGGGGCCAGGGGGCCTGGTGGCGTTGATTGCTTGCCGAAGCCCGGGGGCCGTGCTAA
>JBOGID010000184.1:0-4822 GCA_050742295.1 Acidimicrobiales bacterium | reverse complement strand
TTAGCACGGCCCCCGGGCTTCGGCAAGCAATCAACGCCACCAGGCCCCCTGGCCCCGCCAAACCCTCGACAAGCCCCTGACCAGCACGTTCGTCCCATGTTGGAAACCTGTTGGAGAGCCGCCGGTCGCCGATCCGACCCGAAACGGCCGCACAAATCGTGTGTTGGTCGCGAGCGAATCAAGCGGCGCACCACGAGCGACCCGCGCCCGCCACCCGTCCAACACCTACCGGCCACGGCCGCGCCCCGCACCAACCGTCCCCAACGCGCGAGGCTGACCGGCGTGCGCCGGCTCAACGTCCTCCTTCTTGTCCTCGCGGTCGTGGCCACGGCGGCAACCGCCTGCACGGCCAGCAAACTCGACCCCGACGCCGATGTCGCCCTCACCGGCACCATCCACGATCCCGATGGCAAGCCCCTTGCCGGCGCCAAGGTCGTCCTCGTCAAGGAGGTCGACTTCGGCGAGGCGGTGTTCGGCCTCACCTTCCTCGCCGCCACCCTCGGAACCATCTGCCTCTCCGAACAAGCGCCGGCGGTCTGCAGCAAGGCCCGGCGGGCGACGACCGACGACCAAGGCTCCTACACGTTCACCCTCAAGGGACGCGACACCCAGGGCGCCGTCGGCACCGCCTCCACGTTCCACCTCTCTACTGGCGACCCCGCGGGCGGGCCGTCGGTCAGCGCCCGCTTCCAGATCCAGAAGGACGTCTCGGTTCCCACCCTCCGCATGTGGACGCCCAACCTCCAACTCACCACCGCCCGCACCCTCCGAGCCACGTGGGATCAGCGGGACCGATCGGCCTCCGAACGGCTCGTCTTCCGCAACTCCAACACCCCTTCCAACAGTGCCGGCGCCGACGTCATCTGGGCCGCCGAAGGACGCTCCCCGTTCACCGTCGATCCCCGCGTCCTCGAGGACGCCAAGGGCGCCGCCTTCGTCGAGTCCGACACCTCCGAGGACGAGGACGGCACCAGCTTCCGCCTCACCTACCGGTCGGGACGCGTCGAGTTCGCCACCAACGCCGTCCCGCCCTCCCGGAATGTCCCGTGCTCCCCCGACCCCTGCGCCCTCACCGACGGCGACCTCGGCCCGCCTCCGACCGCGCCGCCGGGCCGCCAGGAAACGACCGTCGACCTCACCCGTTCGAGCACCCCGACCCTCATCGTCGTCCGCGGCTGCCCGGCCCAGTGCGACGTCGAGACCTCGGTCGACGGTCTGGCCTGGAAGGTGGTCGGCTCCGGTCAGGACCCGTTCTTCACCGTGACCCCCATCCTCGGGACGCCCGTCCGCTTCGTGAAGCTCAAGTCCGTCTCGGACCTCAACCAGGTGGCCGAAGTCTCCGCCTGGCTCGCCTGACCCCGGCGCCGCCGCCGCCCACCAGTCAGGTCCCCGTGTAGGCCGCGGCCGTACGCGCCGCCGCCGCCCGCGCCACCTCCGGATCCTCCCCCGCCGCCACCGCCGCCTCCCCCCACGCCTGGCTGCTCCGCGTCATGAACTGCCGTCCCTCGTCGGACGCCATCCACGCCGCCACCGCCTCCCTGTCGACGTCGGACCCCGACGCCACGTGAAGACCGAGGCCGGCATTCCCCGCCAACTGGTAGCGCCCGCCCACCCGCAGGTTCCCGGTCACGGGCAGGAACCACCGCGGGATCCGCTCCGCCGACGTGCACGCGTCGAACAGGTCCTCGACCGTCGTGTCGTACGTGCGGCTGATGGACACGACCCGCTCCGTCTCGGACCGCCGCCCCACCTCTCTCTCTAGCGGGAGTTTCCTGGCTACTGCCTGGTGGTGCCGTGTTTCCGCAGGTGGGAGGCGGTGTCCGGTCACTCCCCGCGTATTACCTACTAGGTGACGGCGATGCTGAGCTGATCGATGGAGTTGAACGGGCGGGCGGCGTTGTAGTTGTCGGCGGTCTCCCATGCGGCGGCCGGGCCGGCCAGGGTGATGTCGCAGATGTCGTCGACGAAGAGGTTCCGCCACCCCTGCCGGGGCCCGGGGGGTAGCGCCCCTGCGTGGGCCTGCCCGGCGCTCTGGTAGGCCAGGAGCATGGCCTTGTCGTTCTTCCAGCCGAGGGCGTGGGGGCAGACCGTGCGCTGGCGGCCGTGGTAGGTGAGGCGGACCGGGCGTCGCTGGCGCAGCGCCTGTTCGAGGGCCTCCCATGCGGGCGACCGTGCGGCGGTAGCGGTCATCGCTTCGGCGCGTAGGCGTCGAGGCCGAAGATGTCGTGGAGGCGCTGTTGGGCGGGGCCGGCCTCGGTGAGCATGCGCCGGGCGCGCGGGCGTCCCCGTTGGCCCTGGTAGAGCAGCACGGTCTCCTGGATGCCGGCGAGGGTGCCGAGCAGCTCCCGGGCGCTGAGGTGCACCCCGGCCCGGTCGGCCTGGCGGACCATGAGGCGGGCGACGGTGAGGGCGAGCGCGCAGTAGAAGGCGTGGACGCGGATCTTGTGGTCGGTCCAGTGGAACATCGGGGAGAACGAGACGACCTTGGGGTCCTTCATCTGGCGGAAATCGGCCTCGACAGCCTCCTGGGAGCGGTAGTCGGCGATGACCACCGCCACCGGGGCCGCCTTTGCCGTCTTGTCGGTGAACAGGACCCGTTTGCCGAACAGCTCCGCTTCGAGGGCGGCGCGGGCTTTGGCGTCGGCGGCCGAGCTGAGGCGCAGGTCGCCCGGCGCGTCGCCGACGAGCTCGGTGGTGATGACCCGCGACAGCCACCTGGGCTTGAGGATGGCGGCGATCTCGGCCTCGACGCCGTCGCGGGGCTTGCGGGTCTTGCCCCGGCTCAGACGGGCACCCAGCTCGGCCAGCTGGCGGTGGGCCTTGGCCAGCGTCTGGTCGAAGCCCTGGGACTGCTTGTCGTGCAGGCCCTGCGAATGGGTGACGATGATGCGCCGCTCCACGCCGAACACCGCCTTGGTGGTCTCGAAGGCGCGCAGCCCGGCGAAGCGTGCGCCCTCGACGGCCCGGTAGCGGCTCTTGGGGACAGCGAGCAGGTCGGGGTGGTCCGAGGGCGGGAGCGAGCCGACGAAGTGCAGCGGCGAGCCGGCCATCAGCTCCAGGTTGTCCGCTGAGTTCTGGCCGGCGTCGAAGACCAGGGTGAGCTCGCCGGCGCCGGCGCCCAGCGCCTCGAAGCGGGCGACGAGCTCGGCGATGAGGCTGGGGAACTGGGTCACGTCAGGCTTGTTGCCGGCGTAGGCGTGGCTGACCAGGGGGACGCCGCCGTCGGTGGAGACCACCAGGCCCAGCCCGACGATGCGCAGGTCGGCCCGCTTCTGCTTGGCGTGGCCCCGCTGGGCGATCGGGGCCCGGTCGTTGCCCGAGTCGATGTAGGTGGCGAAGTTGGTCATGTCCAGCACCAGCCCCGACAGGTCCACGTCGAACGCGGCGGCCATGTGGGCCACGATGCGCCGCTCGACCTGTGTGAGCTGCTCCTCGCTGATGGCGTCCATGGCGTCCCAGAACCGGCGGTGGTCGAGCGCGGAGGCGGGCAGGCGCACCCACCGGTCGCCGGCCGTGGTCTTCCACCAGTCGGAGAACTTGCGCTTCGAGCAGGGGTCGACCACCCGGTTGGCAGTGGCCAGGGCGATGTAGGTCCCCACCGACGCCGCCGCGTCCTGGCGGCGGCCCCCGACCACCTCGTCGACGATCTCGGCCACCCGGAGGCGCTCCAGCACCGACCACACGGCCGCCACGTCGCCGAAGGCCAGGTGGCGGGTGCGGTCCGGCTCGCCGGGCCCGGCCTCGGAGAGGCGTGTGGCGATCTCGGCCGCCGAGCCGAGGTAGCGCTGGGAGACGATGCGGGGCTTGCCCCCCACCCGGGCCGACTCGACCAGGTAGTAGTAGGTCTTCCCGCCCTGCTGCTTGCCGACGATGGATGCCATATATAGGTAATACACCAACCGGCAACGAATCGCGAGTCTCTGACCAGCACAAACGCGCTGGTCAGAGGCTTCTTTCGAAGAAAGTTCCCAGCGCCCAGAGATCAGCTCATCCGGATAGCCAGGTCGGGTAGAGCGCTGGCGCGGTAGCAGGTGATCTTCGGCTGGGTTCCGACCAGGCCATCGTGGTGGCGTTTCTCAGCGCACCGGCCCGGAACCCGCAGGTGGCCGCAGGCCCACCCCGTTTCCAGCGCTCCCCCAAAGAACCGGACGTGAGGTTTTCCCTCATCCGGCTCAACCACATCCCTTCACCGGACGGCATGCGCAGGCCCGTGCCGGACGCTTCCCACCAGGCGGGTGAGCCCCAGGTAGTCATGGTCGATGAGGACCCGCAGGCCGTAGTTGCGCCCGTGGTGGCCGTGCTTGTTCGAGATGAAGCGAGCGACCCGCTCCGCCACGAACTCGTCGAGGTCGTGGAACACCGTCGTCGAGTTCCCATAGGCGAAGTAGCCACGCCACCCCACCAGGAACCGATTGAGGCGAACCACGATGGATTCGACATCGAGCAGCAACCACCGTCGAGCGGTGTGCGACCTGATGCGCTCTCTCGCCCTCCGCACAGCTCGTTTGGAAGGCCAGCGGGCACAGAAGTACCTGCCCTTGCGGGTGAAGCTCTCCACCCGGCGGTGGTGGAACCCGAGAAAGTCGAAGCCGGCGCCGGGCACTCGCAGGTCCACGACGTGGGTCTTCGCCGCGGCCAGGGACAAGCCCAGCTCGGCGAGGATCTCAGCCAGGGCTACCAGTGCAGCGTCGGCCCTCTCCTTGGTAGGGCACAACACCACCAGGTCATCCGCGTACCTCACCAACACTCCCAGCCGGAGATGCCGCGTTGCCCAGATGCGATCCAGGCGATGCAACACCACGTTGGCAAGAAGCGGTGAGAC
>JBOGID010000183.1:0-6490 GCA_050742295.1 Acidimicrobiales bacterium | reverse complement strand
GGCCCGGCGGGAGCGGCGGGCGGCGAGGGTGCGGTCCATGGTCGGCGACCGGGCCGGTCGCAGCGACCACGCCGAGGCCACAACCGCCGCGCCGCTTCCCGAGTTCCCGCCGTGGCTCGACCTCGTGGCCCCCGCCATGGGGCTCGCCGGGCTGGTGTTCGCGGGCCTGGACGCGGGCGGGCCCGACGTGCTGGCGGTGGTGCGCACCGTCGTCGGTGCCGCCTTCCTCGGTGCCGTCTCGGACGCCATGCTGCTGGGCCACTGGTACCTCGTCCAGCCCGGGCTGGGCCGGGAGCCGCTGCTCGACCTCGTCCGGTGGCTGGCGGTGGTGTGGCCGCTGGAGGTGGCGGCCCTTGTCTGGCCCACCGGGATGCTGTCGGTGATCTCGGGAACCGTCGACGACGGCTGGAACGGCACCCTCGGCTGGTTCTGGCTGGCCTGCGCCGCCACCACCCTGGTCCTCTGCGCGGTGACCCGCGCCGCACTCAAGGAACGGTCGTACTCGGCGGTGATGGCAGCCACCGGCCTGCTCTACCTGGCCATCCTCACCGCCTTCGGCACCGACCTCGTCGCTCGCGCCGTCCTCGCGGGCTGACCGGCGTTGTCGTTCGTCGATGGGCTGGCCATCCTCGCCGCCGGCCTGGCCGCCGGCACGATCAACGCCATCGTCGGGTCAGGGTCGCTGATCACGTTCCCGACGCTGCTGGGGCTCGGCTACGAGCCCGTGGAGGCCAATGTGACCAACACGGTCGGGCTGGTGCCGGGGTCGATCAGCGGCACCATCGGGTACCGGCGGGAGCTGGCGGGCCAGGCCGATCGGGTCCGGGCCCTGAGCCGGGCCTCGCTGCTCGGAGGCATCACGGGGGCCATCCTGCTGCTCGTCCTCCCAGGCGCGGTGTTCGAGGGCGTGGTGCCGGTCCTCATCCTGGTGGCGTGCGCCCTGGTGGTCCTCCAGCCACGCCTGGCCCGGCCCGCGCCGGCGGAGGGGGCCCGTGCCCACAGCCGGTGGCTGCCGGTGACGATCTACGCCACCGGCATCTACGGCGGCTACTTCGGTGCCGCCCAGGGCGTGATCCTCATCGCCCTGCTCGGCATCTTCGTGGACGACCACGTGCAGCGCCTCAACGCCCTCAAGAACCTGCTGGCCGCCCTCGTCAACGGGGTGGCCGCCGTCATCTTCATGGTTGTCGCCGACGTGGCGTGGGGGGCGGCGGCCGTGCTGGCCGCCGGCGCCATCGTCGGCGGCCAGATCGGGGCCAAGGTCGGCCGCCGCATCCCCACCCCCCTGCTGCGGGTCGTGATCGTGGTGGTGGGGACGGCGGTGGCGGTCAAGCTGCTGCTCGACTGAGCCGTCAGCCTGCGGGTTCCAGCCCGTAGATCGTGATCTTGCCCGTGGGGTCGCCGGGGAGGACGTTCGCGTGGTTCTTGAGCATCACGTAGAAGTTCTCGTTGGGCTCGTGGTCGTCGTCGTCGATCAGCGTGACGCTGACCAGCTTGCTGGTCTGGCCGGGCGAGAACGTGAGCGTCCCGCTCTTGGCCACGTAGTCGGACCCGGACTTGGCCGTGCCGTTCGACGTGTTGTAGTCCACCTTGATCGTGCCGCAGGACGCCCAGTTGAGGCTGACCTGCACCTGGGCCAGTTGGTGCTCGTAGACGTTGTCGTCGCCGATCGAGACGGTGGGGGTGGGGGTCGGAGTGCAGATGCCCCCGACGCCGAGGCCGTGGGCCGGGCCGGCGGCTGCCCCGACGACGATGAGACCGGCCAACGACAGGCTCGCAGCCGCCGTCAGTGCACTGAAGCGCTTCATGGGATCTCCTCCTGCTCGTAGTGGGCCTCGGGTGAGTGCCCGTCAGGAGGAGGCCGCCGCCGGCCGGGACCTAACGGTTTCCGCCCGAGATTTCCCCGGTGGTGATCGTCACGGCGTGGCCCGAGAGCACGACACGATCACCGACGGCCATCCGCACCCCGACGTAGCCACCGCGGGCCGACGCCTGGTAGCCCACCAGTTCGGACCGGCCGAGGCGGGCACCCCAGTATGGGCCCAGGCAGCAGTGGGCCGACCCCGTGACCGGGTCCTCGTCGACGCCGGTGGCGGGGGTGCAGAACCGTGAGACGAAGTCGGCGGACGGCTCGTCGGACAGGGCGGTAACGATGACGCCCCTGGCGGGCAGGACGGCGGTCAGGGCCCGGAAATCGGGATCGAGCTTGCGGACGGTCGTGGCGTCTGCGACCTCCACGAGGTAGTCGAGGCGGTTCCGGCCCACCCACACGGGCTCGGCGCCGAGGGCCTCGGCCAGCCCGGCAGGCGCGCCCGCCTCCTCCGCAGGCTCGGCCGGGAAGTCGAGGAAGATGCGCCCGTCACCGTCCCGCTCGGCCGTCAGCACGCCGCTGCGGGTGTGGAAGGCGATCACGTCCGCCGCCTCGCCCTCCTCCCACAAGGAATGGGCGGCGGCCAGGGTGGCGTGCCCGCACAGGTCGGCCTCCACCGTGGCGTGAACCACCGCAGCCCGAACCCGTCGGCCCGCCGCTCCACGAACGCCGTCTCGGGCAGGTTCATCTCCGCCGCCACCGCCCTCATCCAGGACTCGTCGGCCGTCCCCTCGAGCAGGCACACCGCGGCCGGGTTCCCGGCGAACGGCTCGGCCGTGAACGAGTCGACGTGAAAGATCCGCATCCCGCCATTCTCGCCCGGCGGCAAGACTGGGAGGCGTGGGATTTCCGCGGTCTACGTCGTCGTCGGCCCCGGTCAAGCAGCCGTGCCCCGGTAGCGGTGAGGCAGCAACCAGCTGGCAGGAGATCCTGGGCGCGCCGGGCACTCTGGGCATCGGGCGTTTCGGCATCTGTGCCACGTGCGGGTTCTCGATCCGCCTCGATGACCATCTCCGGCTCGTCGAGCACCGAGGCGGCGGCCGGTGTCCGGACGGTAAGGCGGGGCTTCCCCCGGGGCGCAGATCAGTAGCCGCCAGGGCCATTCTCGCCGCCACCGCCGTCCTTCACCATCAGCTCACCACGTTGGAGCTGAAAGGACGGACCAGTGCTCGAGACCGCGGTGGCGAACCTCCGGTTTGCCCTTTCCATGGGGCTTGGGCGCCCCTTCCACCAACCGTCGCTGGAACGGATCTACCGCGCCGTCCGCCAGACCCAGGAGGAGTTCGGGGGGCTCGGCGTGGACATCTCCGAAGTCCTGTCCGGGCCCTCGCTGGACGACGACACCCGCCAGTTCCTCCAGACCCGGCGGTTCCGCAAGCAGGCGACCCGAGGTCTGAACGAGACCCGCTACTACGGGGACCTCCTCGGCCGCCTCGGCATCGACCCGGCCAAGCTCGCCTTCGAGGACATCGCCTCCATCCCCCTGACGCCCAAGGAGGCGCTCCGGGACGACCCCGAGGCGTTCGTGCGCAACACCGTCAAGCTCGGCGCTCGCACCACGACCACGGGCACGACGGGCTGGCCGACCAGCGTGTACTTCTCCCACGAGGAGATGCGGTCCATGGCCGCCCTGTCGTCGCTCAGCTCGCTGAGCCGAGGCCTCATCGCCCCCGACGACCTGGTGCAGATCAACATCAGCACCCGCGCCACCATCGGCGTCCGGGGCGTGGCCGCGGCGTGCGACGGCATCGGCGCCGGCCTGTACATCGCCGGCCTGGTCAGCCCCGAGCACACGCTGAAGCTGCTGGCCGAGCGCCACCGCCTGCCCGGCAAGAAGGAGCGGGTCAGCGTCATGTCAACCTACCCGTCCTACCTCGGCCTGCTGGTCGAGACGGGCCTGAACCTGGGCTACGCCCCCTCCGACTTCGGCCTGGAGCGCATCCTCACCGGCGGCGAGATCCTCACCGACGGCCTCCAGCGCCGTGCCGCCCAGCTGTTCGGCCAGGCCGAGATCATCTCCAACTACGGGATGACCGAGCTGGCCCCCCTGGCCGGCAACCTGTGCCCACAGGACCACCTCCACTTCGAGCCGACCATGGGCCTCATCGAGGTCGTCAGCCTCGACCGGCCCGGCGAAGCCGCCGCCGACGGCGAGGCGGGGACGATGGTGGCCACGCCCTTCCCGCCCTTCCGGGAGTCGACGATCCTTCTGCGCTACAACACCGAGGACGTCGTGCGGGCCATCACCGGCCCGATGACGTGCGAGCTGCGCAACACGCCCGCCACCGGCCTGCCCCTCGGCAAGCAGCGCCTGTCGGTGCGCCACGACGGCGGGTGGACGTTCCTCCGTGACGTGGTCGAGGCCCTCGAGGAGGTGGACGAGGTGCCGCTGCCGGCCCGGTTCGGCTACTGGGCCGTCCCCGGCGGCGTGGCCGTCGAGGCCGTCGTGCGCTCGGTGAACGGCCGCACCCGCACGCAGGTCGAGGAGGCCCTGGACCGGCGCGGCGTGCCGGTCCGCTCATTGCGGCTGGTGGAGGACGCGGCCGAGCTCGACCGGCCCCTGCCCCTTCGTGCGGACATGCGCGAGGGGTCCCTCGCCAAGGTCCGCTCCGCCCAGAAGCAGCTCATCGGAACGAGAGGAAACTGACATGGACGCCACCCTGATCGTCGTCAGCGGCTTCGCCGCCGCTTCCGTCCTGCTGGCGTGGGGATTCTTCCGGCGCTTCCAGCTCAACCGCCCGCCCCTCGGCGCCTTCAACCGCACCGATGTGGTGATCATGCTCGTGGCCCTCGTCACCGTCCCCTACCTGTACCTGGTGTTGCCGGCGTGGGCCGCGGCCACCTTCCTCGGCATCGGCGTGCTCAGCGTGGTGTCCACGGCCCTGCAACCGATGGTGCGGGCCCGCTCCACGCGGTGGGCGATCGTCGCCACGCTGATCGGCGCCGACATCGTCCTCGCCGCCACCCAGGGCGCCCGCGCCAGCCAGTTCCTCGCCGTCAACAACATGGTGCTGCTGGCCGCCGTGGTCGGCACGGCCGTCCTGTGGGCCCAGGGCGGGATGAAGGCCAAGGACCTCGCCCTCCTGGTGGCCGGCATCACCATCTACGACGTGGTCGCCACCACCCAGGTCTCGGTCATGGCGGACATCGCCGAGCGCCTGTCGTCCATCCCCTTCGTCCCCTTCATCGCCTGGGGCGGCCCCGACCAGGGCCTGGCCATCGGGCTCGGCGACTTGTTGCTGGCCGCCGTGTTCCCGCTGGTGATGCGCAAGGCCTTCGGGCGGACAGCTGGCCGGGTGGCGCTGGCCACCTCGGCCGGGACGCTCGTCGCCATCCTGACCGTGCTCTACCTGGTCAGCTCGGCGCCGCTCATCCCCGCCATGGTCGTGCTGGGCCCGGCGATGCTCGTCCAGATCGCCTACTGGCGGCACCGCCAGGGCGCCGAGCGCACGACCTGGCAGTACCTCCGGGCCGAGCCGCTGCCGTCCGCCGCCTGATTTCGCACTTCGACTTCACATCGAGAGGAGGTGAACCACATGGCCAAGGTGATGTTCCGCTACGTGCGCTACGCCCTGACGTCGCTGACGACGGTGGGTTTCGCGGTCTACAAGAGCTCCTGAGCCGGTACCTGCAACGGGACCAGCGGTCACTCACTCGACTGCTGGTCCCGTTGCCGCGCGGCCGGGCCCCTACAGCTGGTCGGCGGTAAGGGTCAGCACCCGGTTGGCGCCGCGGTCGACGAGGTAGACGCCGTCGACCTGGGGGTTGACGTCGACCCCGTAGGGGAGGGCCTCGGCCGCCCGGGTGGCGGGGAACACGTCCTTGGTGCCGAGGACGGTGTTGGTGTTCCCGTCGAGCACCGACGTCCTGCCCGTCTCCTGGTCCACCACGTACACCCGGCTGCTCTGGGAGTTGACGGCGACGCCGCACGGCTTGGTCGCGACCGCGACGGTGGTGACGACCGTGTTGGCGTCGGCGTCCACCACTGTGACCGCGCCCGTCTCCTGGCTCGTCACGTACACCCGCCGGCTGCGGGGGTTGGCGGTCACGCCGCACGGCCGCTGGCCCACCGACAGCGTCGCCATCACCGAGTAGTTCGACCCGTCGATGACGGAAAGGGTGCCCGCGTCCTGGCTGGTCACGAACACCCGGTTGGTCTCGGGGATCACGGCCACGCTCCACGGCTTGGCGGCCAGGGCGACGGTGGCCACGACCCGGCTCGACGGCCCGTCGATCACGGCCACCACCGGGTCCGACAGGGCCACGAAGACCCGGTCGGTGCGGTGGTCGATGGCCAGCCCGCCCGGGCGGGTGCTCAGCGGGACCGTCCCCACAACCTGGTTGGTATCCCCGTCGATCACGATGACCGACGACTCGGCCGTCGTCACGTAGACCCGCCCGCTGCGCTGGTTCACGGCGATCGACAGGGGACGGGTGCTCATCGGCACCGTGGCGATCAGCTCCTTGGCCGTCCCGTCGACGACCGAGACGTTGAGCGAGCCTGAGTTGGCCACGTAGAGCCGGTTGTTCCTGGGGTTGGTGGCGACCGACGTCGGCTCATCCCCGACCTTGACACCGGGGAGGTCGATGACCGACGTCGGAACGGCGACGGTCGTGGTC
>JBOGID010000182.1:0-3628 GCA_050742295.1 Acidimicrobiales bacterium | reverse complement strand
CATGATCTCGTCCAGGCGCTCGGAGGCGTTCTCCACCACGTGGATGACGTCCCGGTAGGTCCACTTGGTGTCCCAGGAGTTGACCCGGACGCAGAGGACGGCCTCGCCCCAGTCGTTCTCGTTGATGGCCTTGACGGCGTTGTCCCGGGCCGCCTCCTTCTCCAGGGGGGCGACCGAGTCCTCGAGGTCGATGAAGACCATGTCGGCGCCGAGGGTGGGCGCCTTGGCCAGCATCTTGGCCGACGATCCGGGGACCGACAGGCAGGACCGGCGGGGCAGGGAGCGGCTTCGTTCGGACATGGGATCAACGCTACAGATAGCGTCGGGAGATGCTCCAAACCTTGGGTGACGGAGTGTGGGCCTGGATCCAGGCCGGTGGCGGGTCTGGGATCTCCAACGCCGGGGTGGTGGCCGACGACGACGGCCTCACCGTCATCGACTCGCTCATGGTCCGCTCCCAATGGGAGCCCTTCGCCGCCGCCGTGGCCGAGCTGGGCCCACCTGTGCGGCGGCTCGTGCTGACCCACGCCCACGTCGACCACGTGGGCGGAAGCCGCGCCTTCACCATGGCCGCCGTCTACGGATCCCCGGCCACGAGTGCGCTCCTCGACCAGCCGATGATGGTCCCCGCCTACAAGGCCTTCATGCCCGCCTTCGCCGACGAGTTCGACGAGCTGGCCGAAGAGGGCACCCGCAAGGTGACCCACGAGGTGTACGACGCCGCCGTCCTGACACCGCGGATCGAGCTGCTCCCGGCGTCCGGCCACACCGCCGGCGACCTGATGATCCTGGTGGGCGACGCCGACGTCCTCTTCGCCGGCGACCTGTGCTTCTTCGGTGTGACGCCCCTCGCCTTCCAGGGTGATCCGGCCACGTGGGCCGAGATCCTCACCGCCATCCCCGACCTCGCCACCCGGATCGTGCCCGGCCACGGGCCCGTCGGCGGTGCCGCCGAGGTGGAGGAGCTGCGGGAGTACCTGCTGGCCTGCGTGGCGGGGAAGATCGGGCCCGGCCCCTGGGACAGCTGGATCGAGCGCGAACGCGACGAGATCAACATCGAGCGGTCGGCCATGCTCGCCGCCGGGGAGCCGCCCACCACCATGCCTCCCTCCATGCTGCGGGCCCTGGGGATGAGCAACGGCTCGTAGCGATCCGGCGGACGGTCCACCACCTGCTCCTGCCCCGCTCTTAGCGTGAGGGGCGATCCACCCGTCACCGGTGGCAGGGGGAGGACCCGTGGAGCGTGGGCGAGCACAGCGGATGGCGAGCGACGTGCTGCTCGTGGCCGGGACGTTGATCGCGGCGGTCGGCCTGCTGGCGGGGGCCGCCGCCGGCGTCGACTCGGGGCCCGACTACAAGGACCGTGACTTCTCCGTCTCCGGCCGCCGGACCTACCACTTCTCGTCCGACCGGACCACGTTCCGATTCGAGGTGACGGGGAAGGGACCGGCCGAGTACTTCCTGATCAACGCCTGTACGCCGGGAACCACCACGGTGCGGGCCTACGGCCCCGACGACCAGCGCCCGGTGTCGTCCGGCCCGGACCAGCCCACCGGCCATGAGAGCCAGAAGTTCCAGCCCGGGACCCTGGGCTCCTACACCGTCGTGTACGAGGACTCCGTCGACGGCGCGGAGTTCATCGTGAAGAACGGCGACGGCCACCGGCACTACTTCTTCGGCTCGGGATGTCCGGACGGCACCCGGGTCACGACCTCGACCCGGGACAGCTCCTCGTCGACGGGCCGCGACCGGGACTCGACCTCGTCGACACGCCGCGACCGGGACCGGGACCGGGACTCGACGTCGTCGACCCGGCGCGACCGCGACTCGACCTCGTCGACGACCCGGCCGTCGACGACCACGACCGACGCGCCCACGACAACGACGGATGGGCCGACCACCACGACCACGGCCGGCGCTACGACGACGACTACCGCGACAACGACCACTGAGGAACCGACGACGACGACCACGGCCGGGTCGACCACGACGACCGAAGAGCCGACGACCACGACCACGGCCGGGTCGACGACGACGACCGCAGAGCCGACGACCACCACCACGGCCGAGGACCCGTCCCCGTCGGTGACGCTCGCCTCCATCCCCGGCCCTGAGCCCGCTCCCCGGTCCGAGGGCGGTTCGGGGCCGGCGCCGGGCCTGCTGTTCCTCGGCCTGCCCCTCGCCCTGAGCGGCGTCGCCATCCGCTTCGCCGACCCCGACTGAGCCGACCCTTTCCGAGTCTGGGCACGGATTTTCTCAACGGTTGAGAGAATCCGTGCCCAAAGTCGGTCAGGGTCAGCCGAGGTGGCGGCGGAGGAACTCGAGGGTGCGGACCCAGGCCTGGCGGGCGGCGTCCTCGTCGTAGGCCTCGGGCCGGGTGTCGTTGAAGAAGGCGTGGCCCTGGCCCGGGTAGGTGAAGAGGCGGACCTCCTTGCCCCGGTCCACCAGTTCCTGTTCGATGTGGTGGGCCGATTCGGGGGTGGCCCAGCCGTCCGCCTCGCCGTAGTGGCCCTCGACGGCGGCCTCGATGCGGTCCCAGTCGGGTTGCACCTCGTCCCACGGGATGGCTCCGTAGAACGGCACGCACGCCCGCACCTGGTCGGGCCGCTCGGCCGCCAGCCAGAGAGCGAGGCCGCCGCCCATGCAGAACCCGACAACAGCGACACCGTGGCCCCGCACGGCGGGATGGTCGACGAGGAAGTCGACGGCGCCCGACAGGTCCTTGGCGGCGCGGGGCAGGTTGAGGGCCATCATCTGCTTCTCGGCCTCGTCGGGCTCGGCGTTGGGCACGGTCAGGCCGTGGAACAGATCGGGCGCCAGCGCCGTGAATCCCTCGGCGGCCAGGCGGTCACAGACGTCTTGGATGTGGGGGACGACGCCCCACCACTCCTGGATGACGACGACGCCCAGGCCCGCACCCTCGCCTGTGGCCACGTAGCCCCTTGTCGTCCCACCGTTGCTGGGGAACTCGACCATCTCACCCACGGGGCAGCTCTTTCTCCAACTCGGGGGCGGGGGGGCAGGCGGCCGAGCGGCTCGCGACGGCGTCGTCGGGCGACACGACGCCGGTGGGGCCGACGACGAAGTTCGCCCAATTGAGGGGGACGATCTCCTCGGCCTGGTCCCACGCCGGGGTGCGGTCGGCGAGCCGTGCCGAAAGGGCCGTCCAGAGGGACTCGGGCAGGACCCGTCCCTCGCCGGCGACGACCCAGACGGGGACGTGGAGCTGCCGGGCAACCGCGGCAGCGGCCGCCGACCCGGCCGTGGCCACCAACCCGGTCGGGCCGAGGGCGACCGCTTCCAGCAACACCAGGTCGCTGGCGGCAACTGCGGCGGCCGAGCCCGACTCGGGGACGATCTCGGCGTCGCTGCCCGACCGGCGCAGCCAACCGGCCAGGTCGGCGCCCTCGTCGAGGCAGTCGACGATCAGCGCCTCGACGTCGCCCCGCCGCAGGAGGCCCTCGGCGATCTGCTCGGCCCAGCCCAGGGCGACCACGGTGGCGTCGTTGGGGAGCGCGTCGGCCAGCACCGAGGCCGTGCCGTCCCGGGCCAGGTCGTTTCCCGCCTGCCGCGCCTCCCGGGCCGGGTCGGCGGCCGCCAGCACCCGGGCCGCGACCCACCAGACGGG
>JBOGID010000181.1:0-4599 GCA_050742295.1 Acidimicrobiales bacterium | reverse complement strand
GCGCCGTTCCACCCGACGACCACAGCTACACCTACAACCCCCTCAACCAGATCAAGGGCGTCGACGGCGCCCCCAACGCCTACGGCTTCGACGCTGCCGACAACCTGAGCGCCGTCCCGGGCGCCGCGCTGGGCCCCTACAGCGCGTCGGGCCGCCTGGGCGCCCTGTCCCGGGGCTCGGGCACCACCGCCTTCGCCTACGACGTGCGGGGCAACCGCACATCGACCATCCCCGCCGCGGGCCCGGCCACCTCCTACGCCTACGACCAGGCCAACCGCCTGACCAGCGTCGACCCCACGAGCTACCCCGACGACCTGGCCGCCGGCTGGTACCACTCGGTGGCGGCCCGCTCCGACGGCACGGTGCAGGCGTGGGGCAACAACGCCTACGGGCAGCTGGGCGACGGCACGACCACCGACCGCCCCACCCCCACCCAGGTCCCGGGCCTCTCGGCCGTGGTGGCGGTGGCCGCCGGCATCTACGACTCGGCGGCGCTGCGCGCCGACGGCACGGTCTGGGCCTGGGGCTGGAACAACCTCGGCCAGGTGGGCGACGGCACCACCGTCGACCGCCACTCGCCCACCCAGGTCCAGGGCCTGAGCGACGTGGTGGCCATCGCCGCCGGCACCGCCCACTTCCTGGCCCTGCGCCGCGACGGGACGGTGTGGTCGTGGGGCTCCAATTCGGTGGGCCAGCTCGGCACCGGGAACCTGAACCAGCCGCTGACGCCGGTGCAGGCGGTCGGCCTGGCCGACGTCGTGGGGATCGCCGCCGGCTACACCCACTCGGCCGCCCTGCGGGCCGACGGCACGGTGTGGACGTGGGGCTACAACGGCTTCGGCCAGCTGGGCGACGGCACCACCACCAACCGCCTCAGCCCGGGCCAGGTCCCCGGCCTGGCCGGGGTGGCCCAGGTGGCCTCCGGTTACCATCACCTGGTGGCCCTCAAGGCCGACGGCACCGTGGTGGCCTGGGGCTACAACGCCCACGGCCAGCTGGGCGACGGCACCACCGCCGACCGCCTCAGCCCGGTGTCGGTGGCGGGCCTGGCCAACGTCTCGGCCCTGGTCGTCGGCGGCTACCACTCCCTGGCGGTGCGCGCCGACGCCACCGTGGCGGCCTGGGGCTACAACGCCTACGGCCAGCTGGGCAACGGCTCCACCGCCACCGTGCTCAGCCCCCAGACCGTGCCCGCCCTGGCGGGGGGCAAGGGGACCGCCACCGGCCCCTTCCACTCCCTCGACCTCCGAGCGGACGCCAGCGCCCGGGCCTGGGGCTTCGGGGGCTTCGGTGCCCTGGGCAACGGCTCCCCCGCGAACCAGGCCTCGCCCGTGGCTGTCCCCGGCTACTCCCGGGGCACGACCAGGCTCGCCACCTACGCCTACCGGGGCGACGGCCTGCGCCTGTCCAAGACCGTCGCCGGCCAGTCCAAGGCCTTCGCCTGGGACGAGTCGGGGGGTGTCCCCCTGGTCCTGTCCGACGGCGACTGGCGCTTCGTCTACGGCCCGGGCGGCCGGCCCATCTCCCAGGTCGACGCAGCCGGCAACGTCACCTACCTCCACCAGGACCAGTTGGGCTCCACCCGCCAGCTCTCGGCCGCCAACGGCAACTTCCTGGCCACCTACACCTACGCCCCCTACGGCGGGCTCGCGGGCGAGAACACCTTCGGGGGCATCGCCACCACCCCCCTCCGCCACGCCGGCGAGTACACCGACGCCGAGACCGGCTTCACCTACCTGCGGGCCCGCTACTACGACCCGGCGACGGGGCAGTTCATCAGCCGGGACCCGATCGAGTCGGTGACGCGGGAGCCCTACGGCTACGTCGGCGGTGACCCGCTGAACAGCGTTGATCCGACGGGGCTGTTCTGCCTGACTGGCAAGAACCCGAACGGCAGCTGCCGGAGCATCGCGCGAGGAGCTACGAACTTCGCCAAGGACCACGTCGGCGAGATCATCCTCACGGTGGCGATCGTCGGCGGTGTCGTGTGCGTCGTGGCCACTAGCGGGACTTGCGCCCCCGTCGCCGGACTGGTGATCGCGCGAGCCTCGAGCGTGCTGATCGCCGGTGGTGTCATCGGGCTCTTCGTCTACGACGCCCACGAACTCGCGAGAACACCGTGGAAGGACAAGGGAGGACCGCGGCCGTGCCCGGACGACTTCTACGATCGCCTCGGTGAAACCTCGCTGGGGTTGACGGGAGCGGTTCCCGGTCCCCTCCCCGAGCCGACACCGGGCATGAACGAGCTTCCTCCGCAGCCGATCACGCCTGTCCCGCCGATCCGTGTCCGCTGAGCCTGCGGGGTGGCCGATGGCCAAGGCCCTGCTCTTGCAGCTCGCCCGGCCGCTGCTGTTCCTGGTCTGGATCGTCGGAAGCCTGTTCGCCGTCCCCCTGGCGCTGCGGGGCCTGGGCGCCCCGGCCGGTGTCTCTGTTGCCCTGGCAACTGGCTGCTTCGTGGGTCCACTGGCGATCGCGGCTGCAGCACGCGGCGCAGCTCGTCGCGATCGACCATCCGAGCGGAAGACGCGTGTCGTCCTAGCCGTCGGCTCGGACGCCCTCGTCTTCTCGGCTGCTGCCTATCTCCTGATGACCGATCAGCCGTGGGCCGCACTGGTGGTTGGCTACACGGGCGTGCTCTTCCTCGGCATCGCCATTGCCGAGCTCCGGTCGCGCTGACCGTCCGCTGAACCTGTCGGCCTCAGCGCCCAGTCGCCTTCGGCGGCGGTCCCCGTCGGACCGCTGCCACGACGCAGCTGCCACAGATCACGGCTGCGCCCAGGAGCAGCCACCCCAACGCGTGGCTCCGGCGATGAACGCTGCGACGGCCGCGCCGGCGCCGACGACGGCGATCTGCAACCACGACGCCCCCGACCGCCCATAGACCTCGACGGGGCCGAGGCGCGCTCCCAGCGACCGCACCGCGGTGGCCGCCAGGACGCCCGTGATCGCGAGCACCCCCAGGCTCACGGCGAACTGTAAGACGTCCTGCGCCCTACGGCCCCGCCGCCAGGGCCTTGAGCCGGCTCTTGGTGATCAGGGCGTCGATGACGTTGAGCAGCGAGGCCCGGTCATCGTCGCCCAGCTCACCGATGGCCCCCAGGCGCTCGCCCAGGCCGTGGTCGGGGGCGTGGAGGGGCCGGCGGGGGACGCCCTCGACGACGAGGTGGTCGATCGAGACGTTGAGCACCTCGGCGATGCGCACCACCACGTCGAGGGAGGGGGTGATGCGGCCGTTCTCATAGCGGCTGACCTGGCGGGCGTCGGTGCCCACCTTCTCGGCCAGCTCGCCCTGGGACCACCCCGCCTCCTTGC
Organism: Acidimicrobiales bacterium; assembly: GCA_050742295.1. Taxonomy (GTDB): domain Bacteria; phylum Actinomycetota; class Acidimicrobiia; order Acidimicrobiales; family AC-14; genus JAHFUQ01. Next base: position 1,287 of record JBOGID010000181.1, on the reverse strand, counting down.
GCAGCTCCTTGATCCGCTCCCCGAGGGGCATGGCCTGGCCTCCCTGGTCGTCATGCCACCCCCATTCTGAGCCGCCAGGCCCTTCGCCGCTTGCCACGACCGGCCTGAGTCCTTGCCACGAAGTGCGTATCGTGGCATAGGATGTTGCCACATGGTGACAACCAGGAAAATTTGCGGAGAAGCGTGAGTGGCCCGGGTCCCTGACGCCGAGGTCGAGCGCATCAAGGCCGAGGTGTCCCTCCAGCGCCTGGTCGAGGCCCGGGGCATCGAGCTGCGCCGCCACGGCGCCGACCTGGTGGGCCTGTGCCCGTTCCATGACGACCACGAGCCGTCGCTGGTGATCAGCCCGGCCCGCAACCTCTGGCACTGCATGGGCGCCTGCGGGGCGGGCGGCTCGGTCATCGACTGGATCATGCGCACCGACGGGCTCAGCTTCCGCCACGCCCTCGAGCTGCTGCGCGACGGCCGGGCCCCCGTCGGCACCGGCGGGGCGCCCAAGCGAGGGAGCGTGCGGCGGCTGCCCCCGCCGGTGGAGGCCTCCGCCGCCGATGCCGAGCTGCTGTCCCAGGTCGTGGCCTACTACCACGCCACCCTCACCGAGAGCCCCGAGGCCCTCGCCTACCTGGCCCGCCGCCGCATCGACCACCCCGAGGCCATAGCCCGCTTCCGCCTCGGCTACGCCAACCGCACCCTCGGCTACCGCCTCCCCGCCCGCAACCGCAAGGACGGGGCCACCCTGCGGGGCCGCCTCATCGGCCTGGGGGTGCTGCGGGCCTCGGGCCACGAGCACTTCGCCGGCTCCCTGGTCGTCCCCGTGGCCGACGAGGCCGGGGTCGTGACCGAGCTCTACGGCCGCAAACTGCTCGACAACCTGCGGGCCGGCACCCCCGCCCACCTCTACCTGCCCGGCCCCCACCGCGGGGTGTGGAACCCCGAGGCCCTGGCCGCCAGCTCCGAGATCGTGCTGTGCGAGTCGCTCGTCGACGCCCTCACGTTCTGGTGCGCGGGCTTCCGCCACGTGACCGCCGCCTACGGCACCGAGGGGTTCACCACCGACCACGCCGAGGCCTTCGCCGCCTCCGGGGTCGCCCGGGTCCTCATCGCGTATGACCGCGACCCCGCCGGGGACCGGGCCGCCGCCGCCCTGGCCGCCGAGCTGATGGCCGCCGGGGTGGAGTGCTTCCGGGTCCTGTTCCCCCACGGCGCCGACGCCAACGAGGTCGCCTGCTCGGCGACCTCGGCCACCGAGGCCCTGGGGCGGGCCATCCGGGGCGCCGAGTGGATGGG
>JBOGID010000180.1:0-17832 GCA_050742295.1 Acidimicrobiales bacterium | reverse complement strand
CTGCTGGCGGCGGCTCTGCATCGCAAAGGTGCAGGTCAGGGGCAGGTCGGCCGCCTCGACCCGAAGGGTCGAAAGCGAAAGACACCAGCCTTCTAGATCCACTTGAGCAGCCACTCCGTCCCAAATGAGGCAAGTGTGCAGCAACTGTCCTCCCTTGCGGCCGTTTGCTGCAGTGGGCTCATCGGCAGCGGGAGGCGTCTCGTCGTGGAGCACGGCAGCAGGGCGCGGCCGGCCAAGAGGTAGCCGCAGGGTTGGTTGTCGGCGCATGAGGTGAACGTCGTGCGGCCCGCGCCAGGGCCGTCGAATCAGGATGCTTTGGCGAGCGCCCTGATCATCTTCGCCAGCTCGGCGTCATAGGCGCGCCAGGCCGCGACGAGCGGGGAGGGGGCCGTGCGCGGTGGGCAGCCGAGAGCCTCGAGCTCGGTGAGCACGGGCACGACGACGCGGGAGGCGAGGCGGGTGAAGAACGTGCAGATGCGCCGACCGCGGTCGGTGACCCGGTAGGTGCGGGTATGGGAGACGCGTTCGACCAGGCCCTTGAGCCGCAGGCGGCACAGGTCGTAGGTGGCCTGGCGACAGGTGTACGCGGGGTCGTGGAGCCCCGAACGTCGAGCCCAGAGCGTCAAACAACGGCCCGGCCTCACTGGGACCCGACCATCGGTGGCGCGAAGCTCACAGACCTCCTCCAGCGACGGGACGGCTCCAGATGTTGTCGCGCCATCGAAGCGATCGGTAGCACATGCGCTCTCGCAGGGTGGCAGCGGCGGTTACGCAGGTGTTCACGCACGCCTTGCCGTTGCCGGGCGCGTACGATTCTCGGACGTGAGCGACCACCAGCCAGACGACGCGATGGCGGCCGGCGCGCCGTTGAAGATCGACGACCTGGCCCGGATCGAGAACGCAGCGCCCGTTCACGATATCGATGAGCTTGCTGCCGAGATCTGGGAGAGCGACGAGGAGCTGGACGACTTCCTCCTTGATCTCCGCATGTCACGCAGGGCCTCGTTGACCTGACCCGGTGCCCGATCTCGTCGTCGACACAGACGTGGCATCGGTGCTCCAGAAGGGTCGAGCGCCCGAGCGGGTCCGCCGCCATGTGCTCGGGGCTCGCGTCTGGCTGACGTTTGTCAGGGTCGGCGAGCTGTGGAAGTGGGCAGAGGTCCGAAGCTGGGGAGAGCCGAACCGGTCGCGACTGGATGCCTGGATCGCAGCGCGCCCGGTGATCCCCTCTGACGTCAGCGTGGCTCGCTGGTGGGCGCGGCTTGCAGGCGGGGCGCAGCTACGTGGCCGGCCGAGGCCACAGAACGACACCTGGATTGCCGCCTGCTGGCTCAACCACGGCCTCCCGCTCCTTACCCTCAACAGCGTCGACTTTGCTGACTTCGTCGAGCACCACGGCCTGGTCCTGCTTCGCGACGGCGACTGAGACCGTCCGACGCTGCGTATCGAGGAGGGGGATATCGAGCCGCACTCGGGCTGGATCGAAGCGAGCCCCCCCGTCGGGCGGGCTTCACCCGCACCCGCTTCACGACGAGGCGCACCAGCACGCGTCGTTGACCGAAGTCGGCCTCGGCCCACAGGCCCCTGGGATCCGGGTAAAGCACGAACCGCTGCTTGCTCTCCCGGTAGACCTGGGCATGGAGCCGCTCCACCTCCCGCTCCAGCGTGGTCCTGATCGACCGGTACCGGCGCTGCCCGATGGCACGTTTGACCTACTAGAAGTCGTCGTCGAGGGTCTGCATGCGGCTCTGTGCTGATCCCAGTGCCGCCAAGGCGCGCCCGAGTGATCCGTCGTCAGCCGGTCCGGACTGAGCCAGAACCGCGTCTCGGAAGCTGCGCGTCTCAAGTAGCTCGAGGACCCTCCGGCCGACCAGGTCGTCGACGGGCTGGGCCAAAGGATCGTCAGCTGGTGGCCGGGCCGGCGGCTGGCGCATACGTAACGCTTCGTGTGGTCGTCCCGGGGACGGGAGAACATCCGAATTCCGCACACCCCGCAGAAGATCAGGCCCATGAGCAGGTCGCGCCGGGCGGCGCAGAGAGCCTCGCAGTCGACGCGCTGGCGCTCGACGCCAGCACGTCGACTCGCGGGATCCAACGAGATGCGGGTGTCGATACCGGCGCGAACCACCGGCGAGGTCTGGACGGGTCGGGTAGCCATGGCCACCGACTGTTCGACGGTGGCGCCCGGTTCGACGATGACGCCCGGTTCGACGATGGCGCCCGGTGACGCCCGGGGCGGGGCACCCGGCCGGTGATGTCGCACGCCGGGGCGACGAGCGAGTCCTCCACCTGAGCCTCGGGGCGGATGCGGGCCGGCGGGTGGTGGGCACCGGTCGTGCGGATCGGCCAGTCGGGGTCATCGAGGTGGAGCTTGCCCGTGACCACGTCCTGGTGGGCACGCCAGTGGCCGGGGGGAGTTCTGACGTCGCGCCAGTAGCCGTCGAAGCGATGCTCGAAGGCCCGTCCGCCCTCGACCACCGGGTGCAGGCCGGCGAACGGCAGCGCGGGTTTGGCCCGGTGCTCGGTCAGCTTGCCCATGCGGCTGCCGCCCCACCGGCCAGCACGATGGCCAGCGAGCGGACGTCGCCCTTCACGCCGCACGGTCTTACCCGTGCGGCGTGATCATCAGGCGGTTCGGCGAAGGTGCTCGTCGGTCGCCGGCATCGGACGGGGCAGGCGTACCGGCCTGGCCATCGGCCGCCCCGAAGCCCGGCGGGCGGCGCGGGCGCGGAGCCGGGCTCCGATGCCGAACCGGCTGCGGCCGGTGCGGTTGGCGTTGGCCGCCAGCGAGCGGGCCAGGCGGTGCTCGTCGGCCTCGCGCCGTAACTCGGCCAGCCTCGCTTCGGTCACGGTCTTCACGTAGTCGTAGTACGCATCCATGGGGGTCACCTCCGCCGGTCGGGCCCTCATCCTGACCGGTCAGCTCAGGGGCCCGCGCCGAATTTCCTGGGCCACGGTGCGCACCACGTCAAGACCGGGGCCGCCGCTGGTGCGGGGCTCGGGCGGGGTGTGCGAGTCGTGGCCCGCCAGCACGGCGACGCAGGCGGCGGCCGAGTTGGACAGGGCGTCGAGCTCGTAGCCCCCTTCCAGCATCATCACGCAGCGCTCGGGCGGGACGAGGTCGAGGCACCGGCGCGTGAGGTCGGCGTAGTCGGCCGACGTCAGCCCGAGGGAGCCGAGGAGGTCGTCGCGGTGGGAGTCGAAGCCGCACGACACCAGCACCCACGTGGGATCGAACCGCTCGGCCATCCCGTCGACCACGTCCATGGCGGCGAGGAACACGTCGCCCGTGGCGCCCCGCGGCACGGGGAAGTTCACGTTGTAGCCGGACCCGTCGCCCTCGCCCGTCTCCTCCACCCGTCCCGTGCCCGGGTAGAGGGGCCACTGGTGCACGGACACGTACAGGACCCGGTTGTCGGCGTAGAACAGGTCCTGGGTGCCGTTGCCGTGGTGCACGTCCCAGTCGACGATCAGGACGCGCTCGCCCCCGTTCGCCAGCGAGGCGGCCGCCACCGCGATGCTGTTGAACAGGGAGAAGCCCTGGGCCCGCCGTGCGGAGGCGTGGTGGCCGATCGGGCGCACGGCGCAGAACGCGGGCTGGCGGCGGTCCACCGCGTCGAGGCCGGCACCGGCGGCTCGCAGGGCGGCTTCCCACGACGCCTCGGTGGCGCCCGTGTCGGGGTCGATGACACCGCCACCGGCCTGGCAGAACTGTTCGAGGGCGTCGACGAACCCGGGGTCGTGGACGAGGGCCAGTTCCTCCTTCGTGGCGGGCCGGGGCTCGACGAACAGCAGGCGGTCGTCGCCCAGCCCGAGGGAACGGATGCCGTCGACGACGGCGGTCAGGCGGGCGGGCCGTTCGGGGTGGCCGGGGCCGGCCTCGTGCTCGAGACAGGCCGGCGAGTACTCGACGACGGCGGGCGGCATGGCTTTGGCAAGCTACCCCCATGACGATCCGGCGGAGGCTGGCCGTGGCGAGCGGCAAGGGGGGCGTCGGCAAGTCCACGGTCAGCCTCAACCTGGCCCTGGCCTTTGCCGGGGAGGGACGCAAGGTCGGGCTCCTCGACGCCGACCTGTACGGCCCCGACCTGGCCTTGATGGTGGGCCTTACGCGGCGGCGGCCGGCGTCGGGCGTGACCGTCTGGCGGCGCGGCGGGCGCCTGGTGAAGCCGCTGGAGCGGTTCGGGATCCAGCTCATGTCCATGCAGTTCCTGGTGTCGGAGGACCAGGCGGTGGCGTGGTCCAAGGCGATGGTGGAGCTGCTGCTGCAACGGTTCGCCACCGGGCTGGACTGGGGCGACCTCGACGTCCTCGTCGTCGACCTGCCGCCGGGGACGGCCGACGTCCAGCAATTGGTGGCCGAGAGGCTGGGGCTCGACGGCGCCTTGCTCGTCGTCACGCCCCAGGACGTGGCCCACCTCGACGCCAAGAAGGTCGTGACCATGTTCGGGACGAGTGGCGTGGCGGTGGTGGGCGCCGTCGAGAACATGAGCGGGCTGGCATGCCCGCACTGCGCGGGGGCCATCGAGGTGTTCCCCCGCGTGCCCGAGGAACGGTCGCTGTGGGCGGCGGGCATCGCCTGCCTGGGCCGGGTACCGCTCGATCCCCAGGTGGCCGCGGCCGGCGACCGCGGCACGCCGCTGCTCCTCGCCCATCCCGAGTCGGCGGCGGCCGGGGCGTTCCGGGACCTGAGCCGGGAAGTGGGCCGTGCCCTCGCCCTCTAGCGCCTCGCTGCGACGGGCCCTGGTGGCCGAGCTGGAGCGGACCGGGGTGATCCGGTCGGCGGCCGTGAAGCGGGCGTTCCTGCGCGTGCCCCGGGAACGGTTCGTCCCCGAGATCGCCGCTCGCGAGGGGCTGGCCCGGGTGTACGCCAACGAGGCCCTCATGACCCGCACGCCCCAGAGCGGGCTGCCGACCAGCTCGTCGTCGCAGCCGTCGATCATGGCCGAGATGCTGGAGCAGCTCCGGCTGCGGCCGGGGCTGCGGGTGCTGGAGATCGGCGCCGGCACCGGGTACAACGCCGCCCTGCTCTCGCTCCTCGTCGGGCGGGGAGGCAGCGTGACGTCGGTCGACGTGCAGTGGGACCTGGCCGACAAGGCGGCCAAGGCGCTGCGGGAGGGCGGGTACGGGGTCGACGTACTGGTGGGCGACGCCCAGCACGGCCGGTTCGGGGACGGGCCCTACGACCGCATCATCCTCACCGCCAGCACCGACCACGTGCCGCGGGCGTGGTTCGACCAGCTCGTCCCCGGAGGGCTGATCGAGATGCCGCTGCGGCTCGGTCCGCCCGGGCCGTACCAGCAGCTGGTGGTGACCTTCGAACGGGCCGGGGACGGGTTGCGGTCGGTGGCGGTGGTAGGCGGCGGGTTCATGAACCTGCGGTCGGCGGGCGACGGCGGAACGGGTGAGGAGCGCCAGCCGCTGGTCAGCGTCCACGAGTTCATCGACGGGCGCTACCGGGTCTACGCGAACCTGGTCGGGCCGGGGGTGGCGGCGCTGAAGCCCGAGGCCCGCCGGCGGCTGGCGGGCCTGCTGGTCAGCACGCCGCGCACACGCACGTTCGCGGCGCCGGGCGGCGCCGGGAACACGGTGCTGGCGCTGGTCGCCCTGTCCGAACCGCGGCGGGGCGTGGTCGTCGGGCACTACGGGCCCGAGAAGCCGGGGATCGGCGTGGCCGCCACGGACGGCCGCAGCCTGGCCCTGCTCGTCCCCGACAGGAAGCCCGATCGGTGCCGGCTGCTGCAGTACGGGCGCAACGGTGTTGGCCTCCTCGACGGCGAGCTGGCCCGGTGGCGGGCGGCGGGCCGTCCCGCGCTGGGCGACTGGTCGATCGCGGTGACGTTCGGCGAGGAACGGCCGAGGGGCGGCGACTGCGTCCTGCGCCGGCGGGACTGCTGGATCACGGTCGACTTTGGGTGCAACGGACTTCACCCGGTGAAGCCAGCTGCACGGAAAACGTGAGCGCTTATCCTGGCGGGAAGGTGTCCACACGTTCCGCTGTCCTCGAATGGGGCCGCGAGCGGTTGCGCGTCGGCCGCTGGCGGAGCGACAGCCCGGTGGCAATCCTCGCGCCCGCCGGCGACGGGGTGCTGCCGTCCGCCCCGTTCCTGCAGCAGTGCCTGTCGAGGCTGGCCGAGGACGGCTACACGTCGGTGGTCACCGCCGCCCTCAGCCGCACCGAACAGGCGCCGTTCCTGGCCGCCGGGTTCGAGGAACAGGAGCGGCTGCGGTTGCTGAGCCACGACCTGTTCCGGATCCCGCCCGTGCCCGACGTGCCCATGCGGCGGGCCGTCGACGGTGACCGGCCCGCGGTGCTCGCCTTGGACACGGCCTCGTTCAGCCCCTTCTGGCAGCTCGACGAATGGTCGCTGCAGGACGCCATCGACGCCACGCCCGCCACGCGCTACCGGGTCACAATCGACGCCAACGAGCGGGTGGTGGGCTACGCCATCGCCGGCCGGACCCAGCGGCGCGGCTACGTGCAGCGCCTAGCCGTGCACCCGGCGGCCCAGGGCCGGGGCCTGGGGAGCGCGCTGGGCGCCGACGGCCTCCACTGGATGCGCCGGCGGGGCGTGGAGCGGGCGGTCGTGAACACCCAGTTGGCGAACGAGGCGGCCCGCAACCTGTACCTGCGCCTGGGGTTCCGGGAGGAGCACGAGGGGCTGGCCGTGCTCAGGCAGGACCTGCGGTGAAGCGACTGCTCCTGCCGATGGCGGTGGCGGCCCTGTTCGCCGCCGTCGCCCCGCCCGTCGTGAGCGGAGCCCAGACGGCTCCGGCGCCGGCCGCGCGGAGGCTGTCGTTGCAGGGCCAGAGCCCGTACGTGGGGGTGGGGGGCGAGTTCGTCGTCCGGCTGCGGATCGACCGCACCGGGCTGCGGGTCGGGTCCGAGGTCCAGGTCACCGTCTACCGGGCCGTGCAGACGCGGTCGGAGTTCGCCCAGACGGCGCAGGACCGCATCAGCCGCATCGCCGCCGTGGCCCCGGTGACCTTCCCCATGGCCGCGCTGGCGCCCGACGCCAACGGCGACGTGACGGTCCGGGTGGCGGCCGACCTGGGAGCCGACGACGGCGTGTTCCCCGTGCGGGTCGACCTGCGCGACCGCAACGGCATCCTGGAACGGTTCACCACCCACCTCGTCTACCTGACCGGCAGCCACACCGGCCCCAAGCTGGGGCTGTCGCTGGTGCTGCCCGTGCAGGCCGCCATGTCGCTGCCGCACGACGCGCCGAGGGAGCTGACCGACCTGGAGGACGTGGTCGCCAGCATCGCCGCCCTGGAGGGGAACCGGTGGCTGCCGTTCGTGCTGGAGCCGGCGCCCGAGACGGTGGTGGCCCTGGACGCCAGCAACGACGACCGGGCCAAGCGCGCCCTGGAGTCGCTGCGCAGGCTGGCCGTCGACCACCAGGTGGTGGCCCGCCCCTACGTGCCTCTGAGCCTGCCGGCGCTGATGCAGGCCAACCTGCCCGAGGAGATCGCGGCCCAGGTCGACCGGGGGACGGCGGCGGTGACCGAGGCCCTCCAGATCCGCCCCGACACGCGGACGTGGGTCGAGACCGAGCCTCTCAGCCCCGAGTCGATCGACGAGCTGATCCGCCGGGGGGTGGAGCGCATCGTCGCCGCCGAGCCCGTGCTCGACCCCGTGCCCGAGCTGAACCTCACGCTGAGCCGGCCCTTCGTGCTGGCCGGGCGGGAGGAGGACACGCCGGCGGTGACGGCCGACGCCGGCCTGTCGGCCCGGTTTAACAACGAACCGAACCAGGTGCTGGAGGCGCACCACCTGCTGGCCGACCTGGCCGTGCTGTGGCTCGACTCGCCCGCCTCCGACCGGCGGGCGGTGGTGGCCGTGGCCCCGCCCGGCTGGCGGGCGACCCGGGGGTTCATGGACGCCCTGGCCGCCGGCCTGGTCGCCCACCCGGTGGTGGAGCCGGTGACGCTGGACAGCGTGTTCACCACCGTGGCGCCGGCCGTGGTGGGTCGGGGCCTGGCCCTCGTGCGCCACCCTGCGCCGGTGCCGCCGGGCGGGCTGCTGGACGTGGCCGCCGAGATCCGCCAGAGCCGCAAGCGGCTGGCGTCGCTGGCCACCGTGCTGAACGTGCCCTCGCCGGCCATGACCCTGCTGGAGGAACGCCTTCTCATTGCCGAGTCGATCCAGCTCCCGAACACGCGGGCGCGCCTGGACTACGTGCACGCCGTGGAAGCCGGCATCGCCGACCAGTTGGGGGCGATCGAGATGCCGACCGGCCGTTCGATCACCCTGACGGCGCGGCGGGGCCAGATCCCGGTGACGTTCCAGAACCGCACGGGGTCGCCGGCCAAGGTGGTGGTGACGGTCCAGAGCGACAAGCTGGAGTTCCCCGGCGGGGCGACGCGCGCCATCGACCTGACCCGGCGCAACACGACGGAGCGGTTCGAGGTGGTGGCCCGCACGTCGGGGGCGTTCCCGCTGCGGATCACCCTGCAGTCGCCCGACGGCAACCTGATGATCGGCCAAGCCCGCCTGACGGTGCGTTCGACGGCCGCGTCGCGCGTGTCGGTGTTCGTGTCGTTCGGCGCCGTGGCGTTCCTGGCCCTCTGGTGGGGACGCCACATCGTCCGGGGCCGGCGCGCCGGTCGCCTGGTCCCGGCCTGACGGGCCGTCCCTCCGTAGACTCGGACGCACGATGAGCGTGAGCATTGTCACTGACAGCGGGTGCGACCTGCCCTGGGACCTGGTCGGCAAGCACGGGATCACGGTGGTGCCGTTGACCGTGCGGTTCGGGGCGGAGGAACTGGTGGCGGGGCCCAACCTGTCCCCCGCCGAGTTCTGGCAGCGGTGCGCGGGGGCGGACCAGCTGCCGGAGACGGCGGCGCCCTCGCCGGGGGCGTTCGACGAGGCCTTCCGGGCCGCGGCGGCGGCGGGCGCCGACGCGGTGGTGTGCGTCAACCTGTCGTCACGGCTGTCGGCCACGATCCAGGCCGCCCAGACGGCGGCCGTCGGGGTGGCCGACGTCATCCCCGTGCGGGTCGTCGACTCGCTGTCCGCCACCATGGGCCAGGGCATGGTGGTGCTGGCGGCGGTGCGGGCCGCGGCGGCGGGGGCGGGCGGCGCCGAGGTGGCCGGGGCGGCGGAGTCGGCGGCCACCGCCATGAAGGTGTTCGGCGCCCTCGACACGCTTGACTTCCTGAAGAAGGGCGGGCGCATCGGGGGGGCGCAGGCGTTCCTGGGCTCGCTGCTGTCGGTCAAGCCCACCATCGAGGTCGTCGACGGCAAGGTGGAGCCGGGGCCCAAGGTGCGCACCCGTTCGAAGGCGCTCCAGTTCCTGGCCGACAAGGTGAAGGAGAACGCCGCCTCTATCCAGCACCTGGCCGTGTTGAACGGAGCGGCGCCCGACTGCGACGCCTTCCTGGACCTGCTGGGCCAGCACTTCCCGCGGGAGCGGATCGTCGTGGGCGACATCGGCCCCGTGATCGGCGCCCACACCGGCCCCGGCACGATCGGCGTGGCTTACCTGGCCGGGTAGGGCGGTCCCGGCGGGCCTTCAGGCGGGCAGGCGGCGACGTCGGCGACGAGGGCCGGTGGTCGCTGCCCAGTCCTTTCCCCGCCTCGATGGCGGTGACGTCCAGGCGTCCCTTGGTGAGGACGTGGTCGATGCGCACGAGGGGCGGCACCGCGCCCCGGTCGTACGACCACGTCATGCGGTAGGGCTTGCGGCGCGCTGCGGCCGCGTCGGTGAGGGCGGCGTGGAGCAGGCGGCGGAAGGCCCGGTGTCCCCACGTGGCGTTGAAGTCGCCGGCCAGCAGGAGCGGGCGGCGCTCGGCCGCGGCCATCGCCGTCAGGTGGCGCAGGTCGGCGAGCCACTCCGGGCGGGCGCCGCCGACGGGCGACACGGCGTGGACGCCGCCACCCGCACGGCCGTGCCCTCGAACGAGATGGTGGCGAAGATGGCGATGGGCCGTCCCTGGACGACCTCGTCCTCGGTGAGCGGCCACTGGGACGCCACCAACGCCACGAACGCCCCGAACGGTCGGCCCGTGCCACCGCCCGCGGGCACCGGCGCGGACGGGTGCGACCACCGGGCCGTTCACCTACTACGCGGCGACCGACGGTTCGAATCCGAGCCGGGCTCGTACCCGGGCGGTGATTGTGCACAAACCCACCGCCACCGATTCGGTGGGTTTTTGCACACCGAGCGGCCCGATCATCGGATCGATTATCGAACCGATACCGTGAGGGCCAGTGCCCGAGTCTCCCCGCATCGACGCCGAGCGCGTCCTTGCCGGGCGCTATCGCCTTCGCAGGCCGATTGCGCGCGGCGGGATGGCCGAGGTCTGGGAAGCCACCGACGACATCCTCGGCCGCCCGGTGGCGGTCAAGATGCTGCTCCCCCACCTGGTCGCGGATGCGTCGTTCCTGGAACGGTTCCGGCGGGAGGCGATCGCCGCCGCCCGGCTGGCCCACCCCAACGTGGTGGCCACCTTCGACACGGGCGTGGACGAGGGCGTGGCCTACATCGTGATGGAGCTGGTCACGGGGCGCACGCTGCACGAACTGCTGGCCACCCATGGCGCCCTGAGCCCGCAGCGGGCCATTCACGTCGCCGTAAAGGTGGCCGACGCCCTCGACTACGCCCATCGCCACGGCATCGTCCACCGGGACGTGAAGCCGGCCAACATCCTGCTGGGCGAGGGCGACGCCGTGAAGGTGGCGGACTTCGGGATCGCCAAGGCGGCCGTGGTCTCGGGGGCGGACGGGCACGCCTCGTTCGGCGCCCTCGGCGCCAGCGACCTGACCAGGAGCGGGATGATCATCGGGACGGCCAAGTACGTGTCGCCCGAGCAGGTCAACGGGGCCGAGCTCGACGGCCGGTCCGACATCTACAGCCTCGGTGTGGTGCTGTACGAGATGGTGTGCGGGCGCCCGCCCTATGTCGGGGAGACCGATGTGGCCGTGGCCATGAAACACCTCTCCGACCGTCCGCTGAGCCCGCGCCAGGTGCGGGCCGGCATCCCCCGTCCGCTGGAGGCGGTGGTGCTGCGGATGCTGGCCAAGTCGCCCGGTGACCGGTACGGCACCGCCGCGGAACTGCAGAGCGCGCTGCTGTCGATCGACCTCCGGCCCGACGACGCCGTGCCCCTGGTGGTTCGGGACCCGACACCGCCGGAGGGGATCGTGGCGCCGACGTTCCGCCAGAGCGAGCGGTCCTGGCTGTGGCCGGTGACGATGATCATGGCCGTGGCCGTGGTGCTGGGGCTCATGGGGGTGCTATTCGCCACCACCGAGACGGGCCAGCGCCTGCTGAACCCCGAGCCCGACCGGGTCGAGGCGGAGGCCCCGGCCCTGACCATCACGGGGGCGCAGGCCTTCGACCCGCCCCCCGGCGGCGGATCGGAGCACGACGACGAGGTGGGGTTCCTCTTCGACGGCGACCCGGGGACGACCTGGACGACCGAGACCTATGACACCGCGAGGTTCGGCGAGCTCAAGAAGGGCGTGGGCGTGGCGGTGCGCCTGAGCGCCGGCGCGGCGCTGGGGGACATCACCATCACCTCGCCGAGCCGGGGGTGGAGTGTGGCGGTCTATGTGGCGGACGCACCCCGGCCGGCGCTCGCCGCGTGGGGCGCGGCGGTGGCGACCAAATCGGGCGTCGACTCAGGCGAGACGACCCTGGACCTGCGGGGCCGTCAGGGCGCGGCGGTGCTGATCTGGATCACCGAGCTCGGGCCGGGCAGGCGGGTCGTCCTGGGCGAGGTGAAAGTCACCGGCGGTGGATGATGGGGCGTTGGTGGCGGCGGCCCAGGCCGGTGACCGCTCGGCGTTGGAGACGCTGCTGCGGCGCCACCACGACCGCCTGTACGCCGTCTGCCGCCGCCTCACGGGGTCCGACGCCGACGGGGCCGACGCCTGCCAGGAGGCCCTGATCTCGATCGTGCGGGGGCTGGCCCGGTTCGACAACCGTTCGTCGTTCGGGACGTGGGCGTACCGGGTGGCTACCAACGCCGCGTTGGACGAGTTGCGGCGGAGGCGGCGACGTCCCGAACCGGAGCCCGATCTGCCGGAGGTGTGGGAGGCGGGGCCGGTCGTGGTGGACGGGGTGGAAGGCGTCGCCGACCGGTTGGATATCGACGCCGCCCTGGGACGGCTGCCGGCCGAGTTCCGGGCGCCGGTGGTGCTGCGGGACCTGTGCGGGCTGTCGTACGAGGAGATCGCCGAGGTGCTGGACATCCCGCCGGGCACGGTGCGGTCCCGGATCGCCCGGGGACGGGGCGCGCTGGCCGGGCTGTTGGGGCCGGCGGGGAACCGGGAGCGTCCGCCGCGCCGTCCAATGGGTACGACATGAACGTGCACCCCGACTTCGAGGCCCTGAGCGCCGCCGTGGACGGCGAGGACGAGGAGGCCGGCGCCCACGTGCGGGGGTGCGCCGAGTGCGCGGCGCGGGTGGCGTCGTTGACGGCCGTGCGGGAGGCGGTGGCCCGGCCGGTGGCACCGCTGGCCGCCGACCGGCAGGAACAGGCCCTGGCCGCCGCACTGGGGGCGTTCGACGGGGGGCGTGCGGAAGAGGTGGCGGCCGGGTCAGTCGCGCCGGTCGTTTCCTTGGCCTCGCGGCGGTGGCAGTGGGTGACGGGCTCGGCGGTGGCGGCGGCATTGGTGCTGGTCGTGGGGATGGTGACGCTGTTCGGCCAGGACGCGCGGCGGGAGAGCGGCGACACCGCCGCCAGCGCGCCGGTGGCGGAGAGCGACAAGTCGGCGGGGGCGGCAGGGGGACAGGCGACCGGGGATAACAGCACCACGTTCGCGGGTGGCGCCGACGGGGGCGACCTGGGCGAGTTGGCGAGCGTGGAGGCGCTGCGGACGAGGTACGCGTCCCGAGCGACGGCGTTGCTCAGTCCCTCCGGTGCCGGGACTGCGGAGGCCAGGACGAACAGCGGCGCCACGGGCTCGGCGCCGGCGCCGGGCGTGCCGCCGCCCGTCCAGGTGGGGACGCGGGCGTGTGAGATCGAGGCGCGGGCCGCCCGTCCGGCGGTGGGAGTGGTCGTCTACGCCGCCACCGCGCGGTTCCAGGGGACGGCGGCGGTGGTGCTGGGGTTCGGGCCTACGGCCGGGAGTCCTCCGACGGTGCTGGTGGTGCTGGCCCCCGAGCAGGGGTGCCGGCTCCTCGCCGAGACCACGCCGTCCTGAGGCCGGCGGCGGCGCCCGTGAGGGCGATGGAGGCCCAGCCTGCGGGCCCGAGGAACGACAGGTCGTGGCCGGTGGTGATCCACGCCGCCCATGTCATGGCGACCAGGCCGATGACGGCGCAGGCGGCGGCCAGGGGCCGGCTCGGGCGGCGGGCCACGCCGAGGGCCGCTTCGGCGATGAACAGGCCGAAGACCACGCCCGATCCCAGCACGACGACGCCCTTGAACGGGTACTCGCCGACGATGACGGCGCCCAGCGCGCCCACGGCGGCGGCGGCGGCCACGGCGAGGATCGGGCGCATAGGGCAAGGGTAGGCTCGGTCCATGGCCGACACGGGGGGCGGGGGCACGAGCCGGGGCACCGGGGGAGACGACTGGGCGGCTGAGACCGCGGGGCGGCTCGACGAGATCGTCACCAAGATCCGCACCCAGACGACCGACCGCGTCGTCAAGGTGGCGCGGGTCGTCGTCTACGGCGTGCTGCTGGCGGTGATGGGGCTGATGCTGGGGCTTCTGCTGCTGATCGCGGTGGTCCGGGGCCTCGACGAGCTGATCCCCCAGGAGGTGTGGCTGGTCTACCTGATCGTGGGGGCAATATTCACGGGCGCTGGACTGTTCTGCTGGTCCAAGAGGCACCCACCCACGGAGAAAGCATGAGCGAGACGCAGCGAGCGAATCAATGAGCACAGCAGCGAAGGCTCATTGCCGCCATCGAGAGATGGTGGCCCAATGAGCCAAGACGTCGACGAAGTCATCATCATCGGGTCCGGTCCGGCGGGGCTGACCGCCGCCATCTACGCAGCCCGGGCCAACCTGCGTCCGCTGGTCTTGGAGGGCGAGCTGTCCTCCTCGTCGGACCAGCCGGGGGGCCAGCTCATGCTGACCACCGAGGTGGAGAACTACCCGGGGTTCATCCAGGGCATCCAGGGGCCGGAGCTGATGGGCAGCTTCCGGGCTCAGGCGGCCCGGTTCGGGGCCCAGCTGCTGACCGAGAAGGCGGTGCGGATCGACTTCTCGTCACGGCCGTTCGGGGTGTGGACCCGCGACGACGAGTACCGGGGCAACGCCGTGATCGTCTCCACCGGCGCCCAGTCCCGGATGTTGGGGCTGGACGCGGAGAAGAAGCTGCTCGGCCACGGGCTCTCGACGTGTGCTACCTGTGACGGGTTCTTCTTCCAGGGCCAGCCCATCGGCGTGGTGGGCGGGGGCGACTCGGCGTTGGAGGAGGCCCTGTTCCTGAGCAAGTTCGGCGACAAGGTGTCGGTGATCCACCGGCGCGACCAGCTGCGGGCGTCGAAGATCATGCAGGACCGGGCGTTCAAGAACGACAAGATCGCCTTCGTGTGGGACTCGGTGGTGTCCGACCTGGTGGGCAACGGCAGGCTGGAGGCCGCCAGGCTGCGCAACGTCAAGACGGGCGAGGAGTCGGTGCTGCCGCTGGGGGGGCTGTTCATCGCCATCGGCCACGTGCCCAACACCGGGCTGTTCTCCGGGCAGCTGGAGCTGGACCCGAACGGCTACGTGGTGACCCACGACGGCACCTGGACATCGGTGGAGGGCGTGTTTGCGGCCGGCGACGTGCAGGACCACGTCTACCGCCAGGCCGTCACGGCCGCCGGGTCGGGGTGCATGGCCGCCATCGACGCCGAACGCTGGCTCGAGGGCCAGAAGGACTAAACCATCACACCCGCGTGTTTGACTAACGGCATCGGGCTACCACGGGCCCGGCGTTGAGGAGGCTCAGCAGCATCATGGACAGCACCATCACCGCTCTGACAAAGGAGACGTTCGACGAGGAGGTCGCCGCTGCCGACGTGCCGATCGTCGTCGACTTCTGGGCGGAGTGGTGCGGCCCGTGCCGCGCCGTCTCGCCCGTCCTCGACCAGATCGCCGACGAGCGGGCGGACGAGCTCCGCGTCGTCAAGGTGAACATCGACGAGGAGCCCGATCTGGCACACCGCTACGGGATCCTCTCGATCCCCACGATCGTCCTCTTCAAGGGCGGAGAGCCCGCGGCCGCAGCGGTCGGGGCACAGCCGAAGCGGATGCTCGAGCGGTCGCTGGGACTCGCGGAGGACTAGCCTCCGCCGGTCCGCTAGTCGCGATCCTCGAGGAACGAATCGAACGCCGCGTGCTTGCGGAGGTACGCCTCGACAGCGTCGAGGCCCTCCGCAATCCACGCGTCGACCCAGTCCTCGCGGAGGTGGTCGTCGATGGTGTGCGTGCCGAAGTCGCTCACGGTGCGCCGATTATCGGCCGGAGGGCCGCGGATCTGTATAGGCCGTTCGGCCTATCCGACCCGCCCGTTGGGATGGTCCTGCGGAGACCGTCTAGCCCGCCGTGATCAGCGTTACGCCGACGAGCACCCCGGCCACGCCGACCTGCTGCGGACGCGCGATCCGCTCCCCGAGGATCACCCGGGCCAGGAGCACGGTGACGACCGGATAGACCTGGGCCAGCACGGCCGCCACGCTCAGGAGGCTCTCCGTGGAGGCGAGGGCGAAGAGGGCGTTCCCGGCGGTGTCGAGCAGGCCGACGGCGAGCAACGTCGGCAGGTCCGCCCGGCCGGGGGATACACGCGCGCGGAGGACGGCGGCCGTGGCGGCGAGCACCCCGAACGAGGTCATCCGCATGGCGAGTGTCCCCAGAGGGCGTCCCCCTCGCTGGCGGCGTCGAGCGCGACGAGCAGGAGCCCGAAGGAGAGGGCCGCCACGAGCGCGAGCCCGACGCCGGTCGCGACGCCGCGGCCGCGCCCGGAGGCGTCCCGGTCCCGCGAGGCGAGGATGACGCCGGCCAGCGCGAGGCCGATGCCGGCGCCCTGCACGGCCGAGGGCCGCTCGCCCGTGACGACCCCGGCCACGACGGGGACTACCGCGGCCGTCGCCGAGATCGGCGCGACGACGCTCATGCTCCCGACGGCCAGGCCGCGGTAGAGCGCGGCGAGGCCGACCGCCCCGGCGAGGCCGGCGAGCGCCGCGTAACCGAGGTAGCGAGCCGCCGGAGCGCTTTCGCCGCGGAGGAGGACGACTGCGGCGATGGATGCGAGCCCGGCCGCCTGCGAGACGACCAGCACGGTGAGGAGGCGCAGCCGCCGGCTCGCGCGGCCGGCGAGGAAGTCGCCGATCCCCCAGCTCAGGCTCGCCCCGAGGGCGAGCAGCGGTCCGAGCACGCCGGGTGGCTCCGGCCGGGCTAGGCCCCTGGCTCGCGGAGCGTCGCGCCGGCGCGTTCCAGGAGCTCGATCGTGTTGGCGAAGGCGAAGTCGTCGCGGGGCGGCAGCTCGTCCGGCGGGAACCAGGCGAGCTCGGCGACGTCGTCCGCCGGCCGCGCCTCGCCGCCGGCGACCGTCGCCGACCAGTAGAAGTTCACGGTGTGGATCCCGCCGTCCCCGTACGTGTCGGGGATGCCGCCGAGGAAGTCGCCGACCTCGAGCTCGAGCCCGGTCTCCTCGCGCAGTTCCCGGCGCAGGGTCTGGATCGGCTCCTCGCCCTCGTCCATGAAGCCGCCGAGCAGATCCCAGAGGCCTTGGCCGGGGTCGCCGGCGCGCCGGGCGAGGAGGATGCGGCCGTCTCCATCCCTCACGAGCGCGCTCGCGGTCGGCGCCGGGTTCGCGTACTCCTCGAGCCCGCACGACGGGCACGAGACCGAGCGCTCTGGGTGTTCGAGGGCGGTGCCGCAGCGGGGGCAGCTCCGCCAGTCTGCGAGCTGCGCCGCCGTTGCCATAGGATCGAGCCTATATGCCCACTCCGGAGCGGCCCGAGCGCACCGAGGGCGCACGGACGACGGACGAGTGAGACACGAGGCAGCCACAGTCCACGAGCTCTCCCGCGTCGCCGAGCTGGCCGTCCTGCCGGGCGAGACGCTGACGAAGCTCGCGCGCGAGATGGAGCGCCACGAGCTCGGCCCCGGAGAGGAGCTCGACGCCGCGGGGCGCTTCGCCGTCGTCCTCGGCGGCATGCTGAACGCCGACGGCGGCGTCCTCCGCCCGGGAGACCGGCTGGCGGGCCACGCCCGCGCGCTCACCCCGGCGGCCGTGGCCACCTGCGACCGGGCTGTCTACGAGGCGATCGCGGCCGGGTCCCACTGAGCCGGCCTCGGGCGACCCGAGGCGACCAAGTAACACTCTGTTACTTGGTCTTCGGCCCGCGAGCGACGGGCCGACTTCGGTCTTGGGCGGCCTGGCGCGCGTGACCGCCGGCTCAGTCGGCGTCGCGGCGGCCGAGGCGGGCGTGGGCGAAGCTCTCGGGGCTCATCCCGCTCCGTTCCATCCGCCGCAAGGAACTCTCCCGACCCCAGCGCTCGATCGCGCGGCCGGCCGCGCCGATACCACCGAGGAGCTGGAAGAAGAGGAGCCCGAAGGCGTAGCAGAGCCCGATTAGGACCCACTCGAGCATATCCCTAGGTTAGCCCTTCGAGGACCGCGTCGGAGAGTGGCGGCCAGGCGGCGAGCGCCCACTCGCCGAACTCGAGGTCGGTGAGGCAGGCCAGGGCGCGGCGCGCGTCCGGGTCGACCCACAGGAAGGTACCGGCGCCGCCGAAGTGGCCGAAGGTCCGCGGCGAGTTCCGCGAGCCGGTCCAGTGCGGCCGCTTCCGGTCCTTGAGCTCGAAGCCGAGGCCCCAGTCGTTCGGATCCTGGCGGCCGATGCCGGGCAGGACGCCGACGAGGCCGGGGTAGACGAC
>JBOGID010000179.1:0-2915 GCA_050742295.1 Acidimicrobiales bacterium | reverse complement strand
ACCCGGGAGCGAGGAGGCCAGGCCCGCCTCTCTGCCGACCAGAACGCCCCTAAGTCCAGCGCCCCGAGCACGGCTTCGACGATCACTGCGACCTTGGGCGTGGACCACGGCACCTCGGAGCTGCGGTGGTAGAAGGCGACGGGAGCGACCGCCAGGCAGCCGACGAGGCAGGCGCGCCCGTAGACGCCGAACCGGGCGGCGATCCACAGCCCCAAGGCCGACCGCCGGTGCTCCGGCGCCCTGGCCCGGCGTGGCGCCGCGGTGGCTCGGCTCATCTCGCGTCGGGCCGGACAGCCTGGCTGTCGTGCGGCCATACTTGGTTCCCATGAGCGGCAGGGCCGGCGGCCCCGGCACCCCCGGCGCTTTGTGCCTGGCGCTCGGCGTCGCGATCACGCTCTCCTTGGCCTCTCCCGCCTCCGCGCAGGGCGACGAGCCCGCGCCGCCGACCGCACCTCCGCCATCGCGGGACTGGTACGTGGGCGCCACCTTCACCGCCAACTCGGCCGGCTGGGGCCAGCTGCTGCGGACAGCCGACGTCACCGGCGCCCTCGTGGTCCTGGTCATCGACGGGTCGCCCTCGCAGTCGGCCGGCCTGGCCCCGGGGGACGTCGTCGTGGCCATGGACCGCCAGCTCATACGAAACGACCGCCAGCCCGGCCTGATCCTGCGCACCTCGAGCGGACCCGGGCACGACCTGACGGTGGTGGGGCCGAACGGTACGGCGCGCCAGGTCCGCATCGAAGCCCGTTCGCGGCCGCCCACGGGCCTGAACGAGCTCGCCACGGCGCAGGTCGCGGCCGACCCCAGCCCCGCCAGCCGGCTGCTCCTCGCCCAGCTGACGTCGGACGCGGGCACGGCGTTGTTGATCCTGGAGGGGCTCCTGGGCCAGTTCCCCGGCGTCGCCGAAGCGTTCAGCGCCAAGGCGCAGCGACTGCTCGACATCGGCGTGGCCCGCGACGACCGCTCCGTAGACCGGGTCTCCGCCATCCGAGGGGCGCTCGACCATGCGCTGGCCCTGGACCCGGCGTCGTTGTCGGTGCGGTTGACCGCGGCGCGCGTCCTCACGACGCTCGGGGAAGACGATGGCGCGGCGAGCCATGCCGAGCGGGCGATCGCGATCGACGCCACGTCGGCCACCGCCCACTACCTCCTCGGGGTCGCGCTGCTGAGCCAAGGCCAGGCGGAACGGGCCGTTCCCGAGCTCCGCCGAGCGGTGGACCTCGATCCGTACGTCCCGGACTCCTACCGGGCGCTCAGCGACGCGTTCCGAGCCGCCGGCCACACTGGGCTGGCGCGGGACACCGACCGGGCCTTGGAGTCGCTCGGGGCGGGAGGCGACGTCGGTGGAGGCGACTCCGCTAGTCCCGCCATCGTCGCGATCGTCTTGGCTCTGGCTCTCGCAGCGGGCGGCGGGCTGGCGCTCGCCCGACCGGCTCAAATCGCGGCCGACTCGCCCGCCTTGGCGAACGACAACCCCGCGCCCTCCACCGGTTTGGCCTCGGCCGAGATCATTGGCGCGCTCGGGCTGTTCTCCCTTCTCGTGCCGTCGATCGGCCGCACGCTGGACCTCGCTGCCGGAGCCTCGGTTGCGACGGAGGTCGTCGATCACGTCGTCCCGGGCCTCGCCGCCCTTGTCGTCGCCATCTCCCTGGTGAGAAGTGGCGGTCGCGGGACTGCTCGCGGCGGTCAACTCTGGTTCCTGGCGGGCCTGGCGGGCTTTTGGGTGACGGCCACGCACCTGCCGTTGCTCGCCGACGCTCTCGGTGGGCGGGTGCGCCTCGAGCCGGCGCTGTGCCATTCGGTCGGGGGATTCGGCCTCCTGTGCGCCGCCTGGCGCCTCCGCAGTTCCCCGCCGTGGAGGCTTGCCTCGGAATGATTCGCCCGACGACGGCTGCCGGCCGTGGTCGCGTCGAGGACCCGGCGGGCGGCCGCGCCCCTATCTGAGGATCCCAAGCTCCCGGAACCGATCGACGGTGGCCACGACGTCGGACCGGACCGCGTCGGGCTCCGACCCGGCCAGCTCAGCGACCTCGCCGACGACTCCCTCGACGGTGCGGGTTCCGTCGCACAGCGCCCACACCACCGACGCCGGCCGATCGAGGCAGTGCATCCTTTCCGTGCGCTCGCAGTAGACGACGAACTCGTCGTCGAAAAGCACCGCCGTCGCAGTGGGCTCCGGCGCAGGGCGCTTCCGCATCGGACGCCGCCGGGCTGGGCCGGTCACGCAGCCGCCTCGGGTAGTAGGCCCATGAGTCGAGCGCAGGCGACCTCGAGGTCGCTGAAGCTCAACTCGTAGCAGGCGGTCGTCATCGCAAGCTCGGCCAGCGCCCGGAACCCGGCGCCGCCCACCCTCGCAAGGTTGAGCGTCTGGCCCACGAGGCGGGCGATTGCGGTTCGGGGCGGGAGACGATCGACCCGGGGGGCTGCGTGCGGCGAGTACAAGGGAAAGACGACCGCCGCCGGGCGCGCCGGGCGTCCAGCTGCGTGGACGGCTCCGAGGAGGTTGGGCGCGACACTCCAGCGCGCGTCATCGACCAGCTCGGCGCCGACATCGGGCCGGAGCTCCGGGAACATGGGGAACGAACCCGGCTCGAGCGCGAGGGGGCAGGGGTAAGCGACGACCGACCCACTCGCCAACGACACCGGGGCGAACTCATCGGACATGTATTCCATCCCGCGACGGACGAGCCCGGCGACGAGCGTCGACTTGCCGGCGTCCATGGGGCCGCCGAGCACGAGAGCGCGGTCGCCGCGGGCGACGCAGCCAGCGTGGAGCACGACGTGGCTTGCACTAGCCAGGGCCACCTGGTTGACCTGCCACAACACCATCCTCACCGCTATCGCCGGGGACATGTTGCCCCGAACGAGGCGGTCGCCGTCGTATAGATCGAAGTGGGCGGCGCACGGTCCTGTGG
>JBOGID010000178.1:0-4903 GCA_050742295.1 Acidimicrobiales bacterium | reverse complement strand
CGTCCTCGGTGTAGGACAGCGCCGGGCTCTCGTGCCCGTCGCCTTCGGCGCACCGGCAGTTGGGCTTTCCGCACCGGCGGCGGAACGTGAACAGGCTGCCTCGCAGCATGGGGGGGTCGCTACTGGGGTGTGCAGCGCGGGATCGCCGGCCCGGCTCGTGCGATGACGGAAGGCGGCCCCGACGAAGCCCCTGGCGTGATGGACATCGAGTCCGCCGTGACCACGCCTGACATGGCAGGCATGGCGTCCGAGATATTCGAGGGCGGCGTCGACGGCCTGGTCGTGGCTGGCGACCACTGCGGCGGCTGTCTCCGCGTCGCCGAGTCCCCAGACGAGCGACACCGACTTCGGAGCGGACAGGGTGAGGTCCATCCCGGGCAACGCCGCATGGGTTGCCCGGAGCAGTTCGTCGCCCCCAGGACGTCGGCCCGCGAGCACGGCCCGCAGGTCCTCGGCCTCGACTCTGCCTTCCAGCCCGAGCCGCGCCGCTCCCGCGCCGACCCAACGGCCGGGCGCCTCGCCGACGTGGAGGTAGTAGTCCTCGGCGCCGTCGAGGACCTCTTCGAGGTAGTAGGCCTCCTGGCCGAGACTCAGCTTGCCGATGCTCAGCACCCGCACCACCGCGCGGCGCGCACCCCGGTGCAAGTGTGTGGACGGCAATTCGGGCGCGCCATGGCTAACTCGCCTCCTGCGCGCCGGAGCCGTCGATGAACTCCTCGACGGACCGGCGGGAGAAGCGCCAGCGTCCTCCGATGCGTCGCACGACGACGGGAGATCGTCCCTGTCGTGCGAGCCGTCGAAGGGTGTGGGCGGTCGTGCTGAGCAGCGGTGCGACCTCTTCCGCGTCGAGCCACGGGTTGGGTCGGTCACCGTTGGGGTTGGCGTTCGTTGCGTCGTTCATGGACGCGAACGATGCGCCGCGGCGCCGGCGAGGTCATCCCCCTCTCAAGAGGTGGAAAAGGGGGTTGACCGGGTCAGGACGTTCAGGCGCTACGGGCCGGCGTCACGATCCCAGCGCGTGGATCGCATCGACCGTCGAGCGAGGATCGGCGAGGGTGCGCGCGTCGTCAAGCTCTTCCTGCAATGCGCGCCGAGCCGCTCGATCCACTCGATCGCGCAGGCCCCGCAGCTCGCTGCCGAGGTCGGGGTCGGGGTCTGGAAGCAACGACAGGTCCGCCGGCAACTCGGGATCGGGTGCGAGTCCCGCCCATAGCGCGTCAGACTGAGCCGCGGCCCTGATCGCCGCCTTCACCTCGTCGAGTGACACGGGCATTCCGCGGACGACCTCCTCGGCGCGTCGGAGGTCTTCCAGCTGTCGGCTGGCCAGCCGCTGCATCCGGGGAGCGAGGCGCGCGGCCAAGCGGGCGAGCCGATTGAGACCGCGCCCGCTTGCCTCGGCGGGAGGGCGGCCCGCGGCAAGGAGCTGCCCAAGCTGCTCGGGCTCGCTCCGTAGGAGGAGCACGAACCGATCGACGGCCGTCTTGGCCTTGCCGCGCAGCGCGTTTAGTCCAGCCAAGATGCAGGTGCGGGCCAGGTACTGGAGGACGTAGCGCATCACGTCGCCGTACAGGTGGGGCAGCACTCGCTCGCCGGAGGGGACGGGACCCGTGGCGGCCCGCTCGGCAGGCGGAATCGTGAGCCGCGGCGCATCGCCGGCGTACCCGGGCCCATAGCGGGCCACGAGGGCGAGCATCGCGAGGTCCTTGTGCGCCATGGGGCACGGAGCACGTCGGGAAACCGGTAGACGGGGAACTTCATGGTCCACCACCACAGTCGCCGGGGAAGGGGCCGATAATTGTAACTACTCCGGCGTAACTCGTCCACGCGGGCAAGGGGCGCCACGACGACCAACGCCAGCCCGGCTTCGCCCACCGACTCCGCTCTGTCGACGGCCTCCTCGCAGCGGGCCACGAGATCCAACACGTCGGTCTTGCTGCGGCGTAATCCCGGCCTTGAAGCTCACCAGCACGAACGGGCAACGTCCTCCCACGATCGGATGCCGGGCCCCGGAGGGGCCAAGGGGAGGCATCCGATCGCTGGCTGCCAACCGTCGTCGGGCCAGGGCGGGGTCAAGGGAGGGCGCAGCCCAGCGAGGAGCGGAGCGCAGCGGAGCCCCGCAGCGGCCCTTGACGCCGCATTGGGACGATGGCACGCCCAGGCCGGCGACACGAGGGCCGGGCGCGCTGGATGCGCGACGCAGCGACCACCCGGGCCGACCACGGGAACCTGGATACCGGCTGCCGCCCTGTTGGGCTGCTAACGGGGCGCGAGAGCGACTTCGGCACGAGCGATGGCGTCGGCTGTGTCGACGGTCGACGCGTTTGCGGTCGTCGCGACGAGGATCCCGAGTGCTGCGAGCAGGTTCTCGTCGCCGACCGATGCGATATCGGCTAGGGCTGCCGTCAGGACGCCGGAGAGGAGCACAACCCGCTGAACCTCTTCGTCCGCAAGGATCTCGCCAACCAGTGCCCGTGCCCCTTGTACGTCGCCCTCGCGGAGGGTCGTCACAACTGCCAGGAGGCGTTGTGCGAGGTCATTTTCGTTCACCGGCTGGCTGACTGCCGCTTCGTCGGGGTCCGGGCTCTCGTCTGCGACGGCGAGCGCAGCCGCGGCGAGGGTCTGGAACGTCTCGTCGCGATTGCGAACGTCAGCCCAAGCGGAGCTGAAATGAACCAGTCGCTTGGCCTCGCCGAGAGGAACTCGAAGCAGTTCCACCGTCACCCGGATGCAGTCGATCTTCGAGAATCCGTCCGACCGGAGATCGGCGACTATGGCCTCCCAGGTCTGGCCGGCCTGCCACAACTCCCGTGCTCGGTTCGTCGCCTCGCTCACGTGGCCTCCGATAGATCGACCGTGAAATCAACTGTACGACGGCGCCGGGGCCCCAGCAGCCGTTCGCCCGTGACACGGAGACGCGAATAGCCCGCGGCGCGCAAGTCAGGCACCAGATCCATGCGGAGGGCGTGGAGCAGCGCCGCGGCCCCTACCGACGCGGCCGCGGCACCGTGCGGATAGACGGCGATGTCCTTGAAGTGGATCTCGGCACCGGCCGTCTCGATCTCGGCCAGCAGTCCTATCCGGACCCCTGCGACCTCGAACCATCGCTCGTACAGCTCGCCAGGAACGGGCACCGGCGCGACCGTCATCCGCCCGCCCGCTCAGGAGGGCTTCGACGGCGAGGCGGCCTGCGTGAACGCCGAACCGACGATGGCCGCCGCACGCTGATCGGACCCTGGCATCAGGTGGCTGTAGATCCGCAGGGTGGTCGACGAATCACGGTGGCCGAGGCGGGCCGACACAGTGGTGATGGCCTCGCCGGCGTCGAGCAGCAGCGAGGCCTGCAGGTGACGAAGATCATGCAGCCGCGCCCCGACGCCGAGCTCCTCGCAGTATCGGCGCCAGGCCTGACCGATGGTGTTGGGGGGCATCGGCTCCTTGCTCCCGGGCCGCTTCGGGAACACAAAGTCGCCGGGATCAAAGGCCACACCCGCAGCGTCGGCCAGCTCGACGGCCCGGCCCCGGTGCTGCCGGAGGAGCTCGACAGTCCCCTCGTCCAGGCCCACCGACCGGAGGGCGTGGGTCTTGGTGTCCTGAACGATCCGCTCGCGTGCGATGTCCAGCACGGCCCGGCGGATGACCACCCGTGGTCTCTCGCTGTCGAGTTCCAAGTCGGACCACTTGAGGCCGCAGACCTCGCCCCGCCGGCAGCCAGTGGCAGCCAGGAGACGGAAGGCCAGGGCGTTGTCGGGGCTCTTCGACTGCGCGGCGCGTTCGAGGACCCGAAGCACGTCGATGACCGCAGGCGGCACCATCTCCACACGCTGCACGCTGGGCGGCGTGGCCCGGTCGATGGGGTTGCGCTCGATCCACTCCCCCTTCACCGCTTGGCCGAACGCGGCTCGCAGCACGGCGTGGAACCGCACGACGGTGGCAGGCTTGCGGCCGGTCTCCTTGGCGAGGAACCGGTAGAGGTCGTCGACGACCTTCGGCGTCACCTTGCTCAGCGGGAGGGCCTTGAAGCCATCGGGCAGCTGGGCGACGACCCGCCGGTAGTTGTAGAGCGTCGACGGTGAGCGGCCGACGTTCTCGATGTGGGCCAGCCACGCACCGATCAGCTCCTCGACCGTGCAGCTCCTGGTCTTGACCACACCGGCGTTGACCTGGCTGACGAGGAGGGCCAGGGCGTTCTGCGCCTCACGCTTGGTCCCACGGAAGACCTGAGTCCGGTACTCCTTCATGCCAGTGACGGGATCAGCGCCCTCGAACACCCGCAGCTGCCAGTAGCCAGGCCGCTTCTCGCGCATCGAACCCTTCATCGGCGAAGCCCCTCCTGCGGCTGGCGGAAAGCGACCGGGATCAGGTTTGGGCGAGGAGGTGCCGGTGCGAGTCCACGCTGCCGGGCAACACATCCAACTCGACGTGCCCGTCGGAGTTCACCGAAAGGATGCGAGCCACCGCCGGGTCGACTCCTTCGTCGCCGACGACCACATAGCGGCCTGCGATCGGCACGAACCCGGGGCCAGCGCTCCGCTGCGTCGTCCAGAGCCGCCCGTCCTGCATCATCATGAAGTCCACGGCGATGTCGAAGTCGTTCATCAGGCCTCGGTTGCACGGTACCCGCTCGTGCTCTTGGCGGGGCTGGGAATTGGCTCGTCGAAGCTCGCCCGGCGGCGGCGTCGGGCGAGCTGCTCGCCTGCACGAATCGGTAGCGGCTGCGCCATCAGATGGCCCACCAGATGGCCCATGACCAGGGACTTTTAGCACGTAGATGGCCCATTTGGATGGCCCACTCCCTGTTATGTAAGCTACTTTCGGGAGTGATTCTCGGGTTCCAACGCTTTGACCTGGACTTTTGGGAGCGCCCCCGGGAGGATTCGAACCTCCGACGCACGGTTTAGGAAAC
>JBOGID010000177.1:0-6488 GCA_050742295.1 Acidimicrobiales bacterium | reverse complement strand
GTCGTGGGGCGGCCGCCGCCCGGGGCGGACTAGGCGGCGCCGGGCGGGAGGCCTCCGGCGTCGGCGGTGGCGACGACGCCGCCGGACTCGGCGAGGGCGCGGCGGTGACGGTCCCACCCCCACGCCGCCGACTCGCGGGCCAGGGCGGGATGGAACTTCCAGCGCATGAGCTGGCGCTCGGCCGCCTCGCGGTCTTCCCCCAGCTCGAACAGGCTCAGGGCCAGGCGGCGGGCCCGGCGGCGGAGCTGCTCGGCCGCGGGCACGGACAGGTCGGCCTCCTGCCAGGCCCGGTGCGCCTCCTGCAACGACGGCGGCAGCTGGAGGACCTGGCGGCGGTTGAGGGGCGGGATCTTGCGGCGGACGGCCAGCGTGCCGGCGGGGCGGACGTCGGCCACGTCGAAGCGGCAGCAGCGGCCCAGGGCCCGCATGAACGGGGAGTGGCGCCCGCCCCGCCCACCGAGACCCAGTACCAGCGCCGTCTCGGCCAGGTCGAGGTCGAAGCCGGCGGGGCTGGCCTCCAACTGGGAGGCGATCAGCCGCAGGAGCCAGGTCGTGGACGGGCCGAGGATGCCGAGCCAGAACTTCTCGACGTACTGCGACCGGGGGTCGTGGCCCAGGGCGTCGATGACGGGGTCGGGCCACGGCCGGACGGCCATGGTGGCGAGATAGGGGGAAGCGTGATCGGCCAGCGAGGTGGACATGCCGGAAGCCCTCCAGCGAACGGGGCGTGGCTGAGGGAGGAAGCGCTCGAGGAAGTGGGAACTGAACTGCAGTTTCATGATGTTTCATTGTTCTACCTGGCATAATGGGCGGCGTCAAGCGCGAAGTGGCGCAAGACTGGGTCGATGACGGCGACCGCCACGCTCGACGACGTCCGCTCGTGGGTGGCGGCCAGCCGCCGCATCGTCGTCCTCACCGGTGCCGGCATCTCGACCGACTCGGGCATCCCCGACTTCCGCGGTCCCCAAGGTGTGTGGACCCGCAACCCCGAGGCGCAGCGCACGTCCAACATCCACGACTACGTGGCCGACTCCGAGGTCCGGAAGTGGGCGTGGCGCAACCGGCTGGCGTCCCCGGCCTGGACGGCCCAGCCCAACCCCGGCCACCTCGCCATCGCCGCCCTGGAGCGACAGGGCCGCCTCCACGCCCTCGTCACCCAGAACATCGACGGGCTCCACCAGCTGGCCGGCAACGACCCCGCCAACGTGGTCGAGCTGCACGGCACGATGCGGGAGGTGATGTGCCTGGCGTGCGGTGAGCGGGGCCCGATGCCGCCCGTCCTCGAACGGCTCCGCAGCGGCGACGACGATCCGCACTGCCTGGTCCCCGGGTGCGGCGGAATCCTCAAGTCGGCGACGGTTTCGTTCGGCCAGAGCCTGGTCGCCGCCGATCTCGACCGGGCCCAGCAGGCCGCGGCAAAAGCCGACCTCCTGCTCGCTGTCGGCTCCACGCTGCAGGTCTCGCCCGCCTGCTGGCTGGTCCCCATCGCCGCCGACGCCGGAGCCCGGGTCGTCATCGTCAACGCCGAGGCCACGCCTTACGACGACCTGGCGGACGCCGTGTTCCGCGAGCCGATCAGCGACGTGCTGCCGGCCATCGTCCCGGAGGAGGGCACGTGAGCGAGCTTGGCGACCTGCTCGAACTGCTCCACGGCGCGAACGGGCGGTGGCAGACGGTCCATGCCGTCAGCCGGCGTTGGACCAACGCGGAGCTGATGCGGACGGCCAAGGAACGACACGCCGAACGGCAGCGGGCACACGGTTCGCGCGTCGTCGTCGGCATCCGGGGCCACGGGCCGGCCACCTCCGAATACGTCACCCGGACCTGGGTCGACCGTCCCCGCAGCCGCACCCGCACCGAGACGGAGAACGATCACGGCCCCATGTTGAACGTCCGCGACGGCAACCGGTGGTGGTGGTACAGCCCCATGTCGGGCGCAACCGTCAACGAGGACAACCCCGACACGGCCCTCGGCATGAACCTCGACCCGCTGCTCGACCCGGTGGGCCTGATCGAGGCCTTCGAGTTCACCGTGACGGGCGCGGCGGACGTGGCGGGCCGCACCGCCGTGACGGCCGTTGCCACGCCCCGGGCCGAGGGCCTGCGCCGGGGCTTCGGCGCCTTTACGTCCCTCGGCGCCGACGAGGTCCACCTGGCCGTCGACCGGGAACGGGGCGTCCTACTGCGCACCGAGGCCCGCCTCGACGGCCGCACGTTCGACCTCAACGAGGTACTCGAGGGCGCCTTCGACGAGGTATTCGACGGCGAGCTGTTCCGGTTCGTCTCGCCCGACGGCAGCCCGGCCCGGTCGGCTCGGGAGTCGCTCCCCCCGCCCGAGCACCTCTCCATGGAGGAAGCGGCGCGCCGTGCGTCGTTCACCGTGCTGGCGCCCAGCGCGACGGCCGGCGCGTCCTCGTGTTCCGCCACGACGCCAAGGTCGAGGTCGACGGCACCCACGCCCGGCTCAGCGGCAGCCTCGACGGCGACACCCTCGTCGCCATCGCCGCCGGCCTCCAACCCGCCCCGAAGGCCCTGCCGCCGCTGCGGGAATGTTGACCTGTGCGGTAGGGTTTCCGTAGTGCCACGACCCTGCCCGAGGTAGCCGCCATGCCCAACTTCAGAGACCTGCTGACCCGCACGAAGGCGCAGATCCGCGAGGTCGACACCGAGGGGGCCGCGGCCATGCTGGCCGCCGACCCCAAAGCGGTGGCGCTCGACGTGCGGGAGCCGAGCGAGTACGAGCAGGGCGCGCTGGCGGGAGCCGTCCACCTGCCCCGGAGCCACTTCGAGAGCCAGGTCGAGAACCGGGTCACCGGCGCCGGCACCCCGGTGGTCGTGTACTGCGCCAGCGGCACCCGTTCCGCGTTCGTGGCCAAGACCATGGCCGAACTGGGGTTCACCAACGTCGTCTCCATGGCCGGCGGGTTCAACAAGTGGAAGAACGAGGGCCGGCCGTGGGACACGCCGACCGTCCTGTCCGCCGACCAGCGCAACCGCTACCACCGCCACCTCCTGCTGCCCGAGGTGGGCGAGGCGGGGCAGCAGAAGCTGCTCGACTCCAAGGTGCTGCTGCTGGGCGCGGGCGGGCTCGGGTCACCGGCTGCGTTGTACCTGGCGGCTGCGGGCGTGGGCACGCTGGGCATCGTCGACATGGACGCGGTCGACGAGTCCAACCTCCAGCGCCAGATCCTCCACAACCTCGACCGCATCGGCGACCGCAAGGTGGACTCGGCCAAGAAGACCCTGGTCGGCCTCAACCCGGACGTGAACGTGGTGGGCTACGACACCCGCCTGGGCGCCGACAACGTGCTCGACATCATCGACGGCTACGACGTGATCATCGACGGGGCCGACAACTTCCCGACCCGCTACCTGGTCAACGACGCCTCGCTGGCCAAGAAGATCCCGGTGGTGCACGGCTCGATCTTCCGGTTCGAGGGCCAGGCGACGGTGTTCGCCCCCTACGTCGGGCCGTGCTACCGGTGCCTGTTCCCCGAGCCGCCGCCGGCCGAGATGGCGCCGTCGTGCGCCGAGGCGGGCGTGCTCGGCGTGCTGCCCGGCATCATCGGCACGATCCAGGCCATGGAGGCGATCAAGCTCGTACTCGGGCTGGGCGACCCCCTTGTGGGCCGGCTGATGGCGTACGACGCCTTGGAGGAGTCGTTCCGCACGTTCAAGGTGCCGCGCGACCCGTCGTGCCCGGCGTGCGGTCCCGACGCCGGCGAGATCGTGATCGCCGAGTACGACGAGCTGTGCATGCCCCACCCCCGCAAGCCGCCGGGGGCGTAACGGCGGCGCCTCGGGAGGAGCCGGGCCAGCCGCCGTACACCCGGGGGATCCACCCCCGGATGTACCAGGACCGGCTGTGGACCATGCGGCAGTACGCCGGGTTCGGCTCGGCCGAGGAGACGAACGAGCGGTTCCGGTTCCTCCTGAAGGCGGGCCAGACCGGCCTGTCGTGCGCCTTCGACCTGCCCACCCAGATGGGCTACGACTCCGACCACCCCCTGGCCGCGGGCGAGGTGGGGCGGGTGGGGGTCGCCATCGACACCCTCGACGACATGCGCCGGCTGCTGGACTGCATCCCCCTCGCCGAGGTCACCACCTCGATGACGATCAACGCCACCGCCGCCATCCTGCTGCTGTTGTACGAACTGGTGGCCGAGGAACAGGGCGTGGCGCCCGCGGCCCTGCGGGGCACGGTCCAGAACGACCCGCTGAAGGAATACATCGCCCGGGGGACGTACATCTACCCGCCCCGTGCGTCGATGCGGCTGGTGACGGACACCATCGCCTACTGCGCCCAGCGGCTCCCCCAGTGGAACACGGTGTCGGTGTCGGGCTACCACCTCCGCGAGGCAGGGGCCACCGCCGCCCAGGAGCTGGCGTTCACCCTGGCCGACGGCATCGCCTACGTGTCGGCGGCTATCGACGCGGGCCTGGCGGTCGACGACTTCGCCCCCCGGCTGTCGTTCTTCTTCAACGCCCACCGGGACCTGTTCGAGGAGGTGGCCAAGTTCCGGGCGGCCCGGCGGGTGTGGTGGCGCATCGTCACGTCGCGGTTCGGGGTCGCCGCCGGCTCGCCGGCGGCCAAGCTGCGGTTCCACACCCAGACGGCGGGGTCGACCCTGACCGCCCAGCAGCCCGAGGTCAACGTGGTCCGGGTCACGTTGCAGGCCCTGGCCGCGGTGCTGGGAGGGACCCAGAGCCTGCACACCAACGCCTTCGACGAGGCTCTCGGACTGCCGACTGAGGCATCGGCCCGGCTCGCCCTGCGCACCCAGCAGGTGATCGCCCACGAGGCGGGGGTGACGGGGGCGCCCGACCCCCTCGGTGGGTCCCACCTGGTCGAGGCCCTGACCGACCAACTGGAGGCGGACGCCACCCGCTACCTCGAACGCATCGACTCGCTCGGCGGGGCGGTGGCCGCCATCGAGGCCGGCTTCCCGCAGGCCGAGATCGAACGGTCGGCCTACGCCGTGGCCCAGGCCATCGACCGGGGGGAGCACGTCGTCGTCGGCGTCAACCGGTTCGTGGACGAGGGAGCGCCGGCGCCGGTGCCCGCCCTCCCCATCGACGCCGACCTCCAGCGCCGCCAGTGCGAACGTGTGGCAGCGGCGAGGGCGGCGCGGGATTCAGCCGCGGTCGCGATGGCCCTCTCGACGGTCGCGGAAAGTGCGGGCGGGCACGCCAACCTCCTCCCGCCGATGAAGGACGCGCTGCGGGCCGGGGCCACCTTGGGCGAGGTCAGCGACGCCCTGCGACGGGTGTTCGGGGAGCACGAGAACCGGTAGCCTCCCGCGAGGTGGGAGTCCTGGCTGGCCCGTTCCTCAGCGCCGCGGCTCTGCTGGCGCTGGGCGGGGCCCTCAAGGCGCGGCGGCCCGGCCCGACGGCGCGAGCGCTGGTCAGCGCCGGCCTGCGCCCCCTCGCTCCCCTGGCTCGGCCCCTGGGCGTGGCCGAGGTCGCGGCCGGCATCGGCGCCCTGGCGGCCGGCGGGCCCGTGTTCGCCGCCCTCGTGGCCGCCTTCTACGCCGGGTTCGCAGGGTTCGTGGCGTTGACGCTGCTGCGGGCCGCGCCCGTCTCCGACTGCGGGTGCTTCGGTGGGACCGGGTCGCCGCCCTCGGCCTTCCACCTGGTGCTGAACCTGGCCGCCGCAGGCGTTGCCGCCGCCGTGGCGTTGGGCGGCGGAGGGGGGCTGGCCGACGCCGTGGCGGACCAGCCCCTGGCGGGCGTCCCGTTCGTGCTGCTGGTGGTGGTGTGCACGGGGTTCGCCTACGCCATCCTCACCGTGCTGCCCCGGACACTGGCCGCCGCCGCAGCGCCCTCCCCGTGAGCGGTAGCTGGCTCGTCGAACGGGGGACCGCCCTCCTCGGCCGCAAGGTCTCGCGCCGCGGGTTCCTGGTCCGGGCCGCGGTGGCGGGCACGGCGGTGGCCGTGAACCCGCTGAACTACCTGCTCAAGCCGATGACGGCCTACGCCGCCATCTGCGGGTGCGCGGGGTACAGCTGCGACTGCGGGTCGGCGTGCTGCGAGGGCTACACGGCCTTCTGCTGCGAGGTCAACGGCGGCGTGAACGTCTGCCCCGTCGGGTCGTTCCCGGGCGGCTGGTGGCGGGCGGACGGGTCGATCTTCTGCGACGGCACCCGGTACATCGTCGACTGCAACCTCTCCTGCGACGCCGACTGGTGGCCGGGCTGCGGGTGTGCCCAGGGCGACTGCGGCCGGCGGGTCAGCGCCTGCAACTGGTTCCGGTACGGCCAGTGCAACGAGCACATCGGCTGCTACGGGCCCATCGTCTGCCGCATGGCCACGTGCGAGCCGCCCTACAACCTCGACCTGGGTTGCAGCGACTGGGCCCTGTGGGACAACTCGACGGCCAACCACGCCGCCGACTGCGCGTCGGACGGCAGCGACGCGTCGAGGTCCGGCGAGCGGGGCGGCGGCGGGGCGGGCGACGAGGGCGACGGCGGCGACCCGGAGCGCGAGGC
>JBOGID010000176.1:0-1525 GCA_050742295.1 Acidimicrobiales bacterium | reverse complement strand
GAGAAGAAGCTGAAGCCGAAGGTTCCGCCGCCGATGCCGACGACTGTCACGTGGGCCAGCGGTCGGCTGACCTGGGCAGCGAGGGCGATCGTCGCGTCGATGCCTACAAAGTCGAGGGCGAGGTCCGCGCCCTGGCCGTGGGTGATGTCGCGGATGGCGTCGGAGGCGGTGTCGTCGGAGGTGACGGCGTGATCGGCACCTGACGCGGTGGCCAGCTCGAGCGCCTCGGGCTTCGTGTCGACAGCGACGACCGTGGCCGCGCTGGTCGCCTTGAGGATCTGGACGGCCAAGTGCCCCAGGGCGCCGGCTCCGATCACCACCGCGGTCGAGCCCCCGTGCAGCAGGTGCAGAGAGCGCTTGATGGCGTGGTACGGCGTGAGACCGGCGTCCGTGAGTGGGGCCGCCTCGACGGGGTCGAGGTCGCCGAGCGGGACGAGCCATCGAGCTTGGGGCACGAGCATGAGGGGGGCCATGCCCCCATCGAAGCCGAGGCCTCCCCCGGCGCCACCAAGGTCGGCCGACCGCTCGCAATAGTTCTCCGCGCCCCGGTGGCAATTCCTGCAGCGTCCGCACCCCCAGGGCCCGTACACGGCCACGGGCTCACCGGGTGCCAAGTGCTCGACGCCGGCACCCACCGCCTCGACGATCCCCGTGTTCTCGTGCCCGAGGGTGAAGGGAAGGGCATATGGCAGCAGCCCAGGTTCGAAGTCGTGCATCAGGTGCAGATCCGAGTGGCAGGCGCCCGCGGCGGCGACCCGCACGACGACCTGTCCCGGCTCGGGATCGGGATCCGGCACCTCCCGAATCTCGGGATCGGACTTCCAAGCGGTCAGCTGAAGCGCGCGCATCACTGCCCCCTTTGGGATCGGCCGTTGACATCGCAAGACGCCCGGGACTTGGCTCGCAGTATGGCGCGAAATAGTCGCGCCTCGAACAGAGGGAGAGCACTCCATGTCAGGTCGCGTGGTGCACTTCGAGATTCCCTACGACGATGGCGACCGCGCCCGTGCGTTCTACGAGAAGGCGTTCGGGTGGCAGCTCATGTCGCTGCCGGAGATGGGCTACACACTGGTCACGTCGGGGCCGAGCGGAGATCAGGGGCCGACCGAGCTCGGCTTCATAAACGGCGGGATGATGCAGCGCCAGGACCCGTTCACGGCCCCCAACGTCGTGATCGACGTGGCGAACCTCGAGGACGCGCTCAAGGTGGTCAACGACGCGGGAGGGACCACCGTCTCCGAGCGCCAGGCCGTCGGGGACATGGGCTTCAGCGCCTACTTCAAGGACCCAGAGGGCAACCTGGTTGGCCTCTGGGAGACCGCCCCCTCCAGCTGACGGCCCCGTCGCAGGTCCCCGGGAACCCGACGGACGCGGCTCCGGCTCACCAGGTGATGTGGTGTTCGACGGGGAGCATCAGGGGCCCGTACGTCGACAGGCCCAGGCGTGTTGCCAGGTCGGCGAACGATCCCCAGGCCTCCACATGGAGGCGGGCGCCGGCCGCGGCCGGGTCTTCGCTCGACTGCGC
>JBOGID010000175.1:0-6154 GCA_050742295.1 Acidimicrobiales bacterium | reverse complement strand
GCCCTGCTGCGGCCGGGCCGGTTCGACCGCCGGGTCGGTGTGGACCGGGCCGACATCCGGGGCCGCGAGGCCATCCTCAAGATCCACTCCCGGGGCAAGCCCCTCGCCGAGGACGTCGACCTCAACGGCGTGGCCAAGCGCACCGTCGGGTTCTCGGGCGCCGACCTGGCCAACGTGGTGAACGAGGCCGCCCTGCTCGCCGCCCGCCGTGGTGGCAACCAGATCACCAACCGCCTGCTGTACGAGGCCATCGAGCGGGTCGTCGCCGGCCCCGAGAAGAAGAGCCGCATCCTCTCCCCGCAGGACCGTTCCCGGATCGCCTACCACGAGGCCGGGCACGCCGTTGTGTCCACCGCCCTGCCCGGGACCGACCGGGTCGGCAAGGTCTCCATCGTCGCCCGCGGCCACGCCGGCGGGTTCACGTGGATGGTCCCCGAGGGCGACCAGGTGACGGTCACGAAGTCCCAGTTGCTCGACCGAATCGCCGCCCTCCTGGGTGGCCGTGCCGCCGAGCGGGTGGCCACCGGCGAGGTGTCCTCGGGCGCCACGTCCGACCTGGAGCACGCTGTCCAGATCGCCCGCCGCATGATCGCCGACTTCGGCATGTCGACCACCATGGGCCCGTTCATCGTCAAGCCCTTCATCGACGGCTACCAGGGCCAGATCGGCGTCGGGTACTCGGAGCGGGTGGCATCGGAGATCGACTCCCAGATCCAGGCCATCCTGGCCAAGGCCGAAGAGCGGGCTATGGCGGCCATCATCAACAACAAGGCCGCCTTCGAGCGCCTCGCTCAGACCCTGATCGAGGTCGAGACGCTCGAGGACGACGCCCTCGACGAGCTGTTGCTGGCCGTCACCGAATCCGGCGAGATGGACACCGCCATCGCCAGCCACGTCTGATCGCATCCAATAGGGGGATTGCACCGGAACAAGGTGCCGGCCAAACGGCCGGCGCCTTGTTGTTATTCGGGGTTCTGTTATTCGGGCGCGAGAGCGGCCCCGGCCGGTGTGAAGGTCGACCGGGTCCGCTTGGCTCTGCGGTGCGTTCGGGGATTACTTGTTCTTGGCTTCGTCGGCCAGCCGGCGGACGTTCTCGGCCTGCTCCTCGAGGGACTCGTCCGGCTCGTTTTGGAGCTCGTCCTTGACGGGGCGCTTCCAGCCCTGCATCTCGGGCCCGACGGGCATGAAGGCGCTCGAGCGCAGGCTGCAGGCGCTGGAGGCCGATCTGCCGGCGCTGTCGCTGCAGGCCCTGCTCGGTGAGCTGGACGCCGCCTTCGGCGAGCTCCTCGACATCGCCCAGGCCGAGGTTGTGCTTGACGACGGCGGGCCCAGCGACGCCGAGGTGGTCGCGACCCGGGCGTCCTGACCGAGGGCGAGGATGAGCCGGGCGGCGCGGGTGGGGGGTGCCGCGCCGCCCGGTCGATCGCTGCCGGGTGGGCGCTACCGGCTGCCCAGGGTGGCCCGGGCGTTCATCTGCTGGCGGCCCCGGACCCACGAGAGGTCGACGGCGTCGCCGGGCTTGGTGTTGGCGAGGGCGGCGCTGACGTCCTCGGATGTGGCAATGGGCTGGCCGGCGACCGACGTGATGACGTCGCCGCTGCGGAGCCCCGTCCGCTCGGCGGCCGTGCCAGCCAGAACCTGGGTGACCAGGGCGCCGGTCGTCTGGGTCAGACCCAGCGACGCCGCGGAGGTGGCGTTGAGCGACTGGGAGGTGATGCCCAGGTAGCCCTGCGTGGCCGCCGGTGTGGTGGCGCCCCCGGCCGTCCCGCCCGAACGCAGCCGGTCGACGAGGGGCTTGGCCCCGTCGATGGCGATGGCGAACCCGATGTTCTGGGAGTCACCGGCGACCGCCGTGTTGATCCCCACGACCTGGCCGGCGGCGTTCACGAGGGGCCCGCCCGAGTTGCCGGGGTTGATGGCGGCGTCGGTCTGGATGAGCCCGTCGAGGTTCTCGTTGGCGTCGGAGATCGACCGGTTGAGGGCGGAGACGATGCCCTCGGTGACCGTGAGCCCGCCCTGGAGGTTGAGGGCATTGCCGATGGCGATCACGTCGTCGCCCACCTTGAGGTCGCCCGACTTGCCAAGCTCGACGGTCTTGAGGCCGCTGGCGTTGCGGATCTTGAGCAGGGCGAGGTCTTCGGCGCTGTTGGCACCGACGAGGTCGGCGGCGCGGAAGCTCGACTCGCCCGACAGGCGGACCTCGATGGTCGTGGCCCCCGCGACCACGTGGGCGTTGGTGAGGACCTCACCGTCGGCGGTCAGGACCATGCCCGTGCCCGCGCCGCTGGAGGGGAAGAACCGGCCCTGGCGGGCGGCCTGGGTGCGGATGGAGACCACGCCCGGCTCGACCTTGGCCAGGATGGCCTGAATGTCCTGGGGCTTGGCGATGACGCTGGAGTTGTTGCCACCGGCCGCGGCGGTCGTGCCCGTCGTGCGCGCCGCGGTGCCGTCTTCGTTCTTGGTGGCCGAGACAATGCCGCCCGAGATCGCCCCGCCGATCAGGGCAGCGGCGACGAGAAGGGCGGTGCGACCGCCGCGCCGAGGCGAGGCCGGCGGTTGGGAGGCGCCGACGGCGGCCGGCGGCGGGGGAGGCGTGCTGGTTGCGGTGGGGAGCGGCTCCAGGAAGATGGGCTGGGTCGGGTCAGCGGACCCCGATGACGATGCTGAGAACCCAGCATTGGCCACGTCGGTTTGCATGCCTCTAGTAACACTCGACTGCCTGAGAGATTCCTGTGCGCCCCTCAGGCCCTTGCTGTGAACCTGCCCCTACGTCACGGCGTGGTTCCGGGGGCGGACGAGACGGGTAGGAACGAACCAAGCCGACAACAGCAACGAAGGAGGGCCGGGATGCCGGACGTCTTCACCATCCTGACCAACGATCACCGCCGAGTGGAGAGCTTGTTCTCGCAGTTCGAGCAGGGAGGTGACCCCGAGGTCGCCCAGCAGATCTGCGACGAGCTGACCGTCCACGCCATGGTGGAGGAGGAGCTGGTGTACCCCGTCCTGGCGTCCAAGGCCGGCTACCAGGGCCTGGCCCAGGAGGCCCGCAGGGAGCACGACGAGGCCAGGCAGCTCGTCGAGCAGATCGACGCCGGGGCCAGCAGGGGCGACGACGTCTCCGGCTTGGCCCGCCAGCTGAAGGAGTCGATCCAGCATCACGTCCAGGTAGAGGAGAGTGAGCTCTTCCCAAAGCTGGGGGAGAAGGTCCCCGCGCTCGTCGAGCACATGGGTGACGACGTGCTGGAACGCAAGAAGGCCCTCGAGGCCCAGGTTCGGGAGGCCCGTAGCCTCGGCATGCCCTCCCGGGTGGTGCCCGCCCGGCCCTCCGGCGCCTGACGAGCCGCGGCCGAACGGGCTATTCGTCGACGCCGCCGCGGGCGTAGGCCCGGCGGGCGGCAGGCGCGAGGGCCTGGCCCTCGCCGAACAGCGCTTCGAACAGCGGGTGGCCCAGCGTGTCGCGGGACGTGTTGCGGTCGCGGTCGACGTCGGGGTCGCGGGGCGGCGTGAATTCGGGAGCCGTGAACCCGGGCGCGTGGCCCGGACGGGTGGCGGCGGCCGCACCCAGGAGCCGCGCCGCCCGCGGGAACTCGCGCTGATCGACCGACAGCCCGGCCAGCAGTTCGAGCGAGGCCGCTTCGAGCCAGCCGGGGACGTCCTCCCGCTCGGCCAGCGCCATGGCTTCGTGGGAAAGCCGCAGGGCGGTGCGCAGATCGCCCTCCCGACGGGCCAGCTTGGCCCGGGGGACGGTGTGCCAGCGCAGGCTGCTGACCTCTCCCAGCTCCCGGGCCAGACGGTCGGCGGCGTCGAGGGCGGCCCGTGACCGTGCCCAGTCGCCTTGGTGGCGCGCCACGTCGGCGATCAGCGCCAGCACGGTGCGGACGGCACCGCGGTCCCCGATCTCCTGGTACAGCTCGACGCTCTCGTTGAGCAGGCGGCGGGCCTGGGCATGGTCGCCCTCGCGGTCGGCGATCTCGGCCAGGCTGGCGAGGGCCTCGGCCATGTTGGGCTCGTTGCCCAACTCCCGTTCGATGACGAGCCGTTCCTCGTGGAGCTGGCGGGCGGTGGCGAACTCGCCGTTCCACGTCGCCCGGGTGGCGAGGAACCGGGCTGAGGCGGCGATGCCCATCTTGTCGCCCAGCTCCCGCCGGATGGCCATGCTCTCCTCATGGCGGGCGTGGGAGCCCTCCAGGTCGCCCAGGAACGGCCCCAGGCCGCCCAGGTTCTCGAGGGCGAGCGCCTCCCCGTACCGGTCGCCCAGCTCCCGGTAGGCGGCCAGGCTCGCCTCGTAGAACGCCTTGGCGTCCGTGCCCGCCCGGCTCGCGGGCTCCCGGTTGCGGATGACCGAGTAGTGGGCCAGGACGCCCAGGTTCATGAGGGAGGCGGCCACCATTCGGCGGTGGCCCAGCTCACGCCCGATGGCGAGGTTCTCCTCGAACAGGGTGCGGGCGGTGGCGAAGTCGTCGTCGGCCACGGCCAGGTTGGCGAGGCCGTGGAGGGCGACGGACGCACCGACCCGGTCTTCGAGGGTGCGACGGATGACCAGGCTCTCCTCGTAGGAGGCCCGCGCCGCGTCGAGGTCGTGCTGGCGCTGGGCCAGGACGGCGGCGGCGTTGAGCGCCTTGGCCCGCAGGGCGGCATCGCCGAGAGGCACGTCGGTCCACCGGGCGAGGCGGGCACGGCCCTCACGGAGGTGGCCGCGGATCTCCCAGTAGCGGACCAGGGCGGCCGCCAGGCGCAGTCCCAGTTCGGCCTGGCCCGAGGTCGCCGCCCAGTCGTGCGCCACCCGGATGTTGTCGTGTTCGGTGTCGAGGACGGCGAGCCAGTGGGTCTGCGCGGCACCCTCGAGGCCGGCCTCGGCCACCTCGGCCAGGTCGACGGCCCAGCGGAGGTGACGGCTGCGGATGTGGTCCTCGTCGCCACTGGCCGAGAGGCGCTCGCCGCCGTGCTGGCGGACGGTCTCGTGGATCCGGTTGCGGCCGTGGTCGGCCGTCACGAGGGCGGCCCGGTCGAGGGCGTCGAGGGCGGCGTGGACGCCGACCTCTGCCTGGGCCTGGGCCTGGGCGGCCGGCGGCGCCCCGCACACGGCCACCGCCGCCTCCGCTGTGAAGCCGCCCGCAAACACGGACAGGCCGTCGAAGAAGGTGCGGAGCTCGGCCGGCAGGCGTTCGCAGGCCGACGCCAGCGTGGCGGCCAGGGCGTCCTCGTCGGGCGTGGGTATGCGGCGGCGGAGGTCGGCGGTGACGTCGGCCAACGGGGCGGTCCGGGTGGCCGCGGCTGCCAGTTCGATAGCGAGAGGGACGCCCATGAGGAGCTCGCAGAGCCCAGCGACGGCTCCGGCGGCGAACTCGATGCCACCGGCCCGGTCCCGGAACAGACGTGCCGCGGCCTCGGCGGGCAGCGCCGGCACGGGCCACGCGAC
Organism: Acidimicrobiales bacterium; assembly: GCA_050742295.1. Classification (GTDB taxonomy): domain Bacteria; phylum Actinomycetota; class Acidimicrobiia; order Acidimicrobiales; family AC-14; genus JAHFUQ01. The sequence goes on along the minus strand of JBOGID010000175.1, from coordinate 735 downwards.
CTCCTGGCGGGAGCCCAGGGGCACGCGGCTGGCGGCGAGGAGCCGCAGGGCCAGGCCCGTTTCGAGCAGAGCATCGACGAGGGTGGTGCACGCCGGGACCAGGTGCTCGCAGTTGTCGAGGACGAGCAGGGCCCGCCGTCCCGTCAGCGCCTGCAGGAGGGACTCGGTGGACGATGCGCCCGGCAGTTCGGGTAGGCCGAGGGTGGACAGGATGCGGTCGGCCACCAAGGCAGGGTCCCGCAGGCCGGCCAGGTCGACGAGCCACACGCCGTCGGGCTGTTCGGGTACGAGGCCGGCGGCGATGCGGTGGGCCAGGCGGCTCTTGCCCACGCCCGCCGGCCCGGTGAGGGTCACCAGCCGGCTCTCGCCGAGCCGGGCCCGGATCTCGTCCAGCTCCACTTCCCGGCCGACGAACGTGGTCGTGCGGTCGGGCAGGTTGGTGCGCACCGAGCCCTCGACCACGATGGCGTCGCCCAGCAGCTGGCGGTAGGCGGCCTCGGTCTCAGCGGACGGGGTGGCGCCCAGCTCCTCGGCCAGCAGGACGCGGCACCGCTCGAAGGCCCGCAGGGCGGCGGGGCGGTTGCCGGCCCGGGCGTGGGCCGCGATCAGCCGCTGGTGGGCCGACTCCCGCAGCCGGGACAGGCCGATCGCCTCCTCGGCCGCCGCCAGCGCCTGTTCGTGCTCGCCCGCGGCCGACGCCGCCTCGGCCACGACTTCCAGGGCCCGCACCTGGAC
>JBOGID010000174.1:0-4678 GCA_050742295.1 Acidimicrobiales bacterium | reverse complement strand
GGCCGGCCCCGCTCGTCGTTGTGGCGGAGAACGCGGGGCCGGCGTGGACGAGGCTGTGGGCACCATACGTGCCGTTGTCGCCCAGATTGATGTGGCTGTGTTCGAGGGCGTGGAGCGTCGAATTGGCGCCCATCGACGCGATCGTCCCAACCTCGAACGGCTCCCCCTCGTCGGCGCGGAGCGAGCTGCCGTACCGGACGTTCCGCAGCACGGCGAGGAGATCGTCCTCCATGCGGACGTCGCCGATGATGCGGCTCGGGCTGGACGGGTAGCGGGTCGCCACACCGGCGAGGGTGGGCAGGTTGCGGGCGGGGTTGAACGCCGTCCCGCCCGGGTCGACGTTGATACCCCGGACGTTGCTGGCGTTCTCGGCCCGGAGCTGCGCGTAGCCCTTGGCGAACTCCACGTTGACCTCGATGACACCGTTCATGAAGTCCCGGTCGCCCTGCACGAGCAGCGCCGTCTTGGCGGGGACCTGGGCCTGGGAGCTGATGTTGGCGCCGGGCAGCACCCGCCGGCCCGAGGGGATCCGGACACCGGGGCCGACGCGGGCGAGGTGCCCGACCATCGCGTCCCGCTCGACGGTGCCGCCGTCGACGAGGGCGTTGAAGCCGACGAACGACGGGCAGTGCGACGCGCCGCCCGGACAGGCGCCACCGTGGCCGATGGAGGCGGGGCCCCGGACGGCGGCGCCGTGGGCCAGGATGACCTGTTCGCCGAGGTCGACTCCGTCGGTGCGGGCGTCGATGCTCACGCTGTCCTGGATGTTCGTCTCGGCCCCGACGACGATCTCACCCCGCCCGGCGACGAGTGACGCAAAGGGCCCGACGTAGACGAGGTCGCCCAGGTGCACCCTGCTCGTGCCGACGACAACGGCGGTCGGGTCCACGAACGTCGGCCCTGCCGAGGACGAAGCTGAGGTCGCACTGATGCGACGGCGCCGAGCCCCAACACGAGGCCGATCCCGAGAACGCGACGCCTTCCGCGACGTCGAGTGGGCATTTCTCCGGTGTGAGCAGTCACGGTCGAGTCCCCCTCCGAGGCGCCCGCTTTGCCTCGCCACATGCGAGCGTAGCGTGAGACAAATTCTCGCTTCGGGACCGCCGTCCGGTGGCCGTCGGGTTCAGGCGACGGACGCCGGTTCGAGGCCGTCTTCCAGGTCGTCGAGGATCTCGCCGACCGGGTGCCGGTTGGCCTCGGCCAGGCTGTCGGCGAGGGTGGAGGCAGCCAGCCCGAGCGCCTTGATGACCTTCGTGAGATCGTGGTTCGTTGCCAAGTCGTCGGTCGCACTGGCGATGCCGGCCCGGTCCTTGGCGTGGGTCGCCCGCAGCAGACCGACCACCCGCTGCCACATTACGCCGAGGTGCGGGCCCGCCCCGTCGACGCGAACGTCCGTCCCGTGATCGCCATGGACCTGCGCCGGGGAAAGCACGGGGTCGTGGTCGAGGATCTGTCGCTCGAGGTTGATGAGCACCTCGTAGACGGGCCCGCCGGCGAGGAAGGCACGAGCCAGCTCCTGATTGCCGCCGGCGAGCCGGTCGAGCCTGGCGGCCGTCGCCGGGGTGTCGGAGATCTCGACGATGTAGCCCACGATCGACCCGTACTGCGCAGCCGGCGCCGACAACGCCTGGACCGACACCCTGTAGCCGACGTCGATCTGGGCGTGCACATCGGGAGATGCAAACGCGATGGCGACGATGTCGAAGGGCGCCGGCTCGATCGTGAACGCGGGGAGCCCGGGCACGAGGGGCGCCCCCGCGGCGACGGCGACTTCGATCACGAGGCCGTCGACGGGGGCGACGATCTCCGCGACGGCGGATCCGGCCACGCCCGTAGGCCGGTAGGTCGCCATGACTTCGCCGGCGCGGACCTGGTCGTCGGCCGCGACCCGCACCTGCACGACGATGCCCGACTCGAGGCGGCCGACCTCGACGAAGCCGTTCGGCGGCACGAGCATGTCGGACGCCACGACGGTGACCGACCGCTGGGCGATCACCCCCCAGCCGATGAGCGCCGCGACCAGAAGGCCGAGGGCCGTTACCGCCGCCCAGGTGCGCCGGGACGCCAGGCGCAGGAGGCGGTCGAGTTGCTCGAGCGGGTTGCCCGCGCCCGCGCCGCCGAGTGCCCGCTCCCGGAACGCAACTCCTTCGGGCTCAGCCATCGGCGGGTTCGGTCGTCGACGGGAAGAAGTGCGCAAACCGCTCGCGCCGGCGGGCGCCTTCGTGGCGGGCGCCGGATGCGTCTGCCAGCGCAACGAGGAGCTCCACGCCGTCGCCGAGGCCGAACTCCTCCGCCCATGCCGCCAAGGGCAACGACGGGCGCCAGCCCGTCGCACCCATGTGCTCGGCAACTACACGAGTCGTTTCCTCGATCGTGTTAGGGAACTTGCTCCTGCCGGCGCCCGCCAGCTTGGCTCGCCGTGCGGCGCGGTCGGCTACCTCGGGATACCGGCCCTCGATCCGGAGCTGGTCGGCGACGGCGGCACGGTTCCGGGTGTAACCGAGGGTGCCGAGGAACCAGCGGCGCATGCGGTGGGCGCTCGCCTCGGCCGTCATCAGGGCGTGGAAGCGGGCCGCGTCGGTGTCGTTGTCTGCCAGCCAGGCATCCAGCGACTCCTCTGTCAGGCCACGCCGGGAGAGGAACCGGGCCCGGTCGGCGGCGACCTCCTCGGCCGTGGGCTCCAGGCCCAGCTCTGTGGCGTCGGAGGCGACCAACTCCCGGTTCATAGCCCGGTCCTGAAGCTCCTCGAAGTCGGCCTCGTGCAGAGCCGCGTCGTCGACGATCCGGTAGCGGTGCACCGTCCCCGTCCGTCGCTCGACTTCGGTGTCGGTGGCGAGCAGCGCGTCGCCCAGCCACCCGAGCGCCGTGCGGGGCTCGCGCCGGGGGGCGGGCGACGGTGCGGGCTCGGCGCTCAGGAGCCCGAGCGCGCGCCCGGCGTCGACGCGCTTCTGGTCGACATAGTGGCGGGTGACCAGGGCCGCAGCTCGGCGCCGTCGGTTCGCCCCAGCTCACGCACCCGGCGGGCCAGGGCCGGCTCGGTGCGATTGCCGAACTCGAGGCCCTTCGTCGCCGCCAGGATCAGCTCGGCGGCGGTGGCGTCGAGCCCCTCGCCTGCCTCCTGGAGCTTCCCGACGGTCGCCCGCACGTTGACCATGGGCCACGACAGGTTGACCCAGTCCGATTCGGCAGGACCGTGGAGCAGCGCGACCTCATCGTCGTCGGTCAGGACGCCGTCACGGAACCACTCGTAGATGAGGCCGACGCCTTCCATCCCGTAGTAGACGTCGCACTCGGCGGCGCGCAGCGCCCCCATCGACGAGGCACCGAGGACGCGGACGCCCAGGCCGAGGACGTGCAGAATCTCCTTGTGCCAGACCGCGAGGCTCTGGTTGAACTCGCCGTCCGCGATGGCAACGACGCTCGGCTGGTGCCGCTCGATGGCCGACACAAGCTGGCCCTGGCAGACGGGCGGCAGGAACGCCGCGTCCGGGGCGAGAACGGCCGCAGCCTCGCGGGGAGCGACGGTCCAAGGAAAACGACGTGCACCGGTCCCTCAGACTGCCGCGGCGGCGGCCGCGCCGGCGACCACCCCGATTATCCCAAGGTTCACGATGGTGGCGTCGTCGGCCCCACCGGCGAGGGCGTCCAGCTGCTCCTGGGTGAGGCTGTCGCCGTAGCGGTCGACGAGGGCGTCGCGCATCTCGTCCGGCGTCGCTTCGAGGGACTCTCCCGCGAGCATCGCCTGCGCCGCCTCAGGCCCGCCCGCCACCTTGAACCGCTGGGCGAATGCCTCATCGGCCTCCATCCGGTCCAGGGCTGCATTCGCATTCTCGATTGACATGCGCGGATCCTGGCAGCCCGCGCTTTCACCCGCCTTACGTCACCGCGTCACCCGAGTGCCGCCGGTGCGCTACCTGACCCCGGTCAGTTGTCGTGTCGGAGAGGGGACTTGAACACCTGTTGAAGTCGTGTTGGGCTGTGCTGGGCCGAACGCGTTTGTGCAGGTCAGAGCCTATTTCGGGCGTTTTCGGCGGCGGGCTCGTGATGCCCTGTGGGGCCCAGTTCGGGGCCGTTCGCGGGGCAGCCAGAAGGGCGATGGCTCGCCTGCCCGTCCGGCAGCACAGGCGGGTGTACGAAGGCGTCGGTGTCTAGCGACCGCATCGCTACCGCGAGGACTGCGGGATGTTGGCTGAGCGCCCGTGAGTCGATAGTGGCTTCCTCAGGACCGCCAGCGGAGGATCCGCCGAGTCGGACTCCGTCGTGCTCTCAGCAAGGGGACGGCCGTCGTTGTCGAGGATTTGGGGCCCGGAGCGTTATCGAGCGATTCGTCTGCGCATATCGCCGGTTCCCGAGCACCGGCTCGCGTGCCGGAGCACCTCACCCTGTCGTCTCCGCCACGCGCGTTACCGGGCACCAGCGACCGCCTGCCACCAGCGCGGCATCCGGCATTATGAGCGGTAAGGCGGCGTCGACGATGCAGGCGGTCGCTCCGCGCTTTACCGAGTGCACGACTCGTCATGCCGAAGTCGCGCGGTCGTCACGGTTGACACCTGGACGAGCGGGCAGGTGGGACACAAGGCCGTTGTCCCGGCCCCCGGCGATCACCGGCCGGCGGGGACGCACCCCCTTGCCGCTGCGGTCATCCGTCGCATCCAGACCGAGCTGGTGGGGCCGGCGT
>JBOGID010000173.1:0-5594 GCA_050742295.1 Acidimicrobiales bacterium | reverse complement strand
GGGCAGGCTGCCGATCAGGGCGCCGATGGCCAGCGCGCTGGCAGGCGGGGTGAGGGCGCCGGCGACCACCGTGGCCAGCAGCACCGCGAGGCGTCCACGGCCGCCCCTCGGCAGCAGCCGAAGCATCTCGGTGCGCTGCCGCAGCAGCTCGGAGAGGGGGATCTTCGCCGTGACAACCGAATCGTCGCGCACCCCAGCCGTCCGAGCGACGAGGACTTGTCCCAAGTAGGATCGGCCGCTCGGGGTACGGCGAACCGGGGGACGTGCACATGCGAAAGCGAACGTTGGCGTCGGTCGTCCTTGTCGGCGCGTTGGTGCTGTCGGGTGGAGCGTTGGCCCAGGCCGCGCCGGACGCCCCGAGCGCCCCTCCCCCGGCCCAGGCGCCGCCGGGACCGTCCAATGTTGCCCAGCCGCGCCGGCCCTTGGTCGTCACCCCCCTGCCCGGAGGCATCGTCGCCCAAGGCCTGAGCTTCGAGACCACCCGGCTGTTCGGGAGCCCGGGCGGCAGCAACGTCGTCGTCCCCGACACGATGGGATCGGTCGGGCCCAACCACATCGTCGAGCTGATCAACGGCAACATGCAGATCTTCGACAAGAACACGGGCGCGTCGGTCGAGGACCGCAGCCTCGACAGCTTCTGGACCGACCGGGTCGGCGTCCCTGCCCCGTCCGCGGGCCGCTACTTCGACCCGCGTATCGCGTTCGACCCCGCGAGCCAGCGGTGGTTCGCCCTGTCCATCGACGACGACAACGCGCCGACGGCAGCCAACAGCCTGGTCATCGGCCGCTCCGACACCGCCGACCCGACCGGTGACTGGGACGGCCTCCAGCTCGACTCCGACACGGTCGCCCCCGAGGAGTTCCACGACTACCCGACGTTGGGCATCGACGCCGACGGCGTCTACTCGTGCACGCAGGACTTCGAGGGGCCCGGCAACGAGACGTGCTACTCCTTCCCCAAGTCGGACCTCCTGCTGGCGGTCCCGTCCGCCGCCAACATGACAAGGTTCGAGGCAACGCCAGCCGGGCTCATCGCCGTCTCGGGCTCCTACCAACCCGCCCTCGACTTCGGAGCGTCCGACGGGCGGGCGCCCTTGCTCGCATCCACCGGCACCGCCCTCACGCGCAGCAGCATCGTCGGGGCGGGTGCCGCGGGCGCCACCCTGACCGGCCCGGTGGCCATCGGCGGCGACCCGGGCCACGCCGCCCCGCCCGACGCCCGCCAGCCCAACGACGGCGCCGGCGAACTCGAGCGCATCGAGAACGTGGCCCCGCGCCTGGTCGCCAATGTGTTCGAACAGGGCAACAGCCTGTGGGCCGTCCACTCGGTCGCAGGCACCGGAGGCAACGCCGCCCTGCGCTGGTACAACATCAACGAGACGACGAACGCCATCATCCAGACCGGGCTGATCAACGACACCACCCGGGACTTCATCGACCCGTCCATCGCCGCCAACGCCCACGGCGACGTCGTCATCGGCTACACGTGCTCGGGCCCGTCCCAGGCGGCCAGTGTCTGTGCGTCGTTCGGCACGACCAGCGGCGGCACGACGACGTTCCAGGCACCGCTGGTGCTGACGGCGGGCAACGGGTTCTACTTCCGCGACGGCGGCACCGACCGCAACCGGTGGGGCGACTACAGCGCCACCGTGATCGACCCCTCCGACCCGTGCACGTTCTGGACGTTCCAGGAGTTCACGGCGGTCACCGGGACGGGCGACGTGGGCCCCACCGAGAATGTCGAGAGCGGCCTCTACGGGATCCAGGCCATCGAGTTGACGTTCGCCGGCTGCCTGGCCGACGCTGGGCTGCGCGACTTCGGCGACGCCCCCGACACGTACGGCACGACGCTGGCCGCCAACGGCGCCCGCCACATCCCGAGCTTCGCCGCTCCCTTCCTCGGGACCGAGATCGACTTCGAGGCCAACGGGCTCCCGACGGCGGGCATGACCGGCGACGACACCAACGCTACCGACGACGAGGACGGCGTGACGCTGCCGCCGGGCCTCCCGGTCGGCCTCAACGCCTCGACGACGGTGACGGCCTCGGGCGCGGGCGGCCGGCTCGACGCCTTCGTGGACTTCAACCGCAACGGGGTGTTCACCGACGCAGGTGAGAAGGTTGCGAACAACCTGGTACTGGCCGCGGGCCCGAACAACGTGACGTTCGCGGTGCCCCTGCTGGCCACGCCGGGCCCCAGTGCGGCCCGGTTCCGGATCTCGAGCGCCGGGGGGCTGGGCCCCACGGGCCAGGCCGCCAATGGCGAGGTCGAGGACTACGCGGTCATGATCGTCGGCCTCGAAGAGTTCTGCGCCGGCCCGCCACCGCCGGGCGCCATCGTCGGCACCGCGGGCAACGACATCCCGATCGTCGGCACTGCGGGCAACGACGTCATCTTCGGCCTGGGCGGCCACGACGAGATCCGCGGCCTGGGCGGCAACGACGTGATCTGTGGCGGCGACGGTCGGGACTGGCTGCAAGGCGGGGACGGCAACGACGGGCTCGTCGGAGGTGCCGACGTCGACAAGCTGGAAGGCGGCGGGAACGACGACGTCATGTACGGCGGGACGGGAATCGACCGGCTGGACGGCGGCCCCGGGAACGACACGATGTTCGGCGGAGCCGGGATCGACCGGCTGGACGGGAACGAGGGCACCAACACCAACGACGGCGGCCCCGACACCGACTTCTGCATCAACCCCCAGGCCGGCGCCGTCAACTGCGAGCTGCCGTAGCTCAGGTGTGGGCCTCCCAGGGCCGCGAGCAGGCCGCCACCGGGCTGTCGGTTTCAAGCCCCCTCGATGTGGCGACGTCCGCCGAACAAATGGAGCGGTCGGTGTCGCATGCCGTCGGTAGGTTGCGCCGATGCCTCGGGTCTCGGCGTTCTACAGGATCGTCATCGCGATGTACTTCGACGACCATCCGCCGCCGCACTTCCATGCCCGGTACGGCGAACACGAGGCTGGCTAGGAGCCCTGCGGCTCCCATGGCGTCGCGAGCTGGAAGTAGTTGCCGTCGGGGTCGGCGAACGTGCACATCACCATGCCCTCGCCCGGCGAATACGGCTCGGCCACCACCTGGGTGCCGAGGCCCTTGATGCGCTCGAACTCGCCCTTCACGTCGGACGTCGAGAAGTTGAGCATGATGCGGCCCGGCTCCTTGTTCTTCCCGCCCACCTCGCTGTGGGGGCCGATGGCGAGGCTGCCGTCGGCCGCCTGGAAGCCGAACCAGCCGTTGGCCTCGTCGCTCCAGTCGGGGTTGGGGGCGCCCAGGACCTTCGAGTAGAAGTCGGCCAACTGCTTGGGGTCGGACGACCCCAGCATGATGTTGTTCAGGTTCAATGCCATTGCTCCTCCTTGCGCGTCGTAGCTCTCGTCGGGTCCTACGTCGGAACGCCGCCGCCTGACCCGACAAGCCGGTTGAACGTGGGGACGTGCTTCACGCTAGGCCTCGGGCGCTTCGTCTCTGTCGCGCGTAACCTCTCCGGGCGATGAACATGCACTCGTTCACCGAGCTGATGCGGGTGATCATGCGCAACAGCAAGCGCATCGCCGTGTTCGTCGTCGGGGTCCTGCTCGTCGCCGTCGGCCTGGTCATGCTCGTGCTGCCGGGGCCGGGGCTCCTGCTCATCATCGCCGGCCTCGCCGTCCTCGCCACCGAGTTCATGTGGGCCGAGCGCCTGCTCGACCAGGCCAAGAAGCAGGCGGGCAAGGCCAAGGACAAGGCAGGGGGCCTCCTGCGCCGTCGCCGCTCGCGAGAGACGTAACAGTTCTTATATAAGTCCTGTTATAGTTGGGTCGTGACAATGACATCGTGACCACGACGATCGGCACCGACCCCACCGAGGCGAGCCCCTGGAGGCCGCTCCGGGTTCTCCTCGACGCGATGGATGACGACATCGCCGAGCTCTACGACGAACGCTGCATCGAGGGCGTCAGGCCCCGCTTCGCCATGCCCCTGATCCGGCTCGGCCGGCGGGGACCGATGACGATCCGCGCCCTGGCCCGGTCTCTCGACGTAACCCACTCGGCCATGAGCCAGACCGTCGCCGCCCTCCGCCGCCAAGGCCTGGTGACGAGCGCGGCCGGTGCCGACGCCCGCACACGCGACGTGACGCTGACCCGCAAGGCCCGCGGCCTGGTTCCGTTCCTGGAATTGGAGTGGCGGGCCAGCGAGCAGGCCGTCCGGGAGCTGGAGTTCGAGATCCCCTATCCGCTCAGCCAGGTGGCGCGGGACCTCGAGGCGGCGCTGGCCCGACGCTCGTTCCACGACCGGATCGTGCGCCACCTCCCCGACGAAGCCTCGGGCTAGCCCTCGGCTAGCCCTCGGCTAGCCCACGGCTAGCCCGGGGCTAGCTAGCCCAGGGCTGCCCGTTTAGGGGTTGCGCACGAGGGAGCGGAACTTCGGCCCGAGCCAGGGCTTGCGCCCCCAAGCGGTGATCTTGCCGGCGGCGATGGCGGGCCACTGGCTGCGCCGTCCCCACGCCACGAGCAGCATCTCGGCTGCGTCGGCCGAGATGTGGCAGTCGATTCCCTTCACCGCGGCCGCCAGCGGCCCCTCGACGGTCAGCGCCCCGTCGTGGAAGGCGAAGATGTAGCGCTGTCCGCCTCGCAGCCGGAACTCGTAGGTGGCCCGCACACCTGCGGCCCGCTGCTGGTCGACCATCTCGCGAGGGTCCAAGGCCTGGAAGACGGGCAGGATGAACCCTTCGATGACGAGGGCGGCGTGGGACGGCTCGATGGGCCAGCGCTGACGGGTGGCATGGGCGATGTCCCAGCCGTGGACGATCGTTTCGTTCAGCAGGTGACACGTGAGCGCGGCGAGCGGCACCGCGGTGCCTTCCACGAGCCACGCGCGGAGGTCGCCGGCGAGGCCGTGCATCGCCGCGAAGTAGGCGGCTGCCCGGGACTGGATGCGATCGGCGAGCACCGCCAGGTCCCGCTCCGGATCGGACTGGACGCCCAGCTTCGTGAGGTCCCCCAGCTCCCAGAGGTTGCGGAGCAAGCTGGCCCGTTCCTTGGCCGAGGGGATGACGTCGTACACCGGGGCGAGGTCCTCCTGGGCCATGCCCGGCACCGCCAACCAGGCCTGCGACAGGTGCATGGCGACCTCGGCCACGGTCCACTCACCCAAGGCCGGCCTGGCCGGGTCGATGCCCGACCGCAGAAGGCGCGCCACCCGCTCGACCTCGGCGCGCAGTGCGAGCTGGGCCCGCCCCCAGTCGATCGACACGGTCGATCCCGTCATCACCATGCGCAGTTCTCCATCCTCATCAACCCGTAGCCTTCCCCGGACGGGTGCCCTCCCACATCCGTTGATCCCCGGATTTCTACGCGTGACGGGCCACCTCGGCGGCCAAGTGGGCCCGGGTGGCAACGCCGAGCTTGGCGAAGGCGTGGCCGAGGTGGGTCTCGACGGTACGGGGCGACACGAACAGGCGCTCCCCGATCTGGCGATTTGTCAAGCCGGCGGCGGCCAGCCCGGCGACGCGTAGCTCCGTCTCGGTCAGGCTCTCCCAGCCGGTTCGGCTCGAGCGTGGGCCCCGCGGTCGACGCCGGACGCCGAGGGACCGCAGCGCGGCGTCGACCCGGGCC
>JBOGID010000172.1:0-22875 GCA_050742295.1 Acidimicrobiales bacterium | reverse complement strand
GGTGTGGGGTGGCTCAGCGGCCGACCAGGAGCTGGCCGACGGCGCCGCCTACGACCCCGCGGCCGACACCTGGCGCCGACTGGCGGCCTCACCCCTCGGCAGCCGCACGGGCCCGGCGTCGGCGTGGACGGGCACCGAGCTGGTCATTTGGGGCGGCTCGGGCGGGAACGAGGTGTTCGACGACGGCGCCGCCTACAACCCCGCGACCGACCGTTGGCGCCTGCTGCCGCCCGCCCCCGTGCCCCCACGAGCGGATGTCCTGTCGGTCTGGTCGGGCCGCGAGCTGCTCTTCTGGGGCGGGCTGGGCGTGGCCGGGGACAGCACGGCCGACGGGGGCCTGGCCGTCGGTCCCATCGGCCGGCGCCTGTCGCCCGACCTCATCGTCCCCCGGGGTGACGGCGCGGCCTACTACCCGGCCACGAACTCGTGGCGCCGCCTCGAACAGGTCGCCCTGCTGGGCCGCGGCCATCCCGTCGGGGCCTGGGATGGCACTGGGATGATCGTGTGGGGCGGTGTGGTCCTGGTGGAGAGCCCGGCCTCAGCGGCCGACGGCGCCCGCTACACGCCCCGAGCCGGTTGAGACCCGCCCGCTACAGGGCCGTCGCCGTCGTGGGCGGCCGTGCCAATGAGCAGGGCCTTCACCTTGTCCTGGGATTCCACGGTGACGAGCACGAGAACCTCGTCGCCGGCCTCCATCACCGTCTCGCCCCGGGGGACGACGACATGGCGGTCGCCGCGGATCACGGCCACGATCGTGGCGTCGCGCGGGACGCCCAGCTCGCTGATGGCCACTCCCACGGCGGGGGAGCCCTCGGCCAGCGTGACTTCGACCAGCTGCGTGTCGCCGAACTGCATGAGCCGCACGAGCGAGCCCACCGCCACCGCCTCCTCGACCAGCGCCGTCAGCAGGTGGGGGGTGGACACCGAGATGTCGACGCCCCACGACTCGTTGAACAGCCAGTGGTTCTGCGGGTGGTTGACCCGGGCCACGACCCGGGGCACGGCGAACTCCTGCTTGGCCAGGAGCGAGACGACCAGGTTGTCCTCGTCGTCACCGGTCGCCCCCACCATGACGTCGTACTCCTCGATGTGCAGCCGCTGGAGGCTCGTGACCTCGCAGGCGTCGGCCTCGGCCACCTTCACCCGGGGCGGCAGGGTGGCCCGCACACGGGCCACGACGTCGGGGTCCTGCTCGATGAGCAGCACGTCGTGGTCGCTCTCGGCTAGGTCGGCGGCGATGTAGGTCCCGACGTTGCCGGCGCCGGCGATGGCCACCTTCATCGGCGGGAGCCCTCCGTCGGGTTGTGGAGCCGGTTCTCCAGCTCGTCCACGGCGTCCCGGCGGACCATCAGGTGGAGGATGTCGCCCTCCTGACCGACCAGGCCGGCCATCGCGAGCCGTCCCTCGCCCCGGCGGGACAGCGCCACCAGGCGGAAGCGGTCGCCCTCGTCCAGTTCGCCCAGCTTGCGGCCCGCCCACTCATCGGGCAGCGACCGCTCCAGCAGCATCACGTTGCTGCTGGCGTCGGACCACTCGCTGACCGAGCGTTCGGAGAAGATGCGGCGCAGCACCTGCTCGGTCGTCCACGCCACCGCCGCCACGGTGGGGATGCCGAGACGCTGGTAGATCGCCGCCCGCTTGGGGTCGTAGATGCGGGCCACGACCTTGGGGACCTCGTAGGACTCCCGGGCGATCCGGGCCGACAGGATGTTGGAGTTGTCGCCGTTGGTGACGGCTGCGAACGCCTCCGCGTCCCGGATGCCGGCCTGCTCCAGGTGCTGGCGGTCGAAGCCGAACCCGTGGATAGCACGCCCGCTGAAGCCTTCGGGCAGCCAGCGGAAGGCGTTGCGGTTCTTGTCGATGACGGCGACGGAATGGCCTCCGTCCTCCAAGGCGATCGCCAGTTGGGAACCGACGCGCCCGCACCCCACGACCACAACGTGCACGGCGACACGCGAACACGGCCGGACTGCGCTTGGCAAACCGAACGGCCAGGTTCCGGTCACCGCGCCGCACGCTCTACCGTCTCGGGCGATGTACCAGGCCATCAAACGCCTGCTCCTCGGCCGGCCCCTGGCCGGGAGCGAGGAGCACGGACAACGGTTGCCCAAGAGCGTCGCCCTGGCGACGTTCTCCTCCGACGCCATCTCGTCCACGGCCTACGCCACCGAGGAGATCCTGTTCGTCGTCGCCTTCGCGGGGTCGAGCCTGGCCCTGGGCCTGTCGAAGCTGGTGCCCATCTCGATCGTGGTGGCGATCCTCATCGCCATCGTGGTGGCGTCGTACCGCCAGACGATCCACGCCTATCCCAACGGCGGCGGGTCCTACCTGGTGACCAGGGACAACCTCGGGCGCTACCCGTCGCTGGTGGCGGGAGCGTCCCTGCTCGTCGACTACATCCTCACCGTGGCGGTGTCCATCTCGGCCGGCGTGGCCGCCATCATCTCCCTGCCCGCCTTCCGGGACCTCCGGGACAGCAGGGTGGGCCTCGGCCTCGCCCTCATCGCCCTCATCACCATCGTCAACCTGCGGGGGCTCAAGGAGTCGGGGACGATCTTTGCCGTCCCGACCTACACCTACATCGCCAGCATCAGCCTGCTGATCGGGTACGGCCTGTACAAGGAGTTCTCCGGCAGCCAGGAGCCCATCCCGCCGCCGTCGCCCGAGGACTTCCACGGCCTGCTGGTGGGGGGCAACCTCAGCCTGTTCCTGCTTCTACGCGGGTTCTCGTCCGGTGCCGTGGCCCTGACCGGTATCGAGGCCATCGCCGACGGCGTCCCTGCGTTCCGGGAGCCGCGGGCCAAAAACGCGGCGACGACGCTCACGATCATGGGCGTCATCCTGGCCACGCTGTTCGTGGGCGTCTCGGTGCTGGCCCACCACCTCAACCCGTACCCCAGCGAGAGCGAGACGGTGATCTCCCAGATGGGCCGGGCCGTCTACGGGGGCGGGCCCATCTACGTCATCCTGCAGTTCGCCACTGCCGCCATCCTCGTCCTGGCGGCCAACACTGCGTTCGCCGACTTCCCCCGGCTGTCGTCGATCATCGCCCGCGACGGCTTCCTGCCCCGCCAGTTCGCCAACCGGGGCGACCGGCTCGTCTTCTCCAACGGCGTGGTCTTCCTTGCCGTCATGGCCGCCATCCTGCTGGTCGCGTTCGGCGGCATCACCAACGCCCTGATCCCGCTCTACGCGGTGGGCGTGTTCACCTCGTTCACCCTCAGCCAGTCGGGCATGGTGGCCCGCCACCGCCGGATACGGGAGCCGGGCTGGAAGCGCAACATCGTCATCAACGGGCTCGGAGCGGCGGCGACCGGCCTCGTGCTGGTCATCGTGGCGGTGTCGAAGTTCACGGTGGGGGCCTGGCTGCCCATCGTCGTGATCCCGGCCATCATCTCGCTCTTCCTAGCCATCCGGCGCCACTACGACCGCATCTCCAAGATCCTGGTCGTCACGCCCGACGAGGTCCGGCCCGTCCCCCTGAACCACACCGTCGTCGTGCTCGTGGGCCGCATCCACAAGGGCGTGATCCAGGCCCTGGCCTATGCCAAGTCCCTCCGCCCCCAGCACCTGCTGGCCGTCTATGTGGCCTTCGAGGACGACGACCGGGAGGACATCGAGCGCCAGTGGGAGCAGTTCCACTTCGATGTCACGCTGGAGCTGATCGCGTCGCCCTACCGGGACCTGGTGCAGCCCATCGAGGACTTCCTCGACGAGCTGGACGACCGGTGGGACAACGACACCATCACCGTGGTCATCCCCGAGTTCGTGGTCGGCAAGTGGTGGGAGCAGATCCTGCACAACCAGAGCGCCCTGATCCTCAAGGGCAAGCTGCTGTTCCGCAGGGGCGTGGTGGTGACGTCGGTGCCGTACCACGTGGACAGCGAGGAGCGCGACGATCAGAAGACCGGCGGCTCCTCGCCGTCGGACGGATCGACGAGGCGGTAGCCGACCCCCGGTTCGGTGACGAGGCGGGGCCGGGCGGGGTCGTCGGCCAGCTTCTTGCGAAGCTGGCTGGCGTAGACCCGCAGGTACTGGGTCTCCTCGCCGTACTCGGGGCCCCAGACCTCCTTCAGGATCGCATTGTGGGTGAGGACGCGGCCCGGCCAGCGGGCCAGCAGGGCCAGGAAGCCGAACTCCTTGGGCGTGAGGTCGATGTCCCGGCCCGCCACGGTGACGCGGTGGTGAGGGAGGTCCACCCGGAGGTCGCCCACGTCGAGGACGGCGTCGTCGGCACCATCGGACGAGGGCCGGGCGTGGCGTAATGCGACCCGAACGCGGGCCAGCAGTTCCGGCATGGAGAACGGCTTGGTGACGTAGTCGTCGGCCCCTTCGTCGAGGGCCCGGACCTTGCGGTCATCGGCCCCGTCGGCGGACAGCACGATGATCGGCACCTCGCTCCATGCCCGGACCCGGCGGCAGACCTCCACCCCGTCGAAATCGGGCAGCCCGAGGTCGAGCACGACCAGGTGAGGGGCGGCCGTGGCGACCGCCCCCACTGCGGCGTTGCCGCCGTCGGCGGTGACCACCCGGTAGCCGCGTGCGGTGAGGGCGGCCCCGACGGCCCGCAGGATGGCGGGCTCGTCGTCGACGACCAGAACGGTGATGGCCGAATCCGTCACTGCGTGTGCAGAAACGTCCCGTTTCGGTACGTTTCTGCACACCGGCAGCGGCCGGGTCAGCTGGCGAGGGCCTCTGCCTTCTCGGGGGTCGCCAGGTCGGCGTGGCCCTCGACGTCGACGTTGGGCAGGCTGCGGTCGAGCCAGCGGGGGAGCCACCAGTTGCGGTCCCCCAGCAGCTCCATGGTGGCGGGGACGAGCAGCAGGCGGACGATGGTGGCGTCCAGCAGGATGGCGGTGGCCAGGCCCGTGCCCATCAGCTTCACGACCCGGTCCTGCTCGAGGATAAAGCTGCCGAACACGAAGACCATGATCGCCGCCGCCGCGGTGATGACCTTGGCGGTGGCGGCTAGGCCGTCGGCCACCGACGTGCGGCTGTCGCCCGTGCGGCGCCACTCCTCGCGCACTCGGGACAGGAGGAACACCTCGTAGTCCATGGACAGGCCGAACACGATGGCGAACAGCATCATGGGGGCCCACGGCTCGATGGGGGCGGGCTGCACGCCGGTGATGGCGCTCAGCCAGCCCCACTGGAACAGCATGACCACGATGCCGTAGGCGCCCCCGAGCGACAGCAGGTTCATGATGACGGCTTTCACGGGCACGAGCACCGACCGGAAGACCACCATCAGCAAGAGGAACGAAAGGGTCAGCACGACGGCGAAGAAGTAGGGCAACCGGGCCGTCAGGTAGTCGGAGAAGTCGACGTTGACGGCGACCGTGCCCGTCACCTTGACGTCGATGCCGGCGGACCGCTCGACGGGCGGGAGCACGTTGTCGCGGAGGCGGTTGACCAGCTCGGTCGTGGCCTTCTCCTGCGGGCTGGTACTCGGGACCAGGTTCCACAGGGCGGCGGTGCGCCCGTCGTTGAGCTGCGGCGGAGATACGAAGGCCACCCCCGGGTCGGCGGCGATAGCGCGGTTGATGGCGTCGAGCCGTGCCGAGTCGGTGCCGGACGGGAGCTGGGCGACGAGCAGTAGGGGCCCGTTGAAGCCGGGCCCGAACCCCTCGACCAGCAGGTTGTAGGCCTTCTTGGTGGTGGTGTCGTCGGCGTAGTTGCTCTCGTCGGAGAACCCCAACCGCAGGGCGAAGACGGGCGTGGCCAGCAGGAGGAGCGCCACGGCACCGGCGATGGCCGCCGTCCACGGGCGGCGCTGGATAAGGCGGCTCCAGCGGTAGGCGAGGGTCTCGCGGATCGGCTTCGCGGGCCGGTGGGGCACCTCCTGCTTCAGCGGCCGCACGAAGAACCCGGCGATGAGGACGACGAAGGCCAGCGGGATGCCGACCAGGAGGGGCGAGATCTTGAGGCCTGCGCCCACGAGGGCGATGGCGACCAGGCTGGCGGCGATCAGGCCCCGCCAGCGGGTCTTCTCGATCTTCTCCCCGGCGAAGCCCAAGAGGGCAGGCAGCAGGGTCAGCGACGCCACCACGGTCACCGCCACCACGGCGGCGGCGCCGATGGACAGGCCCTGCACGAAGCTCACGCCCATCAGCAGCATGCCCAGCAGCGAGATGACGACCGTCGTGCCCGCGAAGAGGACGGAGCGGCCGGCGGTGTCGGAGGCGATGATCACCGACTCCCGGACGGTGTGCCCGCCCCGGAGCTGCTCGCGGTAGCGGGTGACGATCAGCAGGGCGTAGTCGATGCCGACGCCCAGCCCGATCATGATCCCCAGGAACGTCGTGAAGTCGGGGATGGCGAAGGCGTTGCTGAGCAGGCTGATCGTCATCGTGCCGATGCCGATGCCGGCCAGGGCGATACCGAGCGGCAGGCCCATGGCCAGCACCGAGCCGAAGGCCAGGATCAGGATGACGACGGCGAAGGCCACGCCGAGGATCTCCGAGGACGGCTCCTCGAAGGGGGCGAAGATGAACCCGCCCGTCTCGACCTGGAGGCCGGGGATCTTGGGCGCCGTCTCGCGCATCTCGTTGCCGATTTCGTTGGCTCGCTCGAAGTTGATGTTCTCGGGCAGTTCGAGGGACGCGTAAGCGATCTTGCCGCTGCTGGGCCCCTGCGAGGAGACCTGCCGTTCACCCTCGGGTGTGTAGGGGCTGACGACCCGGTTGATCTCGGGGATGGCGTCGATCTTGGTGAAGAAGTCCTGCATGGCCTGGCGCACCGACGGGTCGTTCACGCCCTGGTCGGCCTTGAACACGATCGTGCCCGACTGGCCCGTGCCCCGGCCGCCGAACTGCTCGTCGAGGATGTCGAAGCCCTCCTTGGACTCCACATCGGGCAGGTTGAACTCGTCCCGGAACCCCGACCCGACGGCACCGGAGATGGCGCCGAACAGCACGAGCGAGCCCAGCCAGAGGGCCAGGACGAGCTTTCGCCGGTCGTGGCACCATGCCCCCAACCGGGCGAAACGGGCCGCTGGCCCGGCGCCGCCCGCCGGTCGCTTCGACCCTGGCTTCGTGTCGAGACTCATGCACGCTCCTTCTTTGTGCTGCTGGTTTCCACTTCCGACTCACCGCCGCCCGAAAACTCATCGCCGTTTCTAGTCGGGGTCGTTCCGCTATCGCGAATGAAATCCGGGAAGTTCAGCGGCGCTCAACCCGGTGGACAGGAACGGTGAAGACAAACGTCGCACCACCGCCCACTGTCCGGTCGACCCGGATCGTCCCGCCGTGTTCCTCGACGATCGCCCTGCAGATGGCCAGCCCGACACCGCTGGGGCCGCCCCGTTCGCCCCGCCGGAAGGGCTCGAAGATCGTCGTGCGGGCGTACTCGGGCACGCCGATGCCCTCGTCGGCGACCCGCAGCTCCACCATCGCCTCCCGCTCGCGCCCCGAGATCCGCACGCGCGAGCCCTCCGGAGCGTGGCGGGCGGCGTTCTCCAGGAGGTTGCTCACGACCAGGTCAAGCTGGGTGTAGTCGGCGTCGACGAGGGGCAGGCCGGCGGGCAGCTCCACCTGGATGCGGACGTGCTTGAACAGGGGGGTCAGCCGGCGGACACGGTCGGCGACCAGTTCGTCGACGGGGACGGCCTGGCGCTCGGGCTTGAGGGCTCCGGCTTCGATCCGGCTCAGCGACAGCAGGTTGGACACGATGCGGTCGAGACGCTCGGTCTCGTCGCACACCGTGCTCAGCAGCTCGGTGCGGGTGGCCGCGTCGTAGTCGGCCCCGTCGCGGAGATCGGTGGCTACGGCCCGGATGGTGGCCAGCGGGGTGCGCAGATCGTGGGACACCGACCGCAGGAGGGCGGCGCGCTGTTCGTCCACCCGGGCCAGGACGTGGGCCCGGGATGCGTCCGCCTCCAGTGCCTCCCGTTCGGCCGTGAGCTGGTTCAGCCGGTCGTTCAGGGCCTGGAGCTCGGTACCCCGCGCCTCGGCCGCCCGGCGCCTCTCGGCCTCAGCCGCGACCACCAGGCCGGCGGCCACGGCCACCGCGAGGAACACGGCCACAGCCACCCAGTCGTCGGGGACGAGGAACAGGTTCAGGGCCGCTGCAGCCGCCCCGGCCGTGAGCGTGGCCGCCAGCGGGCCGCTGAGGGCACCGGCGCCCACCGCGCCCAGGACCAGCCCCCGGGCGAGCGGCGTCCGCTCCGGTTCGGAGCGGACGGCGACGAGGGCGGCCGTGGCGACAGCGACCGCGAGCACCCCGACCGCCGTCCCGTACCCGGTTGGGCGCCTGTGCTCCGGGAGCCGGATCCGTCCTACCACGGCGTGCAGGCCACGCAGGCCGGGCGAGCCATCGGCTCGATTCTTGCCGCGCCGGCTGGCTACGGCACGACGACGGTGACCGTCCTTGTGGCGGAGCTGGCGTAGGGGTCGTGGCAGAGCGAGTGGCGGGAGATGGCGTTGAACGTCACCTCGTAGGTCCCGGCCCGGGGGAAGGTGTGGCTGACCGTTGCCTCGACCCGTCCCGGCTGCGCCAGGGGGGGCGTCCACGCCCCGAATGCGGCGATACAGGCGGCGACGACGCAACTCCCCGTCGACCCCGTGAAGGTCGACTCGCCGTCGCCGAAGCCCACCGAGCGGCAGCCATCGACGATCGGGGCGTCGGAGTCGCTGTAGATGATGGCGAAGTCGTACGTCAGGGGTTCTGCGGCCTTGGCGGTGGGGGTGACCTCGATCACGAGGGGCGCGTTTGACCCTGGATCCGGCTGCCAGTGGAAGGGCCCGCAGGCGGGATCGGCGCTGTTGATGCATCTCGACGAGGAGGCGAGCGTGCTGGGCGGCAGGGTGGTCGTCGGCTTCGCGCCAGGGTCGGGGTCGGTGGTCGGGGGCCGGACCGTCGTCGAGGGCTGCGACGTCGCACTCGCGGTGGGCCGCACGGTCGTGGGGACGGCCGGCGTGGGGAAGGCCACGGTTGTCGTCGGGGCCTCGGCTGCGGTCACGAGCGTGGTCGTCGGCAGGATCAGGGAGGAAGTGGACGACCCGGGGGACGGGGGGGCCGTCTGTCCCCGGGTCGCCACGTGCTGCGGTGTGCCGCCCGGCAGGCTGGTCGCGAGGACCGCACCCACCACGACGGCCAGCGCGGCGGCCGACAGACCCAGGCCGCCCATACGCCGCCGCCGGCGCCGCCGCCCGCCTTCGGCGTAGATGTGGTCGAGGAGCTCGCTCCGGCTTCGCAGGTGCGGTAGCTCCCCGGCCTGCGTGGCCGGAACGCCGTCGTCAGGCTCGATCGAGGGCAATGACAACCTCCTCGTCGCTGGGGAAGTGGCGGCGAAGGCGCTGGGTCGCCCGGTGGGCGTGCGCTTTCACCGTTCCGGCAGAGATGCCGAGCGAGCGGGCGACCTCGTCCTCGCTCTGATCGGCCAGGTAGCGGAGGACGACGACCGCCCGCTGGCGGCTGGGCAGGGCGGCCAGGGCGGCGGCCAGGGCGAGGCGCAGCACGGCCGTCTCCTCGACGTCCACCGACCGCTCCGGCTCGACCGCCGGCTGCTTGCGCCGGACGGTGTCGATGGCCAGGTTGGCCGTGACCCGCAGGATCCAGCCCACCCGGCCCGGCTCGTCCTTCAGGTGGCCCCAGCGGGCGTACAGGCGAACGAACGCCTCGGCCGCCAGGTCTTCCGCCGCGAAGGCGTCGCCCACCACCCGGTAGGCCACGCGCTGGGCCAGCGGGAACACCGATTCGAAGAGTTCCTCGAAGTCAGGATCTCGGGGAGCGCCATCGTGCACACCACATTCAACGCCTCCCGGGCCCCTCCGGTTGACGCGACTCCCTCGTGGCGCCTTCCCAACGGAGGGCTCCTGCCCGTCGATCTCGGCGCACGAACTCGTCGAGGAACCAGTTCGGGAAGGCCAAGGGGCGGGCGGCGAGGCCAGCGTGAGCAGCGCTCCTCGCCCTGGCGGCGGAACTCGTCGGCCTCGTCCAGCATGCCGCCCAGGTCGAAACCGCCGCGTCATCCCGCTCGCGGAACAGGCCCGCCGCAGGATAGGAGCCTGGCTCGATTGTCGCTCCCGCCAGTGACCTGCCTCGACCAGCCCGCACCTGTTCATACACTTCCGCGCGGAGGGCGGAGACGGGCCCGTTGGGAACCGCTGGGTGTTCCTGACCCTCGGCCTGCCCGGTGGCGACCAGGCCATCGTGCCGACCCGATGCTCCACGAAGCCAGCGCCACAGGTGGCGACCCACGCCGGCTCGTCGACCTGTTCGGGCTCAGCATCCAACATGCCGGGCGCGACACGGCCTCGATCACACCGAGCCCGGAGCTCGCAGCCGGCCGGACCTTACGTCGGCGAAGGACGACCGCTGAGAGACTGACCCGATGGGCGATGCCGTCGAGGAATCCGGCCCGGCGACCGGCGCGCCGTGGCTCACCCCCGGCGTCGCCGGCATCGGAACGGCCAGCCTCCTCGCGGACGTCGGCCACGAGATCCCCACGGCCCTGCTGCCGTCTCTACTCACCTCGACGTTGGGTGCGCCGGCATCGGCGCTCGGGCTCATCGAAGGGATCAGCGACGCCCTCGCCGGTGCCGCCCGCTTCGGTGGCGGAGCACTCGCCGACGAGCCCGACCGTCGCCGAGCGATCGCGGTCGGCGGCTACACCACCACTGCGGTCCTGTCCGCGGGGATCGGCGCCGCCACCGGCGCCTGGCAAGTCGGTCTGCTGCGCGCCGGCGCCTGGACCGCCCGCGGGCTACGGGTCCCAGCCCGCAACGCCCTCCTCGCCGACGTCGTCCCCGCCAGTGCCTACGGCCGCGCGTATGGCTTCGAACGCGCCATGGACAACCTGGGCGCCATCGTCGGGCCGCTCGCCGCCATCGGGCTCGTCGCAACCGTCGGGACCCGCTGGGCCATCGGCCTTTCGGTCATCCCCGGGCTGCTGGCGGCTTCGGCCATCGTCTACGCCATCCGCCGCAGCCGCCAGCCCGTCGCCCGCCAACGGCGGCCGTTGCGCATCCAGGTCCGGCCCGTGCTGACAGGTCGCCTCGGTGGGCTGTTCGGCGGGATCACCGCCTTCGAGCTGGGCAACTGCGCCGCCACCTTGCTTATCCTCCGAGCCACCGAGCTGTTCGAGCCGGGCCGCGGCACCGACGCCGCCACGACCGCGGCGCTCGGCCTCTACGTCACCTACAACCTGGCCGCCACCCTCACGAGCCTCGCCGCCGGGCGCCACACCGATCGAGCCGGCGCCACCCGCGTGCTCGCCATCGGCGTCGCCGCGTTCGGCATCGCCTACCTGGGCTTCACCCGCGGCTCCACCGCGTGGGATGGCCTGCTGCCCTGGTTCGTCCTCGCCGGCGTGGGGATCGGCTGCGTCGAAACCGCCGAACACGCCGCCGTCGCGACCCACGCCCCCACCGACCTGCGTGGCTCCGCCTTCGGCCTCCTCGCCGGCGTGCAAAGCCTCGGCAACCTCGCTGCCAGCAGCATCGTCGGGCTCCTGTGGACCACACTCAGTCCCAGCTGGGCATTTACCTACCTCGCGGCCTGGATGCTGCTCGCCCTCGTTGCGCTCGGGCTCAACGCCCGGCGCGAGTCGACACCCAGCGTCGCGTGACCGCCAAGCGGCGCGCTGAGCCGCCAGTTTTCCGACCCAAGGACGAGAACACCGGCGTTAGTTAGCCGCCCCCTACCCTTGAGTTCGCTCCTCTCGACGCTTCGGAATAGCTGAACCCGTCGCCGATCCCCCGGTAGACCTCGATGGCGAGCCCGGGGATCCGGCTCGCTTGTCTGGCGGAGCACCACCCGGGGCGTGGTGCCCGCGTGCAGGACGGCGTTGGCCACCAACTCGCTGACCAGCCGACGGAGTGCCCGGGCCCCTTGGGCCCGTCACCGGGCACCCGGCGCGCCCGCAACTCTTCAGGCGGGTGAAAACAAGGTTAGAGTCACGCGAAATCATGGAGCCGGCACTTACGAAATCAGAGCGCGAGACTCTGAAGGCGATCTACCGCCTGGCCCACAACGGCCGCGAGGCCCACACCGGCGCGCTCGCCGAATCGCTCAAGGTCTCCCCGGGCACCGTCACCTCCACGATCAAGCGTCTCGCCGAGCGGGAGTTGCTCGACCACGCCCTGTACAAGGGCGTGAACCTCACCGCCGCCGGCCAGCGGGCCGCCGTCGCCGCCATCCGCCGCCACCGCATCGTCGAGCGCTTCCTGGCCGACATGCTGGGCTACGCCTGGAACGAAGCCGACCGCCTGGCCGCTACCTTCGAGCACGAGCTGCCCCAGGAGGTCGAGGACCGGCTCTATGTCGCCCTCGACCGCCCGACCGCCTGCCCGCACGGGTTCCCGATCCCGGCCCCGGAGGTGGTGGAGATCCCCACCCTTCCCCCCCTCTACGACCTCGAGCCCGGTGATGTCGCCGTGGTGGCCGTGCCCGGCTCGGTCGACCCCGCCGTGGTGGAGTTCCTCGACACGCTCGGCGTTCGGCCGGGCGTGACCGTGGAGGTCCTCGAGAAGCACCCGTTCGACGGGCCGCTGGTCGTGCGGGTCGACGGCCTGGCCCGCACCCTCGGCGACAAGGTCGCCCGCCAGATTTACGTCAGGAAAGCAGAGCGAAGGGAACAGTCAGCATGATCATTGCTGCCGAAGGTGGCTACCAGACATTCGAGCTGGGCGGCACCGAGTGGTTCTGGTTGGTGTTCTCGGCCATCACCGCCCTCGTCGCCATCGGCGTCGGGTTCACCCTGATGAAGGGGGTGCTGGCCGCCGACCAGGGCACGCCCAAGATGCAGGAGATCGCGCTGGCGATCCAAGAGGGCGCCATGGCCTACCTGCGGCGCCAGTTCCGCACCATCGCCTTCATCCTCATTCCGCTGGTCGTGATCGTCTTCGTGACGTCCACCGAGGTGCTCAAACCCGACGGCGTGTCGGCGCTCTCGTTCGTGGAATCCGGCCTCTTCCGCACGCTGGCGTTCCTGGCCGGCTGCCTGATGTCGGGCCTGACCGGGTTCATCGGCATGAGCCTGGCCGTGCGGGGCAACGTCCGCACCGCCGCCGCCGCCAAGTCGGGGTCGCTCAAGGCCGCCCTCAAGCTGGCCTTCCGCACGGGTGGCGTCTGTGGGATGTTCACCGTCGGCCTGGGCCTGCTCGGGGCGACGATCATCATCATGATCTTCCAGAACACCAGCTCGGCCATCCTGATCGGCTTCGGGTTCGGCGGGTCGCTGCTCGCCCTGTTCCTGCGGGTGGGCGGCGGCATCTTCACCAAGGCGGCCGACGTGGGCGCCGACCTGGTGGGCAAGGTCGAGGCCGGCATCCCCGAGGACGACCCCCGCAACCCCGCCACCATCGCCGACAACGTCGGGGACAACGTGGGCGACTGCGCCGGGATGGCGGCCGACCTGTTCGAGTCCTACGAGGTCACGCTGGTGGCGTCGATCATCCTGGGCGTCGCCGCCTTCGAGTCGATCGGGCAGAACCCGGCCCTGGGCCTGGTGTTCCCGGTCATCGCCCGGGCCGTCGGGGTCATCGCCTCCATCGTGGGGGTCTACGCGGTGCGGGCCACCGACAACGACAAGACGGCGATGGCCCCCATCAACCGGGGGTTCCTGACCGCCGGCGTGCTCACCGTCATCGGCACGTTCCTGGTGGCCCAGTTCTACGTAGAGAACCTGCGGGTGTTCTGGGCCGTCGTGATCGGCCTGGTGCTGGCCCAGGTCGTCAGCCGCCTGACCGAGTACTTCACGTCGACTGAGACGGCGCCCGTGCAGGAGATCGCCGCGGCGACCCGCACCGGCCCGGCCACCACCGTGCTGTCGGGAATCTCGTCCGGCCTGGAGAGCTCGGTGTGGGCCATCGTGGCCATCGCCGCTGCCCTTGCCGCCGCCATCGCCCTGGGCCAGGGGAACATCCACTTCACCTTCTACCTGGTCGCCCTGACCGGCATGGGCATGCTGGCGACGACGGGCGTGGTCGTGTCGGAGGACACGTTCGGGCCGGTGGCCGACAACGCCGCCGGCATCGCCGAGATGTCGGGCGAGTTCGAGGGCGAGCCCGAGAAGATCATGGTCAGCCTCGACGCCGTGGGCAACACCACCAAGGCCGTGACCAAGGGGTTCGCCATCGGGTCGGCGGTCATCGCCGCCGTGGCCCTGTTCGCCAGCTTCATCGAGACGATCGGGGCCGAGACCATCGGCGCCGAGGCCATCGAGGAGCTGGAACGGGCCGGCCAGACCATCTTCGACGCCATCCCCATCAACGTGGCAGACCCCAAGACCTTCATCGGCTTGCTGATCGGTGGCTCGATCGCCTTCCTGTTCTCGGCCCTGGCCATCCGGGCCGTGGGCCGCACCGCCGGCACGGTCGTGCAGGAGGTCAGGCGCCAGTTCGCCGACGGCAAGATCATGTCCGGCGAGAAGCGCCCCGACTACGGCCCCGTCATCGACATCTGCACCGTAGCCTCCCTGCGGGAGCTGGCCACGCCCGCCCTGCTGGCCGTGCTCACGCCGGTGATCATCGGTTTCGGGATCAACTACTTCGCCCTGGGTGCGTTTCTGGCCGCCGTCATCCTCACCGGCCAGCTCATGGCCAACTTCCTGTCCAACGCCGGTGGCGCCTGGCACAACGCCAAGAAGTTCATCGAGGACGGCCACGAGGGCGGCAAGGGGTCCGAGGCCCACAAGGCGGCCGTCATCGGGGACACCGTCGGCGACCCGTTCAAGGACACGGCTGGCCCCGCCCTGAACCCGCTGATCAAGGTCATGAACCTGGTCTCGCTGCTGATCCTGCCCGCCGTCATCAGCCTCCAGGACAACGACGGTGCCCGCTTCGCGGTCGCCGGTGCCGCCCTGGCGGTGCTGGGCGGCGCCATCGCCTTCTCCAAGCGCAAGGCGGCCCCCATGGCCGACGCCCCGCCCGACGACGACGGCACGGCCGTGCAGCCGAGTGTGGCGCCGGTCCCGGGCCCGGCCAGCAACTAGATGGCTGGTCGGATTCGCGATCGGCGCTCCGCGCCGAGGTGCCGACCTGCCCTTGACCAGCACCGTTGCGTTTCAGCCTGGCTTCCAATCCGACGGTCGGCCGCCGAACGAGGGCTCTCCGACCAGCCATCTAGATGGCTGCGGTCACTCGGGGAGCGCTTCCTCCTCCTGGCGGGTCGCCGACTCCTGCCGCATGCGCCGGAACTCCCTGTAGATGGGGATGAACGACAGCAGCAGGATCACGCCCACCGCCGGCAGCAGGTACTTGTCGATGTCGGGGACGGTCTCGCCCAGGACGTAGCCGAGCAGGGTCACGCCGATCGCCCACAGCAGCCCGCCGAGGACGTTGAACGTGACGAACGTGCGGTACGGCATCTGGGCCACTCCCGCCAGCACGGGCGTGAACGTCCGCACGATCGGGATGAACCGGGCCAGCACGACCGTCTTCGGCCCCGCCTTGTCGAAGTACAGCTGGGCCTTCTCCAGATGGCTCTTGCGGAACAGCTTGGAGTCGGGCCGGTTGAACAGCGAAGGCCCGACCCGCGTTCCGAACAGGTACCCGACCTGGTCCCCCACCACGGCGGCGACGAAGCACCCGACCAGGATCAGGGGCAGGTTGAGGTGGCCCTGCGAGGCCAGCAGGCCGGCCGTGAAGAGGAGCGAGTCCCCTGGCAGGAAGAAGCCGATGAGCAGGCCCGACTCCGCGAACACGATGGCGAACAGCCCGATCGCGCCGAACGTTTCGAGCAGTGATTCGGGGTCCAGTGCGGCGAGCACAGTCGCAGACCCTAGGCTAGGCGGTACGGGCGAGAGTCCAGCGGCAGTTGACAGCGGACCGCCTGCCTGCACAACCTCTCGCGCCGATTCGGCTAGGAAGGACCCCGTGGTCAAACCGCTCGTCATCGTCGAGTCGCCTGCCAAGGCGAGGACGATCGCGCGCTTTCTCGGCAGTGGCTACGTGGTCGAGTCCTCGGTCGGCCACATCCGAGACCTGCCCCGCGACCCCAAGGACATCCCCGCCGCCTACAAGGGCGAGGCCTGGGCCCGGCTGGGCGTCGACGTCGACAACGGGTTCAAGCCGCTCTACGTCCTCCTGAAGGAGAAGAAGGACGTCGTGGCCAACCTGAAGCGGCTCCTGAAGGACTCCGACGAGCTCTTCCTGGCGACAGACGAGGATCGCGAGGGGGAGTCCATCGCCTGGCACCTGCTGGAGGTCCTTTCGCCGCCGGCCCGCATTCCGGTGCGGCGCATGGTGTTCCACGAGATCACCGCGGCCGCCATCCGCGAGGCCGTCGACCGGTCAAGGGACCTCGACCGCCGGCTGGTCGACGCCCAGGAGGCCCGGCGCATCCTCGACCGCCTGTACGGCTACGAGGTCTCGCCCGTCCTGTGGAAAAAGGTCCTGCCCCGGCTGTCGGCGGGACGGGTGCAGAGCGTGGCGACCCGCGTCCTGGTCGACCGGGAGCGGGCCCGCATGCGGTTCCGTTCCGCGGCCTACGCCGACGTGGAGGGGACGTTCGACAAGGACGGCGAGCAGTTCGGGGCCACGCTGGTTGCGGTCGACGGCGTCCGCCTGGCCACGGGGCGCGACTTCGACGAGACGGGCCAGCTCAAGGCTTCAGGCAACCAGGTGCGCCTGCTGGACGCCGAGGCGGCGGTGGGGCTGGCTTCCCGGCTGGCGGACGCCCGGTTCGCCGTGCGGTCGGTCGAGGAGAAGCCCTACAAGCGCACGCCCTACGCCCCGTTCATGACGTCCACGCTGCAGCAGGAGGCGGGCCGCAAGCTGCGGTTCTCGTCCGCCCGCACCATGAGCGTGGCCCAGAAGCTGTACGAGAACGGGTTCATCACCTACATGCGTACCGACTCGACGACCCTGTCGGAGACGGCCATCGCCGCCGCCCGCCAGCAGGCGGCGCAGCTGTACGGGCCCGACTACGTGCCGGCCCAGCCCCGGCGGTACGAGAAGAAGGTGCGCAACGCCCAGGAGGCGCACGAGGCAATCCGTCCCGCGGGGGACTCGTTCCGCACACCCGAGCAGGTGGCCCGGGAGCTGTCGGGCGACGAGCTCGCCCTGTACGACCTCATCTGGAAGCGGACGGTGGCGTCCCAGATGGCCGACGTGCGGGGGCGCAGCCTGCAGGTGCGGCTGGGCGGCAGGTCGTCGGCGGGGGAGGACGCGGAGTTCGCCGCCGCGGGCAAGACCATCGAGTTCCCCGGGTTCCTGCGGGCCTACGTGGAGGGGTCCGACGACCCCAACGCCGAGCTGGAGGACCGGGAGGTGCGGCTGCCGCAGCTGGCGACCGGCGACAGGCTGGCGGCTGTCGAGTTGGAGGCCCGCGCCCACGCCACCCAGCCGCCGCCCCGCTTCACCGAGGCGTCGCTGGTCAAGGCCCTGGAGGAGCTGGGCGTGGGGCGCCCGTCGACCTACGCCACCATCATCGGCACCATCCAGGACCGGGGCTATGTGTGGAAGAAGGGCACGGCGTTGATTCCGTCCTTCGTGGCCTTTGCCGTCGTCAACCTGCTGGAGCAGCACTTCGCCGAACTGGTCGACTATGACTTCACGGCCCGCATGGAGGACGAGCTCGACCACATCGCGACGGGCCAGCAGGAGTCGCTCCCGTGGCTGTCGCGGTTCTACTTCGGGAACGGGCGGCCGGGCCTAAAGGGGCTGGTCAACGACCGCCTCGGGGACATCGACGCCCGGGAGATCAACTCCATCCCCATCCCCGGCGCCGACGGGTTGGTGGTGCGGGTCGGCCGGTACGGGCCCTACATCCAGCGGGGCGAGGAGACGGCCGCTCTGCCCGAAGGCATCCCGCCCGACGAGCTGACCCTGGCCCGGGCCGAGGAGCTGCTGGCCGCTCCCAGCGGCGACAAGGTGCTGGGCACCGACCCTGACAGCGGGCTGGCGGTCATCGCCCGGGCCGGCCGGTTCGGGCCCTACGTGCAGCTGGGCGAGGCCTCGTCCGACAGCAAGAAGAAGCCCAGGACGGCGTCGCTGTTCAAGGACATGACGCTGGAGACCATCGGGCTGGAGGAGGCGCTGCAGCTCCTGCAGCTACCCCGGGTGTTGGGCAAGGACCCCGCCGACAGCGCCGAGGTGACGGCCCAGAACGGCCGGTACGGGCCGTACGTGAAGAAGGGCGCGGAATCCCGCAGCCTGGACTCCGAGGCGCGGCTCCTGACGGTCACACTGGAAGAGGCGCTGGCCCTGCTGGCCGAGCCCAAGAAGGGCCGCGGCGGCGCCCGGGCGGTCTCGGCCGGGCCGCTCCGCGAGCTGGGGAACGACCCGGAGTCGAAGGCCCCGATCGTGGTGAAGGAGGGCCGGTTCGGGCCCTACGTCACCGACGGCACGACCAACGCCTCGCTCCGCAAGGGCGACGAGGTCGACTCGATCACGACGGAGCGGGCCGTGGAGCTGCTAGCCGACCGGCGGGCGAAGGGCCCAGCCACGCCCAAGAAACGCGCCGGCGGCCGGACGGGTGCGCGCGCCAAGAAGTCCGCTTCCTGACGGAGCCGGGCGTGGGGCGGCGGCGCCCGGTCCGCCCTTCTGGTGTGAGAAATGCGTCGTGACGACGTGCTGCACGACACAGAAGGCGGCAGGGCGTCACTGAGGGGCGAGCGCCCTTCCCCCTAGCCTGGGCAGGTGGCCGAGCCCGGCAAGAACCAGCCTTCCTGGGGATGGCCCCTGCGCAAGCGGCCTGAGCCGCTGCGGGGCGAACTCATGCCGCCCGACGACGACCGGGAAACGGCCAAGATGGGCACCTTCGGGGCCCCGCCGCCCGACGACGAGCTGTCGGGGCCCCGGCTGCTCGGGTCGAGCTCGTTCTTCCGGCTCTGGCTGGCCCAGATCGTGTCGTCCCTGGGCGACTGGATCGGGCTGGTAGCCATCCTGTCGCTGGCCGCCCGCATCGGCGGTTCGTCGCCCGAGGCGGCCGTCGGCATCGTCATGTCGGCCCGGATGGTGCCGGGGTTCTTCTTCGGCTCGGTGGCCGGCGTCCTGGTCGACCGGTGGGACCGCAAGCGCGTGATGGTCACCTGTGACATGGGGCGGGGCTTCGTCCTGGCGACCCTCCCGTTCATCGACTCGATCTGGGGCCTGTTCGTGGCCTCGCTGTTCCTCGAGGTGCTGACGCTGTTGTGGGCGCCGGCCAAGGAGGCGTCGGTCCCCAACCTGGTCCCGACCAGTCGGTTGACGACGGCCAACTCGCTGTCGCTGGCCGCCGCCTACGGGACGTTCCCGGTGGGGTCGGCGTTGTTCGCGTCCTTGACCAAGGTGGCCGAGTTCCTTGGCCGGCACGCGCCGGCGCTCGACTTCCTGGAGCTGAACCAGGAGTCGCTGGCCATCTACGTGGACGTCGTGACGTTCTTCACCTCGGCCGCCCTGATCGCCACCCTGGCCCTGCCCCGCAACCCCCGCCAGCACGGACGGATCGAGCTCGGCCGCACGTTCACCGAGCTGAAGGAGGGCTGGAAGTTCATCGGCACGAGCCCGGTCGTGCGGGCCGTGCTGGTCGGGTTGGGGACGGGCCTGATCGGGGGCGGCATGGTGGCGCCGCTGGGGCCGACGTTCGCCGACCGGGTCCTGCACGCGGGGCCGGCCGGCTTCGGTTTGCTGCTGACCGCCCTGGGCACGGGCCTGGCCGTCGGGGTGATCGGCGTCTCGACGATCCAGAAGCGGGTGCCCCACGCCAAGGTCTTCCCTGTGGCCGTGCTCGGAGCGGGGGCGGCCATGGCGGCGGCCGCCGGCATGTCGAGCCCGGCGTGGACGATGCTGTTCATCGGGGCCATGGGCGTGTGCGCCGGGGCGGTCTACGTGCTCGGGTTCACGCTCCTGCAGGAGAACGTGGAGGACGACTTGCGAGGCCGTATCTTCGCCACCCTGTACACACTGTCGCGGTTGTGCCTCTTGGTCTCGTTGACGCTGGCGCCCCTCGCCGCCGGCCTGCTCGACAGGGTCTCGGACTCGGTGCCGGGTGTGCGCATCACCCTGTGGATCGGTGCCGCCATCATCCTGGTGGCGGGCGTGCTGGCCTACCGGACCCTGCGGTCCCCGGCCCGGGCGGACGCCTGACGTGGGCGCGGGCGCGGGCCCTGGCCCCGGCCGGTTCCTCGTGTTCGAGGGCGGGGAGGGGAGCGGGAAATCGACGCAGGCCCGGCTGCTGGCTGAACGGCTCGGGGCCGTGTTGACCCACGAGCCGGGGGCGACGGAGGTCGGCCGGCGGATCCGGGCCCTGGTCCTGGACCCGGGGGTTGTCGCGCTGGACGGCCGGGCTGAGGCGCTGCTGATGGCGGCCGACCGGGCGCAGCACGTGGCCGATGTGATCCGGCCCGCCCTGGAGCGGGGCCAGGACGTCGTGTCCGACCGGTTCACCGGGTCGACGCTCGCCTACCAGGGGTTCGGACGGGGGTTGCCGCTCGATGACCTGGCGGCGGTGAGCCGGTGGGCGGCGGCTGGCGTCGAGCCCGACCTCGTCGTGCTGCTGGACGTCCCGCTCGACGTGGCCTTGGCCCGGGTGACGGCCGGTTCGACGGCGCCCGACCGCATGGAGGCGGAGGATCGCACGTTCCACGAGCGGGTGGCGACCGGGTACCAGTGGTTGGCTGCGGCCGACCCGGTCCGGTGGGTCGTGGTGGACGGCACCGGCGAGGTCGAGAAGGTGGCTGCCCGGGTGGCCGAGGCGGTGGGCCTGTGAGTGACCTCGGCGGAGGAGCGGGTGTGGTCTTCGACCGGTTGGTGGGCCAGTCGCGGGCGGTGTCCCAGTTGCGGGCCGCGGCCCCTGCGCCGGTGCACGCCTACCTGCTGACGGGGCCGCCGGGCGGGGGCAAGCGACCGGCTGCCCGTGCCTTCGCCGCGGCCCTGCTATGCCCGTTGGGCGGGTGCGGCGAGTGCGAGGTGTGCCGTCGGGTGCTGGCCGACGTCCATCCCGACGTGGTCACGGTGGAGCGGGACGGGGCGTACATCAGCGTCGGCCAGGCCCGGGAGATCCAGCGCCTGGCCATGCGGACGCCGAACGAGGGCCGGCGCAAGATCCTGGTGCTGACCGACTTCCACCTGGTGCGGGAAGCGGGCCCGACCCTGCTCAAGATCGTGGAGGAGCCCCCCGCCAGCACGGTGTTCGTGATCCTGGCCGAGCACGTCCCGCCCGAACTGGTGACGATCGCCTCGCGGTGCGTGCGGATCGACTTCGGCGGCTTGAGCCCGGCCGAGCTGAGGGAGGCGCTGGCGAGGGAGGGCGTCGATGCCGTGGTTGCGGCGCGGGTGTCCGAAGCAGCCGAGGGCCGGCTGGACCGGGCCCGGCTGCTGGCGTCCGATCCCGACTTCGAGGGGCGGCGGCGGATGTGGCAGTCGCTGCCCTCGCGCCTGGACGGGACGGGCGCAGCCGTGTCGGTGCTGGTGAGCGAACTGGTGGCGATGCTGGGCTCGGCTGCCGTTGGGCCGCTCGAGGCCCGCCACGCCGAGGAGCGGGCGGCCCTGGAGGCCCGCATCGAACGGTCCGGGGAGCGGGGCGGCGGCCGGCGGTCGCTGGTGGAGCGCCAGCGGCGTGAGCTGCGCCGCCTGCGGGCCGACGAGCTGCGCTACGGGCTGGCCCTGCTGGCGGGCATGTACCGGGACGCCCTGGCCGGCGGTCAGGGTGACGCCCGCGGCGCGATTGCGTCCGTCGCGGCGCTTCAGGTCGCGGCCGAGGCGATCGTCCGAAACCCCAACGAGACGCTGTTCCTCCAGGCGTTGCTCCTGCGGCTGGCGCCGCTGCAGGAGGCTGCATAGGTGGCGGCGGACGTCGACGAGGTCATGCGGGAGTTGGAGGCGGCAGGCACGGCCCAGAATCGAGCAAGGTGTGGCCCCGGCACGGCATACGCGAGCCGATGTTCGGGGTCAGCTACGCGAGCCATGCGGGGTTGAAGAAGCGGTTGGGCACGGATCACGAACTGGCTCGGGCACTGTGGGCGACGGGCAACCACGACGCCCGGGTTCTGGCCACCAAGGTCGCCGACCCTGCCCGGTTGACGGCCCGCGAGGCCGACGCCTGGATGAGGTCGTGCGACAACTACGTGATCGTCGAGGGACTGGCGCCCGTGGTCGCCCGGTCGCCGGTGGCGGCGGGACGGGCCAAGGCGTGGCGGGACCGCAAAGACGAGTGGCCGGCCAGTGCCGGATGGGCGGTCACGACCCTGCTGGTGCCGGACATGCCGGCGGAGGACGCCCTGGCCTTGCTGGCCCAGATCGAAGGCGAGATCCACGGCCGCCCAAACCGGGTGCGCCACGAGATGAACGCCACCCTCATCGCCATCGGCGTGCGGGACGAACCGGAACTGCAGGCCGAGGCCAAACGGGCGGCCGCCGCCATCGGCCCCATCCACGTCGACCACGGCCAGACCGGCTGCAAGACGCCGTACCCCATCCCCTATATCGACAAGGCCCTCGAACAGGGTGCCGCGAAAGCCCGGAAGAAGGCCGGGACGTAGCCACTATTCTGGACCGTTACCCGCCCGGGTAGCTCAGTCGGTAGAGCAGCTCACTCGTAATGAGCAGGTCGTCGGTTCGAGTCCGACCTCGGGCTCTCGCAAAAGAGCAGGTCAGAAGCTATCTGAGGGTCCTGACCTCGCCAGGACCCTCCCTGCGAGTCCACGAAAAGTCCACGCCCGCTCGCCGGAACAGGTCCTCCAGGCGGTCGGTGATCTCGGCGTCGCGCTCCGGGAACAGGTGCCCGTACGTGCCGTAGGTCACGGTGATCGACGAGTGCCCCATCCTGCGCAGGACCGCGTAGGGGTCGGCTGTGGAGGCGATGCAGAACGCCGCGTAGGTGTGCCGGAGGTCGTGGAAGCGAAGCGCCGGGGGCAGGCCGGCGGCCACGACGGCGGGTTTGAACGCGCGGTTGTAGAACAGGCCGTGGCGGAGCGGGCCTCCCCGGGCCGCCGTGACGACGGCGTCGTCC
>JBOGID010000171.1:0-4684 GCA_050742295.1 Acidimicrobiales bacterium | reverse complement strand
GTGTGGGTGTACAGCTTGGGCGGCCGGCCTCCCGTCGCCGGGCGGGACGATCGGTCGTACTCCGCTTGCAGCCACCCGTGGTCGACGAGCTTGTCGAGGTGGAAGGCGGCCAGCTTCATCGACGTCCCGGTCGCCTCCGCCACCTCCTCACGGTTGGCCGGCCGTCCCGCGCTGCGCACGAACCGGTACATCGACCGGCGGACGGGATCGACGAGCACGCTGAGCGAGTCGAGGGCCTCGTCCCATGGTTGGCTCATGTCGCCAGGTTACCGCTAGCCGAGATTAGTGAAACCTGCTCTCGCGATCGTTCCGTCGCGCCAGCGCGACGGGCACGTCCGCCGTTTCTCGTGTTTGTTGGGCTGGTACAGGGTGAAGCGCACGGTCTGGCCCGTGGACACGTCCTTCAGGGCGTCGCAGTAGGTCGCGACGTTGGAGTCGATGCGCTTGCCGTCGATGGCGACGAGGAGGTTGGCCTGGTTGCCGAGGCCGGCGGTGGCGGCGGGGGTGCCGGGCACCGCGGCAATGATCAGCAGCCCGGTCTGGTTGGGCAAGCCCCGGCTGGTCAGCGCCGCCGCGTTCTCGGGCGACGTGTGGCTGGCGCCCGTCCACGCCGTCGATCGGCCGGTGCGCAGGGTGGCCACGACCTCCTTCACCCGGTCGACGCCGATGGCGTAGTTGCTGTTCTGGAGGGTCCGCCCGCCCGAGGAGGGGAGGGTGAGTGTGTTGACGCCCACCAGTTGCTTCCGGCTGTTGACGAGGGGGCCGCCCGAGCTCCCGGGGTTGAAGGCGGTGTCGGTCTGGACCACGTTGGCCAGGGTGGGGGAGCCCCCCCGGCCGTCGATGCCCGAGCGGACGACGGACACGATGGCGGCCGTGGCCGTGAGCTGGTCGCGGCGTGAGGCGTCGACCGGGTAGCCGATAGCGACGACGGACTCGCCCAGCTTCAGCTCGCTCTGGGAGCCGAGCGCCAGCGTCTGCAGGCGCGACCGGTCGGCGACCTTAAAGACGGCGAGGTCGTCGCACGGCGCGGCGGCGAGGAGGGTGACGTCACGGGGCTGGTCGTCCCACGACGAGCTGGCCGCCGGCCAGCGCAACCGCCGTGCCCTTCTCCGGTCCCGACAGGAGGCGCACCTGCGCTTCGGACATGCCGCTAGCCGAGCCTGGTGCGGCCACGGCCGGGGCGGGCGCGCTTCCACGACCGCAGCGGGTCACGGCGGCGCAGGGCCCAGGCCGCGATCAGCAGGGGCACGACGGTGAGGGCCACCGGGGCGGCCATGTTCGCCGCCCACGTGCCCGTCGAGTGCTCCCACGAGGACTGGCAGTCGGCCGGCTTGCAGCCGCGTATCCCCTCGAGGTCGACGGTCGCGGCCAGGGCCGAGTACCCCCACCGGGTCGACGTCACGTAGCTCAGCTCCCGCAGGACGGGACGGTTGGTCAGGTTGAACAGCGGCCCCGACAACAGGAACAGGCCCAGCAGGACGACGGGAAGCAGCGTCAAGGCCTTGTCGGCGCTGGTCACGACGGCGGACACCATCAGGCCCAGCGCCATCGCCGCCACACCCGTGAGGGCCACCGCCAGCAGCATCTCGACCTTGGGTGGGCCGAAGGGTGTGACGCCGTCGCCGAGGTGGCCCTGGCGCCACATCCCGATGGCGACCAGCAGGCCGGCCTGGAGCACGGTGATGACCCCCAGCACGATGGCCTTCGAGCCGAGGTAGGCGCTGATCGACAGCCCGACGGCCCGCTCCCGCTGATAGACGGGCAGCTCCTTGACGACCTCGCGCAGGGCGTTCGACAGGCCCATGAAGGCGGCGCCCAGCGTCAGTGCGAGCAGCACCGTGCTGGCGGAGTTGCGGGCGCCCCGCGGCGTTCCCGGCGCACCCAGCACGGCCAGGGCATCGGCGGGCGCCAGGGCCCATACGAGCAGGGCGATGAGCGGCGCCTGGGCCACCAGGAGGCGGAGGTTGCGGCCGTCGGCGGCGATGACCGACAGGTAGCGCTTGATGAGGACCCGTAGCTCCGCACGGGGGCGGATGCCCGCCACCGACAGCCGGACGTCAAGTGGGTTCCCGTCAACGTACGAGTACGGCGACCCCGTCATAGCCGTAAGCGGGTCCCGCGACACGAACTGCCCCGTGGCCGGGTCGTAGTACCTCGCCCGCAGGTAGGTGAAGCCGGTCTCTGGGGGCGGCCAGGCAGTTCCCGCCGTGCTGCTGGACGGTCCGGCGGTTCCCGCCGGGGTCGTAGCTCTTCTTCGAGACCCAGTTCTTCGTTTTTGGGTCAAGTTTCAGGCCGTAAGTCCGGAGGCGTCGATGAGACGGTCGAGCTCGTGCTCGTAGCGTCTCCACGCGGCGACGATGGGCCTGCGGCACCCGCCGGGCGGTGTGATGGCGTCGGCGAGCCCGGACACGCCGGGGAGCAGGACGCGGTTGTAGAGCTGGGTCATGGTGGTGGCCAGGGCCCGACCCTGGGGTGTGAGCTGGTAGGCGTGTCGTCCGGGGACGCGGACGATGAACCCCTTTCTCCGGAGCCGGCGTAGGTCGTAGGTGGCCTGCCGGCTGGTGTAGGCGGGGTCGTAGAGCGCACGCATGTTCTCCACGAGCCCGCGGTTGGTGAGCCCGGCGACGATGTGGCAGAAGGCGACGATGGAGGCCAGCAACGCCCGGGCCCGTGGCTCGCCGAAACGGAGCCCGGGAGCCCGTAGGCCGTCGTGGGTGGACGGCATGACCACCTGCTCGAGGGTGGCCGTGTCAGGAGGCGGGGCCGCGTGTTCTCCGACGGCTTCGAGGAACCGGGCGTTGGTGGCCTGCCCGATGGTCCGCAGGGCGTCGTAGTTGGCGGCGTTGACCGTCTTCTTGACACCGAAGTCGGCGTTGTTGTTGATCGTCGTCTCCACCCTGATGCCGTGGAGCTCCTTGAAGTACGCCTTGGTCTTGGACGAGCGGTAGTGGATCTGGATGTGCGGGTCGACGCCGGGGGTCACGACCTTGGTCGAGAACGACGACGGCGTCCGCGAGGAGATCCGGCGATCGAACACCAAAGCGACCTTCTCGGGGTGGCCGACGTCGAGGTGGTCGCGGATGGCGGCGTCGAACCAGGCCCGGCCGTCACGGGGACGGTCGAACACGGCGGTGTCGGAGAACTCGCTCTGGCGGAACGACAGCTCGTAGCCGTGACCGAGCTGGCGGTCGATGTCGGACCAGGGGCTCGGGAGCCGGTCCAGCCATCCGAAGACGAACGAGCGGATGCACCCGGCGCCCAGGCGGTCGGCCCACGCCTGGGCGGCCTGCTCGTCGTCGCAGGACCGCAGGCCGTTGTCCAGGGCGTCGAAGCCGATCCCGGCGTCGGCCAGGCGGCGCTTCAACCACTCATGGCCGTTCATGCACGCCCAGATCGGGAACGGCGCGAAGGCGGCCATCTTGATGAACGCCGGGCCCCATTGGGCGTCCCACAGGTAGAAGTAGTAGTGGTTCACGTACACCTGGGCCCTGGAGAACCCGAAGTGCGGGTACCTGTCGGAGCCGCCGTTGCGGTAGCCGCGCAGACCGGCGACCATCTTCTCCTTGGCCACGCCGACGAGCACGACACCCTCCCGGCCGGCCGCCGCAGCCGCCTCCTGGAACGGTCTGGCGTAGTCCTCCTTCGACTGGCCGTGCTTGAACTCGACGATCGGCGGCAGGGCGTTGCGGGCGACGAACTTGTTGATCGCGTAGCTGAACCGCTCAGCCATGCG
This sequence comes from Acidimicrobiales bacterium, assembly GCA_050742295.1. Taxonomy (GTDB): domain Bacteria; phylum Actinomycetota; class Acidimicrobiia; order Acidimicrobiales; family AC-14; genus JAHFUQ01. The sequence goes on along the minus strand of JBOGID010000171.1, from coordinate 951 downwards.
ACCGAACACCCTGGGCGAGGGGTAGTCGCCCCGGTCCAGCATCCACCGCACGATCTGGCCCTCACAGTGCAGGGCCTGGGCGTAGCCCTGCACGAGGAGCCGGTCCAGGCAGCACAGCCGCAACGACGTGCGCTTCGCCAGTAATGTGGCCACCGGGCCCATCGGGCGCCTCCTCGTTATCGACAAGCAAGAAGGTACGCCCGAGACCGTCCACCACGAAGGGGGGCTCCGCCCCCCTTCAACCTTGTAAGCGCCACAACGCCAACAACCGCCACGGAACCTCCGGTTCCGAGGCGGCGCTAGGTGTAGGTCGTGGGGGCGTTGGCCCCGTCGAGGTAGCGGCGCAGGCTGCCGTCGGGCCAGTACTCGTAGCCCAACGTCGTCTGGTCGTCCCGGGTGACCACATCCAGTTCGCCCGCCTTGGTGTAGTGGTAGAGGGTGAGGTTCCCCTCCTGGTCGGTCGAGGACTCCAGGTTGCCGTTGGCGTCGTAGGTGCTCGACGACTGGTGCCCGAGGGGGTCGGTGCTCGACAGCACGGCGCCGAAGGCGTCGTAGGTGAAGTACGTCGTGAACGCCGCCGGTGCCGGGGTGGCACAGACGACTCCGGCGGCCACTCCCTTGGGCGCGATCGTGGCCGTGCGACGGCCCACCCCGTCATAGCAGTGGCGGGTCGTGCCGGCGACGGGCGTCACCGGGTCGGTGGCCCTGGTCTGGTTGCCGTGGGGGTCGTAGTCGAACGTCCAGCTCTTGAGGTTGGCGTCGATGAAGGTCTTGACGTCACCGGGGATTGGCGGCGTCGCTGTAGACGTACTGGACGCGCTGGGTCCCGTCGGTGCCGAGGCCCGTCGTCTTGACCTCGGTGAGGTTGCCGGCGACATAGGTGTAGTCGGTGACGACACCCTTGGCGTCCTTGGTCGACGTGCGGTGGTTCTGGGCGTCGTAGGCGTAGGT
>JBOGID010000170.1:0-9815 GCA_050742295.1 Acidimicrobiales bacterium | reverse complement strand
GGCGACGCCCGCTCCGCCCGACCCGGCCGAACCGGCCGCCGCCACTACCACCGCCACGGCCACGGAACCGGCGCGGCCGTCCGACCCCAGCGGATTACAGGTTGCCGACGAGGCGGCCCGCAACCGGCGCGACGAGCTGCTCGACCCGCTCGAGGAAGCCCTCGCCCGCCAGCTGAAGCGGGTCCTCCAGGACGAGCAGAACGAGGTGCTCGACCGGCTCCGCCGCAAGCGCCGCCGCCACGGCGCGCCCCTTCCCGACCTCGAGGAGCAGGTGGGCCGGTTCCGGGAAGCGGCCGAGTCCGTGCTGGAGGATGCCGTGAGGGCCGGTATCCGGTTCGCCGACCCCAACGCCAGCGAGGCCCATGCCGAGGAGAGCGCGGGCCGCGAGGTTGCCTCCGCCCTCGCCCGCCAACTGGCCGAGCCGCTGCGGGAACGGCTGACCCGCGCCCTCGACGAGGGGGGCGAGAACGGCGAGGTGTCCGAGGTTGTGAGCGGTGTCTACCGCCAGTGGCGCGGCCAGGAGATCGAGCCCCTCGCCCGCCACCACGCCGTCATCGCCTTCTCGCGCGGCGCCTACGCCGGCTACGCCGACGGTGCCGGCCTGCGCTGGGTCGTCGACGACGAGGCGCCCTGCCCCGACTGCGACGACAACGACTTGGCCGGAACGGTCATCAAGGGCCAGGCCTTCCCCACCGGGCAGCCGCATCCGCCCGCCCACCCGGGCTGCCGGTGCGTCCTGGTCCCGGCTGTCTAACTCACGCCCCGAGTCCTCCGCCCCAAACTAACGACCGGCGCGATCTAGGCTCCGTCGCCGTGCGTGCCCCCACCGACCTGCCGCGGCCGAGGCGCCGCTCGTCGTCGGGCCGGATCGCCCTGCTGTTGGTGGTGGTCGCGCTCCTGGTCGTGCTGTTCTCGCTGCGGGGGATCGCCGGCTTCTACACCGACTTCCTCTGGTTCGACGAGGTCGGGTTCACCAGCGTCTGGAAGCAGGTGCTCGGGGCCAAGATCGTCCTGGGGGCGATCTTCACCGGCGTCTTCTTCGTCGTCATGTGGGCCAACCTGGCCATCGCCGACCTGCTGGCGCCCAAGTTCCGGCCCATGGGGCCCGAAGAGGAGATGGTCGAGCGCTACCACCAGATGATCGGCTCGCGGGCCGGGCTGGTGCGGGTGGCGGTGGCCGGCGTGTTCGCCCTCATCGCCGGGCCCGGCGCGTCGGGCCAGTGGAACAGCTGGATCCTCTTCCGCAACCACGTCGCCTTCTCCGCCCGCGACGCCCAGTTCGGCAAGGACATCGGCTTCTACGTCTTCGACCTGCCGTTCCTGACCTTCGTCGTGGACTGGCTGTTCGCCACCTTCGTCATCGTCCTCATCGTCACGGCGGTGGCCCACTACCTGAACGGCGGCATCCGCTTCCAGACGCCTATCCAGAAGGTCACGCCCCAGGTGAAGGCCCACCTGTCGGTGCTGCTGGCCGTGCTGGCCCTGCTCAAGGCCGTCGGGTACTACCTGCAGCGCTACGAGCTGGTGTTTTCCACCCGGGGCGTGGTGCAGGGGGCCGGGTACACCGACGTGAAGGCCCAGCTGCCGGCCCTCCAGCTCCTGTTCTGGATCTCGCTGTTCGCGTGCGGCCTGTTCCTCGTCAACATCCTTCGGCGCGGCTGGATCCTGCCCATCATCTCGGTCGGCGTGTGGGCCCTGGTATCCGTCGTCGTGGGCGCCGCCATCCCCGCCTTCGTGCAGCAGTTCCGGGTGCAGCCCACCGAGTCGACCAAGGAACGTCCCTACATCGACCGGAATATCAAGGCGACGCGCGCCGCCCTCGATCTCCGCGACGTCGACGTGAAGGACTTCGCCGCGTCCGAGGACCTCACCGCGGCGGAGCTGCATCGCGACGCGGCAACCATTCAGAACGTCCGTCTGTGGGACCCCGAGGTCGTGACCCGCACGTACAAGCGGCTGCAGGAGATCAGGAACTTCTACCAGTTCAACGATGTCGACATCGACCGGTACCCCGACCGTTCGGGCACCAACATCCAGGTGCTGCTGGCGGCCCGCGAGCTTCGCATCGACGGCATTCCGTCGCCCTCGTGGGTGAACCAGCACCTGGTGTACACCCACGGCTACGGCGTGGTGATGTCGACCGGCAACGGGGTGAGCCCCGACGGCAACCCGGTGTTCCTGACCAAGGACCTACCGGCCACGGGCGAGCCGACGCTCACCCAGCCCGCCATCTACTACGGGCAGAACCTGGGCGGCTACGCCATCGCCAACACCGATCAGAACGAGATCGACTTCACGCAGGTCGACGGCACCAACAAGACAAGCAACTACCGCGGCAGCGGTGGCGTGGAGATGAGCTCGTGGATTCGCCGGGCCGCGCTGTCGCTGCGGTTCGGCGAGCTCAACCCGTTGATCTCGGACTTCATCCGTCCCGACTCCCGTGCTATCTACATGCGGGACATCGACGAGCGGGTGCGCAAAGCGGCCCCGTTCCTCAAGTTCGACGCCGACCCGTACCCGATCGTGTTCAAGGGCGGCGTGCACTGGGTCTACGACGCCTACACGACGACGAGCCGCTACCCCTACGCCCAGCGGGCCGACACCGGCCGGCTGTCAGCGGACAGCGACCTCTCCAACGCCAACTTCAACTACGTCCGCAACTCGGTGAAGGTGCTCATCGACGCCTACAACGGCTCGATGACGTTCTACATCACCGACAACACCGACCCGATCGCGCAGTCGTACAAGAAGGCGTTCCCGAAGCTGTTCACCGACGGGGCCCGCATGGAGGACGACCTGCGCCGCCACCTGCGCTACCCCGAGGACCTGTTCCGGGTGCAGACCAACATGTACGGGCTGTACCACATCAACGACCCGGCGACCTTCTACAACAAGACAGACGCGTGGGACATCGCCCAGGAGCCGGGAACGTTGGGTGGGGCGGTCGGCGGCACGCCCGCCGGCAACGCCGCTGCGGCCGGCCCCACCGTCGGCGCCGCCCGTGAGAACCGCATGGACCCGTACTACCTCTACATGCGGACGCCCGACTCCCCGCAGCCCGGATTCCTGCTACTGCAGCCCTTCGTCTGGTTCTCGCGGGACGACACGCGCAAGGACATGAGCGCGTTCATGGTGGTCAAGAGCGACCCCGACGAGTTCGGGCAGATGGAGGTCTTCGTGATGCCGCGCCAGCGACAGATCGACGGGCCAGCCATCATCAACTCCCTGATCAACCAGAACCCCGATGTCTCGCGGGAGATCACGCTCCTGAATGCGTCGGGGTCGAAGGTGACTCTCGGGAACATGCTGCTCGTCCCCATTGAGCGGTCGCTGCTGTGGATCCGGCCCCTCTACACCGAGGCCTCGGCCTCGCCCCTGCCGCAGCTGAAGAGGGTGATCGTCGTCTTCGGGGACGCGGTGGTCATGGAGAACTCCCTGCGCGAGTCGCTGATCAAGCTGTTCGGGGACTCACCGCCGACGCTCGAACAGCAGGTGGGCGCCCTGCAGCCGGGGACGGGGACGACACCGACGACCACGCCCGGCGCCGGCTCGGCGACCCTCCAGCAACTGCTGAGCGAGGCCGACGCCCACTTCATGACGGCCCAGGACGCGTTGCGCCGCGGCGACCTGGCCGCGTACCAGAAGGCGAACAACGACGCCGCCGAGGCGGTCCGGAAGGCGCAGGAACTGGCGACCGGAGCACGGTGATATGATGGCGGGACCGCCGCGGGGTGGAGCAGTCTGGTAGCTCGTCGGGCTCATAACCCGAAGGTCGTAGGTTCAAATCCTACCCCCGCCACCAACCGCAGAGCAGGAGAAGCGCAGGCCAGGGCCGGTCCGAGAGGATCGGCCCTTCTGCTTGGGGCTTGAGCCGGAGCTCGGGGCAGAGGTCCAGGACAACGTCGACTGTGACGCGCTCACTGACAGGGCCTCGGTTGGGGCCGGTGTTGCGATCAGACGGGCGAAGACGTTGGGGGCGTCACGCTGCATGCGCTGCACGCGTGCTGCAGCTGGGGCTCGGGCGGCGCCAGCGCGACGGCCAGCTTGCCGAGCACCTGGGTGTGGGCATGGAGGGTGTCGCAGGTGTCCTTCCACGCCTCGTAGGGCAGCGCCGGCCACGAGGCAGACATGCCAGTCACTTCTCGGTCGACGCGAACTCAGCGGGATCGCCGAGGACTTCGCGGACGCGGGGGATGACGTGATTGCCGTACAGCTCGATGCAGTCAACGACCGCCATGTGGGGCAGTCCGACCATGCCGTACTTGAGGTCGAAGCGGCTGGCGCCGAGCGCGGGAAGGATGGCAGCGATCTTCCGGGCCACCGTTTCGGGCGATCCGACGCACCAGGCGCCTTCTGGTCCGGCCTCGTAGAGGAACTGGCCCTTGGTTGGCAGCGCCCAGCCGCGGGTCTTGCGACGCGGCCGACGACGTCGCGATAGTGGGGCCACAGCTCCTCGAGCGCCCGCTCCGGTCGACGACGTGTTCGACCCGGCCCCAGCATCCCTACACCAAGGAGCTGCTGAAGGCCTCCTCCGGGACGTGGAGGGAGTTCCGCTAGGACCGGAACACGACGAACTCGATGGCGATCCCGTCCGATCCTTCACGACCCGGCCGCAGGTCCGCCCTGGTTTCCTAAGCTCAGTGATGGTCGCCGAGAAGTGTCGCGACGACCTCGCGACGACTGGCGACGCCGAGCTTGTCGAACACCGCTCGGAGATGCTCCTGGACGGTATGGGACGAGATCTGGAGCTCGTTCACGATCTGCTGGGTTGATCGACCTTGCAGCACGAGCGATGCCACCCGAGTCTGGGCTGGTGTGAGGCCGAGGACATCGAGGTAGATCGACGCCACGTCAGCGGGCCGCGCCGCTTCCAGGACCACGGCCGTGAGCCCGCTCGTCCTGCCACCGAGGGGCGATGCGTGGAGTGTGAGCCATCGCCCGCCGAGCGCCCGCAGCCGTACCGTCGGAAGTGGTGATTCGTCGTCGGCGTCGCGGCGCGCCATCGCCGCCGCTGCTGCGAACACGGCCGCCGGCAGGGCGCCGTGTCCGAGGTCGATCCATGCCGGCTCGACGAGCTCGGCCATCCATCGTTCGGCCTCGGCGTTCATCGACGTCACCGCCATGTCCTCGTCGAGGACGATCACTCCAGGGCCGCGGGTGCCGGTCGATGGTGGCATCATGCCTCCGAGCAGCAGCGCCCGCCGCAGCCCTTCGGCGATGTGCGGCGCCAAACGCCGAACGAGCCCGACCTAGTCATCATCGAATCCGGCCGGAGCGTCAGCGCGGTGGAGGCAGAGCACTCCCCAACACCGACCCCCCGACACCAGCGCGGCGCGTAGCTCGTCGCCGAGCTGCATCGGTGCCATCACGTCGAGGTAGCGCACGCTGTCGCGCCGCTCTCCTCGGGTTGCCTGGTCGAGCGAGCGGACCGGGTCACCAGCTGTCGCCAGCGTCGCGAACTTGTTGACGTCGTCGCGCCCGAACTCGTTGTCGAGGAAGAGGGACGTGGTTCAGTGGCTCTTCGGCGTGCAGCGAGGTGAACAGGATCGTTGCCGGATCGACGGTTGCGAAGAAGGCGGCGTCGATGCTCATGAGTCGGCGCAGACCCTGCAGCACCGCGTGCTGCAAGGTAGCGACGTCGAGACCCGCGTAGCACCGCTCAGCGAGCCGGTCGACCTGCCGTTTGCGCTCGGCCACGGTCACGTTACGAACTGTAGGTCGCAGCGGCGTTGGTCAGCCGACGAGACCGAGCTGGCGCAACACGCCAAGCTCGTCGATCCGGGTCCACCCCTCGGTGATCTGCCCGTGCGCCACCCGGAAGATGTTGATTCCCCTGAGCTGGACCTGCTGGCCCGTGGGGGCAACGCCCATGATCTCGCAATTGTGCGTGCCCGAGGCCGTGAAGCGCTCGACAACCAGATCACCCTCGGCGATGAGCTCGTGGAGCTCGCTGTGCCAATCGGGGAACCCGGCACGCATCATCGCGCCGGCGGCGCGCATGCCTTCTGCGTCGGGCGACACGCCGAAAGGCGGGTCGTGGTTCACGAAGTCGGGCGACAGGAAACGGGCTGGGGCGTTCAGGTCGCCTTCGGTGAAGAGGGCATCGATGAAGTGGCGGACGATTGCCTTGTTGTCGTCGGTGGTCATGACTGCATCGTCTCGAAGTCAACGCGCCGCCGGTACCCCAACCTGTTGGGGTACCACCGATCGAACAGCCGCGTAGGCGTCGCCGAATCCGCCGTCGCGCAGCCTGTCACGTCGCCGAGCGGCGGCGGAGTCGAGCGCGGTCCGACTCGCAAAGGCGGCGGGCAGCGCCGTCGCTCTGTCCGCTCCGGCACGGAGCGGGGGTGGCGGGGGCCACAGACCTGAGTCCTCCCTCCCTTCACGATCGACGTGGAGATGGGAGGAGTCATGAGCGTGCAGATCGCAGCAGCGCAGAGGCTCGAGGGCACAAGAGGCATCGAGGTCCGGGCTCGGCACAGGAGCCGACCTGCCCGGTTGATGGCCGCTGGTGGGGCCGTCATGGTCCTGGCCGTCGGCCTCGGCGTCGGATCCGTGGCCGACCACGGCGACCCCGCTTACAGCAACAACAAGGTTGTCGAGCCGGCCGTGCCACGGCTGCCCGTCGAGGAGGTCACCGTCCAGATGGCGTATGCACCGGGCGAGAGCAGCGGATGGCACGTCCACCCGGTGAACCACATCATCGAGGTGGTCTCGGGTGACTTGGAGGCCTATGACGCGGCCTGTGAACTCCGCATCTATGGCCCTGGAACGACCTATGTGGGAGGCACGCAGTCTCACATGATCCGGAACAACGGCGTCGTTGCCGTGGAGATGGTCGTGAAAAGGATCGAGTCCCCGGTAGCCGGTTACTCGGTCACACGCCTCACCCCGCCCGAGGGATGCCCGGTCGCCTGATCGCCGAACCAGCGAGAAGTCTTGCGGATGGTGACCACGACGGAGGTCACCATCCGAAAGCGTCGCGTCCGGCGGTCAACGGGCATGGCGTACCACGGCGGCGAGGTCGAGCACCTCGATCCGCCCGCGGGTCATGCGGACGCAACCCTCCGCTTCGGCCGAACGAAGCACGCGGTTGGCCGTGGGCCGGGTGGTGCCTGCCATCTGGGCGAGTTGTTCCTGGGTGAGAGGGATGGCGATGGCCGCGCCGCCGTCCGCAGTGCCGAAGAGCCGCGCCATCTCCAGCAACCGCAGGTAGATCCGCTTGTCGGAGGAGATGTACAGGGCCTCGAGCAGTCGAGCGGACAACCGCCGAACTTCGTCGGCCAGGGCGTGGACGAGGAGGCGGTCCACGATGGGATGAGCGCTTCGGAGCTCGTCAAAGACATCACGGTGCACGGCCAGGGTCTCGGCCGGATCGACCGCCATGACCGTGGCGACGCGCGGAGCAGGCGCGACCACGGCCAGCTCGCCGAACACGTCGCCCGGCCCCAACGCCCGGACGGTCGCCATGTCACCCAGGGGTGTCGATCGCTGCACGACAAGGTGACCTTTGTCGACGAGATGCAACGCGTCGCCCGGGTCCCCTTCGTGGAACACCACTTCGCCTTTGCGGAACCTCCGCCGGCGGGCCCGGCTGAGAAGATCGCGTCGGGCCTCCTCAGGTAGGACCGTGAGGATTGTCCACTCCACGGACCGACATTGTGCCCTATCGCGGCATCAGGCGCCGCTTCTTCATAGCCCATCTCCGGCCCGGTCGCCCCTCACGCTCAGTCGAATCCGCCCCCCGGTCGGCGGTATCGTCGATGCCTGAGAATGCGACCCTTCCGAACCATGCAATCCGTCTCAATCTGCCCCTGCCGTCCAACTTGGCCAGCTCGGCCCACCCGTCCCGGTCGCGGCGGCGCTGACGGAGACGAATGAACTCCTTGCGGGCGATGTCCTCGCAGTCGAAGACGCCGATCACATCGGCCGTCCCGCCCCTCGTCTCCCGATGGAGCGCGCCGAAAAGCACGTAGCGAGGGGAACGGTCGAATCCGGGCACCTCGCCGGCGAACCCGTCGAGCAGGGCCGCGAAGGGAATCTCGACCGGTATGCCATCGGCAATTGCAGGTCCGCTCAGCCGCAGCACCCCCCGGCCCTTCACGTACGCGATGCGCACGCCGGCCTCGGCGTCCGTGCCGTCTATGACCTGTGGTCTGCCCACCGCCGCTCCTCCTCCGACTCCCTTCGCCATGGTGTCGGAAGTCGATGGTGCGGACCGTGTCGAGAGCGGCATGGTGAACGTGCGCGCCGGCACACCCGGCGCGGGCGTCAAACGAGGAGGTACGGGACCAGCCCCCGGAGGAACCGCTTGTCGTCGGAGTCGCGCACGTCGCCGTACGCCTGCTCGAACTCCTCGATCGCACGGTTGGCGAGGGCGTGCATCCAACCCCGGGCATGGTCGATACAACCCCGGCGCTTCATGAGCGCCGCGAAGTGTCGGGCGACGTTGGGGTCCTTCCTCTCGCGCGGCAGCGCCAGGAAGGCCACGAGCTCCTGCCGTTCGTCGGGGGCCAGGACCTGGAGCAGGTTGATGAGGGTCAGCGTCCGCTTGCCCTCGATCAGGTCGTCGGCCCGGATTTCGTTCGGACCGTCCTCCTGTTCGAGATTCTTCAGGTCGTCTCGTATCTGGAACGCGGCGCCCAAGAAGAAGCCGAAGCGGAGGAAGTCGCTCGGATCGGCGCGACCGCGGGTGCCAATGTGAGCGCCGGCGCGGCACGGCTGGATGACCGAGTACCAACATGTCTTGAGCAACGTCATCCGGAGGTAGTCGGACTCGGTGAGGTCGCACACGTTCTCGCGGATCCAGCCCAGCTCGACGGCTTGGCCTTCCAGGGCGCACCGGACTGTCTCCTGGAACATGGCCATGAGCGGCGCCGCCCGCAGGCGCAGGAGCGCCAGGGTGGGATAGAGGGCCTCGACACTTAGGAACGCCAAGGCGTCACCGGCATTGAGGGCCAGCGGGATGCCGTGCTTCTCGCTGAGAGTCGGGCGCCCTCGCCGCCGCGTCGAGCCGTCGGCGATGTCGTCGTGGACGAGGATGGCGGAGTGGAGCAGTTCGATGGACGCGGACGCGTGCAGGGCGTCCTCGATCGATCCGCCGAAGGCTCGGCACGTGGCAATGCACAAGCCCGGCCGCAGGCCCTTGCCACCCCGCACCGGATAGTCGCGCACGATGTCCCACAGGTAGCGCTTGGGCTCCTTCACCAGGAGGTAGTGGCGCATGACGTCCCACGTATAGGACCGGTAGAGCCTCAGCCGCTGTTCGACCTCCCGCCGGGACGCAGGGGGTGTCGCCGTGATCGTGCTCACCGGACGCTGAATGTCAGGATCGTCTCGACTCCTTCATGGTTGGGGGCGTAGACCCTCGCCGTGTAGGAGCCGGGCCGGGCGCCGGACGGGACGTCGATGGCGGCGGTCACCACCGTCCGACCTCGCGGCGGCAGGTCGAGCCTCGGGGGCGAGAAGCTCACCGCGTCTGACGGGATGCGGTCGGCCTGGCTGGACATCAGGTCGGAGCTGCGCAACATCAGCCCCCGCTGAGCCCGGTTGGTGCCGTTCGTGATCGTCAACGGAACCCGTACCGTGGCACCCCGCCGGACCTGTCGCCGCTCGCGCATCCGCCCCGTTCCCAGGTCGGCCCGAGAACGGACGAGGGGGCTCTCGATGGCCGCGCTGCTGGTCGGCCGAAAGGCGGGCAGGGCCATCGACACGACCGGCGCCACCCGCCGCCCATGGGCGGCATCGGCCACCCCGGCGTCATCGGCCACGCCGGAGGCCATCGACGCCACCATGCTCGCTGCCGTGGTCGCCGC
>JBOGID010000169.1:0-7152 GCA_050742295.1 Acidimicrobiales bacterium | reverse complement strand
CACGTCACCTGGCGCGGCGGGCGCAGCAGGATGGGCGTCTCGGCGATCACCGGGGCCAGGGCCGGGGCGGCAGCCGGCGAAACTGAGGCGAGCGACGGGAGGCGATCGACGACCCAGGTCGCCAGCCCGGCGCCCGACCGGCACCGGGGCAGGTCCAGCAACGACCGGACCCACGGCGTGGTCCCCGGCGCCGGCGCCAGCGGGTCGTACGCCACCAACGTCGGGGCCGGCTTGCTGCACGCGTTCACTCCGGCGGCCACCACCACCGCCACCATCGCCAGTACGACCCGCCCGGCCGACCCTCGCACCGCCGGCCAGCTTTTCACGTCCTCTCCTCGCCAGCGTTTCGGGACATGCCGGACGCCTTCTCGCCGCCGCCGCCCCTCGTCGAGCCCTCGCCCCGGTGGGTTCGAGTCCGGGCCGGCGGCACCGAGGTCGCCAACAGCCGGCGGGCGCTGCTGGTGTGCTGGTATGGGCCGGACCGGCTGCCCACGTACTGCTTCCCAGCCGAGGACGTGCGCACCGAGTTCTTGATGCCGAGCGGCACGGCGTCGGCCGATGGCGTCCGGGTGAACCACGACGCGCTCGTGCCCTCCGACACCGCCACCCGCTGCCCGTACAAGGGCACCGCCGCCTACTGGTCGGTCCAGGTGGGTGGCACGCTGCACCCCGATATCGCCTGGCACTACGACGACCCCATCCCCGAGAACCCACGGATCAAGGGGCTGGTGGCGTTCTTCAACGAGCGGGTGGACCTGACCGTCGACGGCGTCCGCCAGGACCGGCCCCTGACGCCCTGGTCGCGCTGAACTACCAGCGGGAGGCGTAACCGGCGGCGGCGTTGAGGAGGGTCAGGGCGGCGGCGTCGACGGCGATGGACGCGACGTCGGTGGCGGGGTCGACCTCGACGATGTCGATGGCCTTGACGGACGGGTGGGCGCCGGCCCCGAAGGCGGCGTCGAACAGCTGCTGCGGGTTGATCCCGCCCGGCCTGCTGCCCGGGCAGCCGGGGGCGAACGCCCGGTCCAGCACGTCGATGTCGATGTCGACGTAGATGGCGGCGCAGCGGGCCGCCAGGTCGTCGAGCAGTGCGGGCACGTCGCCGATGCGGTCGGGGCCGTGGACGGTGACGCCCTGGGCCACGCACCAGTCATGGTGGGACTTGGAGTTGGAGAACCCGTGGATGCCGACCTGCACGACGTTGGCGCCCGGGAGGCCGGCGTCGATGAGGGCCCGGACCGGCGACCCGTTGCCGACCGCACCGGGCTCGTACGGGCGGACGTCGTGGTGGGCGTCGAGCGTGAGCAGTCCCCAGTGGGCGAGTGGTGCGGCGGCGAGGGCGTGGAAGGTGACGGCGTTGTGGCCGCCGAGGAGGACGGTGAGCGGCGCCTGGAGCGGCGGCGGCGTGCGTGTGTCGCCCAGGTCGCGCACAGCCAGGCGGTCGAGGGACACGTGGCGCTGGCCGTGCCACGTCGACTGCTTCGCCAGCCGGGCGCGGATGGCGGTGGGCGCCAGTTCGTAGTGAGACGGCGTGACCGCATGCTCGGTGAGGGGGACGCCGGCGACAACCAGCGCCGTCGGGTCGCCGCCGTCGTCGCCGCTGAGCCAGTGGCTCGCCCGCGGCCAGTCGCTCACGGCCCGACCACGACGGCGCCGTCCTTGACGACGGCGTGGATGAGGTCGGCGCCGGGGCGGTAGGCGAGGTCGACCCACCGGTCGGTATCGAGGACGACGAGGTCGGCCTGGGCGCCGGGGCGGAGGTGGCCGATGTCGTCACGGCACAGCGCCTTGGCCCCGCCTTCGGTGGCGGCCCGGATGGCGTCGTCGACCGCCAGCCCGTAGGCGCTGCACCCGAGGGCGACGACGAACGGCATGGACGTCGTGTAGCTCGTGCCCGGGTTGCAGTCGGTGGCCAGGGCGAGGGTCACGCCTGCGTCACGCAGCATGCGGGCGGGGGCATACGTCGAACGCAACGAGAACGACGTGGCCGGGAGCAGCACGGCGACGACTCGTGCGGCGGCGAGGGCGGCGGCGTCTTGGGCGGTGGCGTGGACGAGGTGGTCGGCCGAGGCGCAGCCCAGTTCGGCCGCCAGCCGGGCACCGCCGGTATGGGCCAGTTCCTCGGCATGGATTCGGGGCGCCAGACCGTGGCGGCGGCCCGCTTCCAGCACGCGCCGAGCCTGTTCGACGGGCAGCGCCCCCTCGTCGCAAAAGGCGTCGCAGCTGGTGGCGAGGGGCGCGCAGGCGGGGAGCATCTCGTCGATGACGAGGTCGATGTAGGCGGGGTCGGGCGCCAGGTGGGCGCCGAGGAAGGTGGGGACGAGGTCGGCCCGGGTGCGCTCGTTGGCGGCGGCGACGGCTTCGAGCAGGCGCCGTTCGGTGGCGGTGTCGAGGCCGTAGCCGGACTTGACCTCGATCGTGGTCGTGCCCGTGGCCAGGCAGGCGGCGGCCCGCCGGACCGTGGCTTCCACCAGTTGGTCGAGCGTGGCCGCTCGTGTCGCCCGGACCGTGCTCATGATCCCGCCCGCGTCGTACGAGCGGCCGGCCAGGCGGGCCTCGAACTCGTCGGCCCGGTCGCCGGCGAACACCAGGTGGGTGTGGGCGTCCACGAACCCAGGGATCACCGCCCGCCCGCCGGCGTCGAGCTCGGGGAGGTCCACGGGCGCCTCGGAAACGACTGCCTCGACGCGGCCGTTGCGGATCGCGATGGCCAGCGGTCCCTCGACGTCGTAGCCGAAGACCCGTCCGGCGTTGCGGACGACGAGGTCAGCCATCCATTGGTATGCGGACGCCCCGTTCGGCGGCTACCTCTCGGGCCCGGTCGTAGCCGGCGTCGGCGTGGCGCATGACGGCGGTGGCGGGGTCGTTCCAGAGCATCAGCTCGGCCCGCCGCCGCGCATCGTCGGTGCCGTCGATGACGAGTTGGGCGCCGGCGTGGAGGGACTTGCCCATGCCCACGCCGCCGCCGTGGTGGACGGCCACCCACGAGGCGCCCGACGCCGTGTTCAGCAGGGCGTTGAGGATGGGCCAGTCGGCGATGGCGTCGGAGCCGTCGGCCATGTCCTCCGTCTCGCGGTAGGGCGAGGCCACCGACCCGCCGTCGAGGTGGTCGCGGCCGATGACCAGGGGTGCGGAAATCCGGCCGTCGCGCACCATGTCATTGAACCGCTGGGCGGCGACGTTGCGTTCGCCCAGGCCCAGCCAGCAGATGCGGGCGGGCAGGCCCTGGAACCGGACAAGTTCCGGCGCCATCCGCAGCCAGCGCTGGAGCAGGTCGTCGTCGGGGAACAGTTCGCCCACGGCCTCGTCGGTGGCGGCGATGTCGGCCGGTTCGCCGGACAGGGCCACCCAGCGGAACGGTCCCTTGCCCTCGCAGAACAGCGGGCGGATGTAGGCGGGCACGAAGCCCGGATACGAGAACGCGTCTGGGAACCCGCCCGCCTGGGCCTCGGCCCGCAGGTTGTTCCCGTAGTCGAACACGACCGAGCCGGCCTGCTGGAAGCGCACCATGGCCTCGCAGTGGCGGGCCATGGCGTCGCGGGCCCGCTGCACGTACTCCTCGGGTTTGTCGCGCCGCAGTTCGGCCGCCTCGTCCAGCGTGTACCGGTCGGGGACGTAGCCGTGCAGCGGGTCGTGGGCCGACGTCTGGTCGGTGACCACGTCGGGGGGCGGCCCCAGCTGCAGGATCAGGGGCAGAAGCTCGGCCGCGTTCCCGACCACGCCGACCGACAGGGGCCGGTGCGAGGCCAGCGCGTACTGGCACCGGCCCAGGGCGTCCTGGAGGGTCTCGGCCTCCTCGTCGAGGTAGCGCTCGGCCACCCGCCGGGCCACTCGCGAAGGGTCAATGTCGATGCACAGGGCCACCCCGCCGTTCATGGTGACAGCCAGGGGCTGGGCACCACCCATCCCGCCGAGGCCGGCCGTCAGCACCAGCCGGCCCGCCAAGGTCCCACCGAAGTGGCGGTCGGCGACGGCGGCGAAGGTCTGGAACGTCCCCTGGAGGATCCCTTGGGTCCCGATGTAGATCCACGAGCCGGCCGTCATCTGCCCGTAGGCGGTGAGGCCCATCGATTCCAGCCGCCAGAAGTCCTCCCACGTGGCCCAGTCGGGGACGAGCAACCCATTGGCCAGCAACACCCGGGGCGCCATCTCGTGAGTGCGGAACACGCCCACCGGCTTGCCCGACTGCACGAGCAGCGTCTCGTTGCTCTCGAGGGCGGTGAGCTCCCGCACGATGGCCTCGTAGGCGGGCCAGTTGCGGGCCGCTTTCCCGCGACCGCCGTAGACGACGAGGTCGTCGGGGCGTTCGGCCACCTCGGGGTCGAGGTTGTTCATGAGGCACCGCAACGCCGCCTCCTGGGCCCAGCCCTTGCACGTGCGGTCCGGTCCGCGGGGGGCGCGGATCACTGCAGGTCCACCGGGATCGACCGCAGCAGGTCGCCGCTGCGGACCAGTTCCTCGGCGGCGGCCAGGTCGGGGGCGAGGAAGCGGTCGACGTCCATGCGGGGGACACGCTCGCGCAGGCAGGCGAGGGCCGCACCGGTGGCGGGTGCCGGTGGGATGCCGCGCAGCTCGACGGCCTCGGCGGCACAGACCAGTTCGATGGCGGCAACCCGCATGGCGTCGGTCACGGCCGCCCGCAGCGAGAGGCAGGAGTTCCAGCCCATCGACACGTGGTCCTCCTGGCCGGCGCTGGTCGACACTGTGTCGCACGAGGACGGGGTGGCGTGGGTGCGGAGCCGGTTCACGAGGCCGGCGGCCGTGTAGTGGGCCAGCATGAAGCCGGAGTTGACGCCCGCCTCGGGGGCGAGGAAGGGCGGCAGGCCGTCCGACCGGGACGGGTCCATCAACCGGTCGACCCGCCGTTCGGAGATCGAGGCCAGGTCGGCCAGGGCGATGGCGGCGAAGTCGGCGGCGTACGCCAGCGGCTGGCCGTGGAAGTTCCCGGTGGACACGATGTTGTCACCAATATTCCCCGTGCCGGCGAACACGACCGGGTTGTCGGTGACCGAGGCCAGCTCCACCTCGACCACCTGGCGGACCCACGCGGTCACATCACGCGCCGCGCCGTGGACCTGGGGCGCGCACCGCAACGAGTAGGCGTCCTGGACGGCGTGGTCGAGGTTGCGGTGCGAAGCGACGATGGGCGACGCCGCCAGCAGCGCCCGCAGGTTGGCGGCACTGGAGGCCTGGCCCGGGTGGGGCCGGAGCTGCTGGATGCGCTCGGCGAAGGAGGCGTCGGTGCCACGCAGGGCCTCGACCGAGAGGGCGCACGTGATGTCCATGGTGGGCAGCAGCACGTCGAGGTCGGCCAGGGCCAGGCACAGGTGGGCGAGCATGCCCTCGGTGCCGTTGATGAGGGACAGTCCCTCCTTGGCCGCCAGTTCGAGGGACTGCGGGGGGGCGGGCACCCGGCGACCGTCCGCATCCAGCACCCAGCCGTTGCCCAACAACACGATGGCGGCGTGGGCCAGGGGGGCGAGGTCGCCCGACGCGCCGAGTGAGCCCATCTCGGGCACGGCCGGGGTGATGCCGTCGTTGAGCAGGCCGGCGATGGCCCGCACCAGGACGGGCCGCACGCCCGACCGGCCCGCGGCCAGCGTCCGGGCCTTGAGCAGCTGCATGGCCCGCACCACCTCGGCGTCGACGTCGGGGCCCATGCCCGCGGCGTGGCTCTGCACCAGGGCGTACTGCACCCGTTCGGCCTGGTCGGGGGGCACCCTGGTCGTGGCCAACGCCCCGAAGCCGGTGGTGACGCCGTAGACGGTGCGGGCTTCGTGCACCGCCTGTTCGACGAGGCGGCGGGGCTCGGCCATGTGGTCGTCGAGGTCGGCGGCGACCTGGACGGGGGCCCGGTGGCGGGCCACGGCCACCACGTCCGCCACGGACAAAGGTGCCGCGCCCAGGACGACCATTACCGAGTGCGCGCCACCTCGGCCGCCTGCTCGACGAGTTGCCGGAACAGGCCCTGCTGCTCGGGCTGGTCCTCCATGAGCTCGGGGTGCCACTGCACGGCCACGACGTGGGGGCTGCCGGGGACCTCGATGGCCTCGATGGTGTCGTCGTCGGACCAGGCCACCGCCCGGGTGCCGGGCGCGGCCTCACAGACGGCCTGGTGGTGCAGGGAGTTGACGATCACCTCGGTGCTGCCAATGGCCGCGGCCAGGTGGCTGTCGGGCTCGATCTTCACCGGGTGGACGCCACCGTGCCAGTAGTCGGACCGGTCGTGGTTGTGGCCGGTGGCGGCCGGGACGTGCTGCACGAGCGAGCCGCCCAGGGTCACGTTGAGCATCTGCATGCCGCGGCACGTGGCCAGCATGGGGAGGTCGGTGTCGATGGCCTGGGTGATGAGCCGGATGTCGAAGGCGTCGCGGGCGGGGTCGACGTTGCGGGTCTCGGCCGTGGGCTGGGCCTTGTACCGGGACGGCTGGACGTCGCCGCCGCCGGTGAGGAGCAGGCCGTGGACGGCCATGAGCGTCGTGGGCACGTCCTGGGGGTCGACGACGGGCAGGATCACGGGCAGCCCGCCGGCCCGGATCACGGACTCCACATAGTGGCGGGAGGCGGTGTGGAGCAAGGTCGCACCGGTCACCGTCTCGACCACCCGGGGATAGGCGGAAATTCCGATGATCGGCTGCATGAATTCAGAGCGTACGCGGAGGGGCGGCGTTACTCTTTGGTTTGAGCCTCGACGGAAGGAGTGCGCCGCGTGAACGCCCAGCCCGCTGCCGCAAGCGTGTTCGCCGTGTTCGTACCCGCCGGCGCCCTCCGCTGAGCTGACTTCGCTCGGGGGCGCCTGGAATTGCCCAGGAGGCTCCTCTGTTGTCTGAAGACACGCTGTCCCATCTCGGCTGGGACGCTCGAATTGCCGTAGAAGAACGGCTGGTGCCCGGTCGCGTGGTTCGGGTCGACCGCGACCGTGTGCTTGTGGCCACCGCCGGCGGTGACGTCCCTGCCTCTGCCCGGGATCTGCCGGCCGTCGGCGACTGGGTCGGCCTGGACGGTGAACGGGTCGCGGCCGTTGCTCCCCGCGCCGGCGCGCTGGTGAGGCGCGACCCGGGACGTCCGGTGGCCCAGGTCATGGCCGCCAACGTCGACGTGGTGTTCGTGGTGGCGGCGTTGGATCCGTCCGCCAACCTCCGCCGCCTGGAG
>JBOGID010000168.1:0-1894 GCA_050742295.1 Acidimicrobiales bacterium | reverse complement strand
CCGACATTATCCTGCCGCCCATGGGACGCGGGCAAGACACCGGCGAGGCCGTGAGCCCCGCCTTCGCGGCCGCCCGGTCCCCCCGGCGCCCCGCCTGCGTGCCCCAAGGCGCCTGAGGCATTGCCCGTCCTCCACGCCGTCGTACTGGGCGTCGTCCAAGGACTGACCGAGTTCTTGCCCGTGTCCTCGAGCGGCCACCTCGTGCTCACCCGCTGGCTGTTCGGATGGTCGGGACCGAGCGCCGCACTCGAGAAAGCCCTCGACGTCGGCTTGCACGTCGGCACCATGATCGGCGCGGTCGGCTACCTCCGACACGACCTCGCCTCCTTGGTCCGGGATGCCGTCCGGGCTGCACGGGCGCGGTCGATCGGCAGCTCGCGGGAGAGGCTGCCGTGGCTCCTCGCCGTCTCCGCCCTCCCGGCCGCGGCGACGGGCGGACTCCTGGAATCGACGATCGTGTCTCGCCTGGGCGAACCGTGGCTGATCGCGGTCGCGCTGGTGGTGTTCGCCCTGGTGCTGGCTGCCGCCGACCGATGCGCGCAGGTGAGGGACGTCGGCGCCTTCGGGGGGCGCCAGGCGTGGCTCATGGGGGGAGCGCAGGCCCTTGCTCTTCAGCCGGGCGTGTCGCGATCGGGCGTCACCATGTCGGTCGCCCGCCTGCTGCGGTTCGACCGGGAATCGGCAGTCCGCCTGTCGTTCCTGATGAGCCTGCCGCTCATCGGCGGCGCCGCGGCCTACGAGGGCGTGCAGTTGATCGGCGGGGGAGCGCAGCCCCCCGGGTACCTCGCCGCCGTCGCCTGGGGAATGGCGGCCTCCGCAGTCACCGCCTGGGCCGCCGTCTGGGCCGTCCTGCGCCTCGTCCGGACCCGTTCGTTCATGCCCTTCGTCGTCTATCGAGTGCTGGCCGGGCTGGCGGTAATCACCATCATCGCCACGGGCCTGCGCTGAGGCGAACCACCGCAGGGCGTGGAAGGAGCGGAGGTTGCCGTGCTCGAAGAGGGCCCCCCGGCAAGGTGTATTCGGCGCGAGCCGGCCTCGAGCTTGCCGCCCAGCGGTGCGGCGGAGACGTGGCCCGCGACGCGCTGAGGCGCAGCAGATCGGCCCAGTCCTCGGCGACGACCTCGACAGGAAGAGGTGGCGAAGCTGGGGCCCCCCTTCGCCGAGCGGAGGGAGTGTCTTGGGTGGTGGGCCAACAAGGGCTGCTAGGCGAGCGTAGCGATCCGGAGCGACAGCCGAAGGCCAACGAGGTTGATCAGAGCGAGGTGGTCAGCGTTGGGCGCAGCCGCTGCCGCGTCCTCGATGCCGAGGTCGGGCGTGGGCGGGCCATGCCTTGCGACGCGGTGGACGTCGTTGCGGGCCGATCCGTCCCCACCGGCCCCTCCGCCAGCCTGGCGCCACCGCCCCCCTTCGTCCTCGTCAGTCGCGACCCTGGTCCCTTTCCCGCGACTTGCCGGGACGGTGAGCCGGTTCGACCGTTGAACGGCGGGCGGCGTCAGGCGGTCGCGTGGGCGAACAGCAGCCGGAACTCGAGCGTCGCCGTCGACTCGACGGTGACGTAGGCCAGGTTGGGCGCCTTGATGCCGAACAGGTCCCAGTTGAACGTCAGGGCCCCCACCACCTCGATGGTGGCACCCGTGAGCTGGACGTCGAGGGGGACCGACACCCGGCGCGTCACGCCGTGGATGGTGAGGTCGCCGCTCAGCATCGTCCGCCCCCGACCGCCCTCGACGACCTGGGCGGGGATGACCTGGTCCTGGTCGCTGGTGAGCAGCTCGCGGATGGGCTTGGGCGGCACGGACGATGGCCGCACCAGGCCGTGCTCAACGAGCCGGCGGATCCACTCGGCGTCGCCCACGTCGGTCTTGCGCCCGGGGACGTTGCGCAGGTGGCGGGC
>JBOGID010000167.1:0-10065 GCA_050742295.1 Acidimicrobiales bacterium | reverse complement strand
TGCCGGCGGCCCGGGCGGCGTCGACGCGGTGCTTGGTGTCGACGATGAGCTCGATGAACGCCTTGGCCCAGTGTTGGTGGCGGTGGTTGGCCAGCAGCTCGTTGAGCGATCGCAGGATGTGCGCGTTACGCGGATTTCTACATAAGGCGCATCTCCTGCGGCGCTGCCACGAGATGATCGAGGACTCCCCGGACTGGGCCCGGGGCACGCCCCGCCAGGTCCGCGACCTGCTGCTGGCGGCGCTGGACGCCCGTGATCTCGACACGGCCGGCCGGGCCGCGGCTGTCGTCGACATCGGCGAGCGCTTCGACCTGCTGTTCGAGCAGGCCCAGCCCCACGACGCCAGTCGACGCCTCATCAAGCACCTGCGCCACGAACGAGCAGCCCTCTTCACCTTCCTCATCACCGACGGCGTCGATGCCACCAACTGGCGGGGCGAGCAGGGCATTCGCCCCGCGGTCGTCAACCGCAAAGTGTGGGGCGGCAACCGCAGCGACGCCGGGGCTGAGACCCAGGGAAGGCTCATGACGTTCCTGCGCACCGCGCATCAGCAGGGCGCCGATGCCATCGCCCTGCTGGTCGACCTCGCCCGGGCGCCGACCCCTGGCGTCGTCGCCGGGCTCACGCTGCGGTCCGGCTGAACCAGTCGCAAATCGGCGGTCGACAACCAGTCATTTACCTCAATTCACTTCGACGCGCCCCGCTATCCATGTACGACTGCCCCATAGACGTCTGGGTGGAGAACTCCCATCGCGAGTGCGAGCTCGCCACCGAACGAGGCGCCCCACACGGCCGTGCGTTCCTGCGGGACTGCGACGCTGAACCGCGATTCGACCCAACGACGGACGTCGTCAACGAAGAACCGCTCGTGGGCCCTGAACCGGTTGGCCTCGGGAACGTTCACGTACTCGTGGCCCCGGGCGTCGCCTTCGAGTCCGTGGACGCCGACGATCATGGTCGACCGAAGATCGGCGCCCTGCAGTGCAGCGCTCAGTCGCGAGGTGTGCCACTGACCGTCGGCGGCATACACGATCGATTCGGTTGGATTCGGGGGGACGTAGACGGTGACTTGGCGTCCGTCGTCGTAGTCGAGCGTCTCGGTAACGAGCTCGCCGCCGGTGGATGTCATTGCTGGCGCTCCTTGTCTGGACTAGCAGCGGCGATGGTCGCGCGTGGAGAGGGTGAAGCTGGCGGGGCGCTTCGTTTGGCCCGCGAGCCTGCTCGCTTGCCGAACGCGGCTCTGGCCGCAGCCGCGGTGAAGCCGACGTAGTCGGGGTCGCTGTAGCGCCGCACGTCCTCGTCCCGGTCGAGCAGCACGTTCCTTCGATAGACGAGGCACGCCAGGTACAGCGGCCGCACCTGCATCACTTCTTCGAACTGATCGAACTCCGCGTCGGTGAGGTCGACGTGAGAGCGGTACGCCGTCGCGATCGCGTTGACCGCAGCCGGGTCGCGGTGGGTTCCCCACATCAGCCAGGCGAGATCGCTCAGGCGCGGACCCCGCCCCGCCCCCTTCCAGTTGATCGCGACCACACCGGCATCGGCCAGGAGCACGTGATCCGGGTTGTGGAGGAGGTTGCCGTGGACCAACGCCTCGGGAAGAGCCTCCCCGGCGCCCGCGGTTCGGACCTGCTCGCGGAGCGCCTCGAACTCGACCCGTTCGGTCGGCGCGACCTTGGTGTCGACCGAGTCGAGGAACGACAACGCGGCGAGCAGATCCTGGCGCGGGCTGCCCTCACGGCTCGAGTCCGAGCCTCCTTCAGCTCCACCCGGGCGGTCGACCGACTCGTCGAGCGGCAGGGCGTGAAGTCGGCCCAGCAGGTCGGCCATCGAGCCCCATTTCTTGGTCGGGTCGGGAAATGGCCTGTGCTCCACGAACCGCGTGACGAGCACCGAACTCCCATCGAAGTCCGACACGGCATCATCGACAGCCAGGCGCTCGGCGGGGAAGTCGTGTCGATCGAGGAACCGCAGGATCGCCGCGTCTCCCTCCGCGCCCGCTCTCGGGCGCGCCGGCGGGAACGCACGCGCCACCCAAGGGTCGCCGTCCTTGCGGTCGATGCGGAAGACGTAGGGGTGATGCGCCCCAAGCAGTGTCGCAGCAGCCGCCTCGATGCCGTAGCGCTGGCGCAGATGGACCATCAGCTGCGCGCCAACCGGCCGATGCACATGGTGCATCCGCGCCTCAAGCTCCTCGAGGTCAGTCAGCGCCTCGGTGTATCGCTGACCCGTCTCCTGCGCGTGCCGCCGAACAACTCTCTTGAGCTTGGCGTCCTTCGTCATCACACAAGCCTCCCCAGACACCCTCGTCCCCAGCGACGTCGGTGAGAGATGGCCTGATGACTCAACGCAACGACCGAGAGGACAAAGCCCCTTCGCGAATGGAACCCGGCTGGGACGGAGTGCTCCACAGCTCGGCGACCGGTCGCCGCCGTGCCGTCACTCTCTCCGCACGAGCCCCTGCATGTCAAGCCGCCGCTCTCCTGACCCGCTCCACGCCGCTCAAGGGCTGTCGGCCAGGACGGTCGCCGCCGTTCGGTCGCCTTATCGACGCTCGCCGCCGTTCGGTGGCGTCATCGATGCTCGCGGAGCGGTCGATCGGTTACACCTCGCCGAGGGTCGAGCCCAACTCAGACCGTTCGTCGCATGACGATTCTGTCGGCCAGCGCCGACTTCGCTCGGGGCAGCACGCTCACGGCCTCAAACCTCTCGCGTCGGAACAGTTCCACGGTCCCGCGAAGCGGCGCACTGTGCATCGAGCGGCGGCTGCGGTACAACGCCGCGACTGGGCCTACTCCCTCGACCTCGAACCCGTACCGGACCCTCGCCCTCCCGCCGAAGAACATGGCGTCGCCATCGACGTGCCGGTCCATGCGATCGGCCGTCGGCGGCGGGCCCGGCACGGTGGGAGTGGCGTGGCCCTGGATGATGCCGCCACCTCTCCGGCTGATCACCTTCACTGCCGCGCGCAGCGCGACTCCCGTCACACCCAGCCCTCGGTATCGAGGATCGACGACGAAGCAGGTGATGAACCAGTCCGCGCCTGACGTGGCGACCTCGGTGAAGCGCAACTCGTCCTTCGGGACGAACTGACACCAACCGACCGGCTCGCCGTCGTCGTAGACCAGCACCCCGTGAGAGCGGCCCTGCTCGACGAGTCCACGCATCGTCCAGAGGTTCGCCTCGCGCTGCTGCGCCCACGTGCCGCCTTGCGTCGAGCGCCGGGCGTCGAGGGCGAAGAGGCACCCGCAACGCCCCCAGCCCGTCCCCACGGCGAACAGCGTCTCGAAGTCGTCGCATGTCCGCTTCGACAGCATCCTCGTCCTGAACGCCGGGCGACCCGACCCGCCACCCGGACCCATCGCCTCGGCACGACGAGGAGCTGCCTTGACCTGGCTCGCGCCCGTCCTGTGGTAGGAGCACGTGTTCGTGCCCGCCACTGCGCTGCGCTTACATCGTTCGCCGGTGCGCTCGCTTCGTCCGACGCACTGGGCCATCGATCACCACCTCGAGTGGCCGGTGCCGATCCGCTACTCGCCGTGGAGGAACCGGAAGAGCGGATGACCAGCAGGGTCGAGCATCACTCGAATCCGCTCGTGGTCCCGATCGGGTGGTTGCCAGGGTGCCTCGGTACCTCCGAGTTCCAGCGCGCGGGCGACCGCAGTCCCGAGGTCCTCGACTTGGACCTCGAAGTGCATCATCTTCGCTTGCTCCGCCGGCTGCTCCGGCCAGGTCGGCGGTTCGTAGCCCGGGTCACCCTGGATGTTGATGTGAACGCCGCCGCTCGGATCGAAGAGCTGCGCCCAGCGGCCACCGGGCTCGAGGTCACGGACCTCGAGCCCAAGGAGCCCCTCATAGAAGCGGGCCATCGGCCCCGCCCACTCGCAGTCGATCGTGAGCCCGACCCAACCGATCCCCACGCCCGACAGCCTCCCACACGCGCCATATGGAAGGGCGGGCTCGAAAAGCCGACTCGCGCTTCGACGAGCTGAGCAACCGCGACGGACTCGTCGGTCCGGATCGTCGCCGTCGGAGCGATACGGCGCGCCAGAACCGCACTCCGCACCGTCGATCGGGTCGCCCGCATGAATCGATCGTCCGGCATGCCTGCCCAGGTGCGCGGGCTCGGGCGGCTGGTGCGAGGCTGTGCGCATGGAGACCACACCCAGGCTGGCGAGCCTGCTCATCCAGACCTGCGACTCCGCCGCCGCTCGCCGGTTCTACGTCGAGGGCGTCGGGCTGGAGGTCGCTTACGAAGAGGGGGACTTCGTCAAGCTCCACGCTGCCGGCGTCGACTACATGCTCCACGCCGAGGACGGATCGGGACCCGCTGTCGGCCTGCCCATTGAACTGTGGTTCTGGGTCGACAGCATCGAGAAGGCCGAGGCCCGACTGAACGCCCTCGGCTTCCAAACCCGCCTCCCATCCCGCGATACACCATGGGGAATCCGCATGGCCGGGTTCATCGACCCCGACAGCCACCCAGTCTTCATCCAAGAGCCGCTGGTCACGTAGCCACAGCGAGGCCTTCCCACAGCGACGGCATGTCGCTCCGACTCGGACTTGCGGCCGCGGCGGGCCCGCCGATCTGTCGCGCCGGAGCAGTGACCACTCCCGTCGATCGGGTCGGCTATTCCGATCTCGCCGCAGGCAGCCTTCGCAGGGACTCGTAGATACGCTTGTGGTAGCGGGCGTCGATCAAGGCATTGTGGACGCCATCGGGTTCCCGCAGCCGGTCGTCTCTCGTGAGTCCGAGCTCCGCCTCGAGTTGCCAGAGGTCCCAGCACGCCATCGGCCATGAGTCCGGCGTATCCTCGAATCGCCCGAAGAGCCGAACCACCAGCGACCAGTCCGACCATGCGCACATGGTCCAGAACTCGATGTCTTCGCCGATCACGAAATCCGCCAGGTCGTCGCGGATCTGCCGCCGCGACTTCCACCGCGGGTCACCGAGGGGCGGCAGCTTCGGCAGCACGTGCTCTTCAATCCAAGGCGTCACCGCGGAGCGGTCATAGCCCTCGACAGCTGCGTAGTACTCGCGGCCGTCCTCGCAGACGACCCCAATCGAGATGAGCTCGAAGCGCTCGCCGTCGTCCGTGTGTTCCGTGTCAAGGAAGTAGCGCAACACGCTCCTCAACGAGATCTAATCGGTCGTCATCTTGTCGCACGCGCGTCCACGCTCGCCGAAGGCTCTGCTGCACCGAGACGCCACGAGGACCACGAGTCGGTTGTCACCCCCGAGGTAGTTGCCTGTGACGGAGGAGGTCCCGACGAAGGGAGGATGCGGTGGAGCGAAGCCTCGACGGAGCCGATGATCAAGCCCGACAGCGGTCACCCCAACGGGTCGCATAGCCCGGCGCCGACCAGGGTTCGATCTGTCGGGCCGGAGGACCGACCAACGCCGTCGACTTGGTCGGGCGCGAGAAGATGAGCACGTGGCGAATCCGTACTACCGGACAGGCGAACTGCTCAAAGCGAAGAACGAGCAGGCCGGGGGTGGGGCCGTCGACTTTCCCGAGTTCGCTCTCGCACGGGTGCCCCTCGATGATGTGCGCACCGCGTTGGACCTCGGCTGCGGTTGGGGGCGCTTCGCGCTGCCCCTGAAGCGCCGCTGCTCGATCGGCATGACTTGCATGGACGTCTGGGTCGGCATGGTCGAGTCGTGCCGGCAGACGCTCGCCGACGACAGTCTGCAAGCTGACTTCCTCGTGGGCGACGCCAGGGCGATTCCAGCGCGGGACGCTGCGTTCGACCTGGTGATGGCTAACCACATGCTCTACGAGTTCGCCAGCGACGGCCTACGGGCGGTTGTCGCCGAGCTGAACCGGATCGTGGCGCGCAAGGGCAGACTGCTCGCGACGACCTACTCCGACGCCGGACGCGTGCCCTTGACCGACCTTCACAACGAGACGTTGGCCGTGCTCGGGTTCCCGCCCCCAGGGCCACAGCCATCTTCGTTCTGCCTGGAAAACGGTGCTGACGTGTTGAGTGCCGGCTTCGCCGAGGTCGACACCCACGTGATGGAGGAGGTGCGGTCCGACACTGACGCCGACGCATTCACGGCGCTTTACGTGAAGACCGGGGGCTATCACTGGGCCGCGAGCCACGATCCGATCCCCGAAGCCGACCGCGCACGGATCCCGGAGGTCTTCCGCTCGAAGGCCGAGGAGCGAATCGACAAGCACGGCGCGATCGTGACGGTCACGAAGTGGACAGCCTTCGTGGCGCGTGGCCCCCTCTGACGCCAGGTAGCTCTCCATGATCCTGTCGCGCTTGTCGGACCCCACCGCCAAGGTCAACATTGCGATCGGCGCCGCGCAGGCCGCGGGCCATCCACTGGCAGGGTGCGATCGTCTCGATCGGCCGCCGCCGCTCAGACCGCTCGAACTTCGGCGAGCCGCTTGACTGCGTAGTCGTCGTCCCAGCAGACGGCGGCTTCCCATGCAGCCGACGCCTGCGCGGCGATGTCGTGGGCGCCGTCATCGAGACCGGCGGCGTTGTGGGGCAGCACCAGGTCGAGGTCGGGGACGTCGACGTGCGCCTCGTCCCAGTCGATCAGCGCAACCCGATCCGAGGTCATGCGAACGTTGCCAGGGTTGCTGGGGTCTCCGTGGACGACGCAGGTCCGACGCCCGGTGAGCCGCGCCCAGGCTGCTCGGCATCGATCGACGCCCTCGGGGGGCATCGCGCCGAGGTCGATCTTCGTCCCGGTCTCGGCGTGGAGGAGGTCGGTCGACGATCGCCAGCCCGGGCGCTGTGGCCAGCCCTGCGTCAGGCGATGCAGGTGGCGGAGCGTATCGGCCACAAGACGCCAGTCGGCCTCCGTCTCGGGCGGATCGCCTTGTACGTAGGTCATCACCACCAGACTGTCGGCGAACAGCCGGCCGTCCGTGGTCGGGATCGGCAGCGGCACAGTTAGACCTGCCCGGTCGAGGTGTTGGAGGAGTTCAGTCTCCCACCGGAGATCAGCGTCGCTCCTGCTACCGAGACGACCGACCGCGAGGTCCGCGTTGACGCGCACGATCCACACGTCGTTGGCGACGCCGCCAGCGAGCGGCTCGACGCGAGCGACCTCGTCGCCCCACTGCTCGAGTGCCTCCCATCCCACAGGCGGCATCTTCGCGGCATTTTCGGACATCGCCCGCATGCGAGGCACGATCATGAAGCGATCGACACGTCTCGGCGGCGGAGAACTCGTAGCCCCTTTCGTACGTGCCGATAGCTGAGGACGCGCACGGTAGGGATCCGGGTTCCGAAGCGGTCCCGGCGGCCACATTCGCTCGGGTAGCGCGCCACTACACTCCTATAAGCGCGGGACGCGCCTGACCGCTTGGTGGAGGCCCGAGTGGACGGAAGTGACAGGGTCTGCGCGGTTCGGTCGCGCTAGAACGGTCCGTAACCGCGACCATCCCCGTCGATCGGAACCCCGACGCATGAGCGCCCAAGCGCTGACGGGGATTGGGTCACGTCGTCCAGGCTGCGGCGACTGCTTCAGTCAGCGCGAGGTCTTCCTCATCGCCAGCGCCGTGATCTTTGGCCCACCAGGATGCCCACGGTTCTCGCCGCTGCTCGAACATGGCACGGCCGAAGGCGGCGCGGTCCCTGGCGTTGGTGACCAGCGCCTCCGCCAGCGGCGCTCGGAGTCCGTCGCCTGCGCCGTAGCCCTGCCACATCACTTCGACGCGAGCGACCCGGTCGGGTGGACGCGTGTAGCCGACGCGGGCGCAGGTCTCGTCACGCCGGAGCAGGGCAAAGCTCTCTATGAAGAACGCCAACTCGAGGAGGCGGTCGCCCGGCCGGGCGCCGTCCCAATCGATGACCGCGAAGTCGCCCAGCGTGGTCACCACGAAGTTGTACGGGGCCAGGTCACGATGACAGATCGGTCCTCCGGGAGTGATGCCGCCCCATCCGCCGCGCCACTCAGCGTCTCGCGGCGGCCTGAACTCGTCGAGGATGTCGTGGAGGCGGCGGGCGAGCCTGGCGACGGCGTGGAGACGGTCGAGTTCTCCCCAGAACCGCCCGTGGTCATCCCAAGTAGTCTCACCCTCGATCCAGCCGAGGACCTGCCGCCCTTGCTCATCACGCCCCAGCGGACGCGGCGCAGGGAATCCGTGGGCCTGGAGGTGGCGCAGGAGCATGTCGTTGGTTTCAGTCGAGGTGCCGGCGGGTCGCCGCACGGTGTCGCCAATCCGCACGACACCGCTCGTGGTCCCACCGCCCAAGGCCTCCTCACCCTCAACGCTCACCCCGTGACTGTGCCAGGACTGACGAATGGGCGGCGATCTGTCATCGAACCGGGCGGCGTCCGCGGCCGCGCGGACCGTCGTTACGGCGCAGTCAGAGCTTCTTTCCCGACGGCCACTCGTCAGGGAGTACCGCGAAAACGTCCACGTCCTTACGTTGCCCTCGCCAGACGCCGTAGCCACGGAGGGTTCCCTCGAAAGTAAACCCCGCACGGCGTGCGACAGCGACCGAGGCCGCGTTCTCGGACTGGATCGTTAGGAATACGCGTGCTGCGCCGAGCTCGAACAACCAGGTCGTCATCAGCACGACGGCGCGAGTCGCAAGACCTCGCCCTCTCGCACCTGCCGCCAGCCAGTAGCCGAACTGAGCCACGTCTGTGCTCGGCCAGTTGTCGACGCCACACATGCCGACGGGCTCACCGGAGGCCTCGTCAACTATTGCGAAGGCGGCCCCCGTTGCGTCACCGTCGACCTCGAACGAACGCCAGCTCTCCTCAATGCGTTCGATGACCGCGATTGCGTCCGACATCGAGTCTGGCGCCGGACCGTTGAAGCGCTCGATCGCCGGGTCCCTCGACGCTTCATAGATGAAGGCCGCATCCGAGCGGTTCCAAGGCCTGAGTACGACCACTCCGTCGGACAACCTGACCGGTGGCGTCTCGCCGAGGAGTGCTGTCACGTCTGCCGGGCTCGGCTCGCTCGTCGTCCTCGCGACCCGCTGTGCCCATGCGGTTTCGCTTGAGGCGAGCTCGGCGAGGGCTTGGGTGCAGTGGCTGAACATGCTCTCGCCGCCATGGCCCTCGTCGTCCACGATGACGAGCTTGCTACCGGGCCACGCCTGACTCAGGCGCCACGCGCCGTCGAGCGGGCCGCTGAGGTCGAGCCGTCCTTGGACGAGCCATCCGGGGATGCCGGCAAGCCGGTGGGCGTTCGCGACGATTTCATCAGCGGCGAGCCACGAGTCGTTCCGCCAACAGTGAGTGACCTGGCGGGCGAATCCGAGCCGGAAGTGCGGGTCGTCGTAGCGAGGGTTTCGCGGAGCCAGCGCCGTCGTGGTTGCGATGTGGGCGGATTCCCAGTCGCACCACGCTTGCGCGGCGGCCTCGCGAACCGCCGGGTCTGGGTCAAAGACCAGGGTGTTGTAGGCCTCGACCAACCGCTGGCCCCGCAGTGGCTCCGGGACATGGTCGCGGAAGGCGCGCCACTCCCCGGGGAAGAAGCGGCCGGCGTGCACCGTGAGCCAATCGATGTCTTCGGGGCGTCCCAAGCTCACCGCGCCGAGCACGGCGCCCAGCACCCGGTCAGCGTGGCGTTCGGCGTAGGTCGCGCCGAGGACCGATCCCCACGACACGCCGAACACGATCCATCGGTCGATGTCGAGATGGGTCCGCAACGCCTCGATGTCGGCGACGTGATGGTTCATGTCGATGCTCGCCCAATCGACGCCGTCGTGGCCGGCCTGGGGCGTGCTGCGACCGGACGCGCGTTGATCGAACAGGACAGCCCGGTGAACGACGGGGTCGAACGCGCGGCGGATCCCTGGCGTGCAGCCTGACCCTGGGCCGCCGTGGAGGTACAGCACCGGAACACCCTGCCTGGCGCCGTACTGCTCCCAATAGAGAACGTGACCGTTGCCGACCTCCAGAGTTCCCGTCTCGAACGGCTCAAGATTCTCGCGTACATAGTTACCGGGGCGCGTCGAAGTGAATTGACTAAATGACGGGTCGTCGACTGCCGATTTGCGGAAGTGGTTCAGCCGGAGCGCAGGGTGAGCCCGGCGACGACGCCCGGGTTCGGCGCCCGGGCCAGGTCGATGAGGAGC
>JBOGID010000166.1:0-2876 GCA_050742295.1 Acidimicrobiales bacterium | reverse complement strand
CCGCCGGCCCTGTCCCGACGCATCACCACCTGGGCTGGCGTTCGACTCCGAGCGAGCTCAGACCGCCCCGACGAGCACCGACTTGTACTCATCGCGACGCTCACGCCGCGGTCTGAGGTCGCTCGCTAATGCTAGTCGGCCCCCAGGCCACCGACGACGAGGTCGGCGCCGTCCCCACCGGCCAGGACGTCGGCACCAACGTCGCTAGCGAGGAGGTCGTCGCCGTCACCTCCGGCCACCAGGTCGTTGTCGCTCCCGCTGCACAACGTGTCCCGCCCTGCACCTCCCATCAGCCGATCGTGGCCGGCACCCCCGAAGATGACGTCGTCCCCGCCCAGATCGTCGATGCGGTCGTCCCCCGCCGTCCCGATGATGATGTCGGGCCCCGGCGTCCCCACGGTGACCACGCCCGGCTGGGCGAAGCTCTTGGTTCCCGCGGGTGGCTCAAGGCAGGCGGGACCGGTGCCAACGTCGGTGACTGTGTTGTCGGTCCAGGTCGCGGCGGCGTTGCCGGGGCTGTCGACCGCGTTGGCGGGCACCGTGGCCACGACAACACCCGGTCCGGCCATCCCCGACACCTCGACGTTGTAGGTCGTCGGTCCGGTAGCGGTTACGGCCGCCGCCAGTGTGCCCGGGATGACCGACGAGGCCATGGACACGTCCGACGCGTCTGGCCACTCCCCGACCTGACGGCACCTTGCCCGCGAGGAGTGCGAGGCCGCCGTTCTTGGGCACGATCTGTCGCGGGTCGTCGAGCTGCCCTCGGCTCCACCACGAGCGTGCCTACCGCCGATTCGATGCGCGGTCCGCAACGCCTGTCGGAGTGCGCCCTTCGCCGCACGAATGGTTCTGATGCACGCCAGCCCCAGCCCCATCACCGCCATTCACCGGACGGGTCCTACGGGATACGCCTAGCTCTCCGGGCGTGACGGAGTCGTCGAGCGCGGTCGCGTTCCGTGCAGCGTTGGGTTCCGGGACGTCGTGGCGTCGACGTAGTCCAGCCGGGCGTCTATCAACCGGACGACGAACCGCTTGCGCCCGCTCGTTTGCGCAGCAGCTTCCGGACCGGAAGCGCCAGGAGGCGAGGCAGCAGGCGCGGGCCGGGCACCACACGTAGGCCCAGCTGCTGGAAGAGGGTGACGGCGTCGAGCTGGAACCAGTGCTCGGCAACCCTTCCGTCCACCATGCGGTTGATCTCGATGCCGGAGAAGCGCACGCTCCGGTTGGTCGGCGGAAGGCCCCGGAAGTCGCCTGTGTGGGTGCCGGTGAACAGGATCCGCTGCGCGACCACGTGCTCGTCGGCGGAGGCGTCCTGCACCTCCAGGTGCAGATCGGGGAAGCCCGCGAGGAAAACGCCGAGGAACCGGACCCAGCCGTCGGAGTCCAGCGTTTCGGTTCCGATGCTGTCCGGCGTGTGGGCGATGTAATCGGCCGTCCGCAGGTCGGCCTCACGGCGATCGTCGCGGGCGTTGAAGGCGTCGATCCAATCGAGCGCCGCTGCTCGGTTGGCTTCCGCCCGCGTGGTCTGGTTGCTCATCGCTCCGAAGGTACCGATTGTGGCGGCCCCACTCCAGCAAGAATCGAATCCGGCGATCCGAGCGCCCGATATCGGGCGGGGGATGGTCGCGTCCCGTTGCGTCGATCTTGGGTCGCCGCGTGTGGGTCGTCCAGTTGCTTCGGCGGTGGGCGGCCTGGGAGCATGCGTGTGAGCCGGGGAGGGGCGATGAGGAGCCACCTGGGCCGGAACCGCCGGAGCCGACGCTGGTCGGACGTCGATCCCAAGGCGCACGCGCGGAAGAGAGCCGCCGACGGGCCAGTCCCGGCGAACGGGCAGATGGCCGATATCCGAACTCTGCAGACGACCATCGGAAACCGCGCCGTCGGCCGGCTCATCCAGGCCAAACTCACCGTCGGGCACGCCGACGACCGTTACGAGCGCGAGGCGGACCTGATCGCCGAGCACGTCATGCGTGCCGTCTCGGCGCGACCCGCGACCACCGACGCCGACGCGGCGCCCGCCGGAGACGGCGACCTGCGCATCGCCCGGGTGTCGCACGCCCACGACCCACTCGGCGGGATGACCGTCGACCCCGCCGCGGAATCGGCCATCAGCCGACCGGGCGGAGGGTCGCCACTTCCGGGCGACCTGCGCCCCGCATGGAGTCCGCCTTTGGCCACGACCTCGGCAGCGTGCGCGTCCACCAGGGACCGCAGGCAGACCAGCTGAGCCGAAGCCTGCACGCCACTGCGTTCACAACCGGCAGCAACATCCTCTTCAGCCGGGTACCTACCAGCCCTCGACCCACTCGGGCCAGCGGCTCCTTGCCCACGAACTCACCCACGTGGTGCAGCAAGGTGCGGCGGGTCGGGCGCGCCGGAAGACAACCGACACCCGGTCCCGGGTGCCACAGCGGGCTGCCGGGGGCTTCGCCGTGAACCAGTCCCGGCCTCGCCCACAGGCGGGTCGGGAGCTCCTGGCGCGCGAACTCGTCCCTACCGCTCATCAGGGGCTGGCGAGCACGACGCTCTCGCAAACGCCCCTTGCCAAGCGGGCGGAGCCGGCCGTCCAGCGCGTGCTGGCGTACAACCAACCGATCACGGTCCCCGATGTGGCGCTAGTCAAGAGGCTGAGCACGGATAGGCGCTTGCGCCAGCGGGTCGACAAATTGTTGTCGATGGCAAGCGCCTCCGACCGAGCGAGCGCCAGCCAGCCGGGCGGGGGATGGGGGAGCACGGCGAAGCCGGGCGTCGGGGGCGCAGCCCCCGAGGCAATTAGGAACGGGTGCGGCTCCGCAGGAGTGACGCTCGGAGGCCGGTAGCCGCCCGCCCCTGAGGCATCCGCTGGGCTCAACGATCCACCACCTCGCCTCGGCTGC
>JBOGID010000165.1:0-7099 GCA_050742295.1 Acidimicrobiales bacterium | reverse complement strand
CTCGTCCAGCAGGGCCTCGGCCTCGGGAGCGTGGCCCTGGCCTTGGCCTTGGGCTTGGTCTTCCCGGTCGCCGCCCGCGCCTTCGGCGACGCTGACTTCGTACCGCGCTTGGCCGGCGTCCTGGTCGCCACAGTGGCAACAACGCTAACAGCAGCAACACCTACAACGGGTGTTGCTGCTGTCCGGCTTCCGCCGCTACGCCTCCACGACCACCGGCACGATCATGGGGCGGCGGCGGGTCCGTTCCGCGACGAAGCGTCCGGCAGCCTGGCGGACCCGGCGCTTGAGCGTCTCCATGTCCACCGGCCCGTCGGACTGGTGTTCGGCCAGGGCCTTGACCACCTGCTCGCGGGCCTCGTCCAGCAGGGCCTCGGCCTCGGGAGCGTGGACCCAGCCCCGGGTGATGATCTCGGGTGTCCCCAGCACCTCGCCGGAGTGGCCGTCCACGGTCACGATGACCACGACGAACCCCTCCTCGGCCAGCACCCGACGGTCGCGCAGCACGCCGTGGCCCACGTCGCCCACCATCCCGTCCACGTACAGATAGTGGGCGGGCACGGTCGTGACGAAGTCGGCGCCCGAGTCGGTCAGTTCGACGACGTCGCCGTCCTCGGCCAGCAGCACGTTGGCGTCGGCCACGCCCATCTCCATGGCCAGCCGGGCGTGGTGGGTCAGGTGGCGGAACTCGCCGTGGACGGGGATGAAGTACTGCGGGCGGGTGATCGACAGGATCGTCTTGAGCTCGCCCTGCATGCCGTGGCCGCTGACGTGGACGTCGGCGATCCCGGCGTGCACCACGTCCGCTCCCAGCCGGTACAGGCCGTCGATGACCTTGTTCACCGTGTACTCGTTGCCGGGGATGGCGTGGGCGCTGAGGATGACGAGGTCGTTGTCCTCGAGCTTGAGCCATTTGTTCTCGCCCGCCGCCAGCAGGGCCATGGCCGACATGGGCTCGCCCTGGGAACCGGTGGAGATCACGCACACCCGCCCGGGCGGGAGGTCGCCGATGCGCTCGATGTCGATGAGAGCCTCGTCGGGGATGTGGAGCAGGCCCATGCTCCGGGCCAGGGCCACGTTCTTCATCATCGAGCGGCCCAGGGTGGCGACGGCGCGACCCGTGGCCAGCGCCGCGTCGGCGATCTGCTGGATGCGGTGGATGTGGCTGGCGAAGCAGGCGGTGATGATCCGCCGGCCGCTCGACGACCGGAACAGGTCGCGCAGCACGCGCCCGACGGCGCTCTCGCTGGTGGTGAAGCCCGGCTCCTCGGCGTTGGTCGAGTCCGACAGCAGCAGGCGGATGCCCCCCGGCTCCTTGGCCAGGGCGCCGATGCGGGCCAGGTCGGTGACCCGCCCGTCCACGGGCGTGAGGTCGAGCTTGAAGTCGCCGGTGTGCAGGATCACACCCTGGGGCGTGTGGAAGGCGGTGGCGAACCCGTGCGGCACCGAGTGGGTAACGGGAATGAACTCGCAGTCGAACGGGCCGACCCGACGCCGCTCGTTGTCCCGGACCGGGATCAGCTCGGTGCGGTCGATCAGCCCCGCTTCCTCGATACGGTGGCGGGCCAGTCCGAGGGTCAGCTCCGAGCCGTAGACGGGGAACGACAGGTCCCGCAGCAGGAAGGACAGACCGCCGACATGGTCCTCGTGGCCGTGGGTGAGGATGCAGCCTTCGACGCGGTCGGCGTTCTCCCGGAGCCACGTGAAGTCGGGCAGGACGAGGTCGATGCCCGGCATCTCCAGGTCCGGGAACATCAGCCCGCAGTCGAGCAGCATGATGCGCCCCTCGACCTCGACGGCCGCGCAGTTCCTGCCGATCTCGCCAAGACCGCCGAGGAAGGTGATGCGGACCGGGTCAGCCACGGTGCATTTCGGACAACCCCGCCAGCACCTCTCGCGCCCGGTCTTCGGTGCCGGACGGCGCCGGCCCAAGGGGGAGGCGGCATTGCCCGACGGGCAGGCCCAGCACCCGCATCATCGCCTTGGCCGGAATGGGGTTGGGAGCGGCGTCGCCGGTCTCGTAGGCGTAGGACGGGAGGAGTTGCTCGTTGACCTGGCGGGCGCGCACGACGTCGCCCTTGGCGAACGACGCCAGCATCTCGGCGAACTGGGGCGCCGCCCAGTGGGTCGCCACCCCGATCACGCCCACGGCGCCGACCGCCAGCAGGGGCAGGGTCATGCCGTCGTCGCCGCTGTAGACCTCGAAGCCCTCGGGGGCGTCGGCGATCACGTGGGCGGTGCCGGAGGGGTCGCCGGCCGCGTCCTTCACGCCCACGATCTGGCGGACGTCGCGGGCCAGCCGCACCAGCACCTCGTGTGACACCTTGCGGCCCGTGCGGATGGGGATGTCGTAGATCAGGACGGGCAGGTCGGAGGCCTCGGCCACGGCCCAGAAGTGGGCCTCGATGCCGGCCTGGGACGGGCGGTTGTAGTACGGGGTCACCACGAGGGCCCCAGCCACACCGCACTGGGCGGCCCGCCGGGTCAGCTCCACCGAGTGGGCGGTGTCGTTGCTGCCCGTGCCCGCCACGACCGGCACCGTGACCGCCTCGGACACGGCCCGCCACAGGTCGGCCTTCTCGTCGTCGCTGAGCACCGGCCCCTCGCCCGTCGTGCCCGCCAGCACCAATCCGTCGTTGCCGTTGTCGACAAGCCAGCGGGCCAGCCGCACGGCGGCGTCGACGTCGAGGGAGCCGTCGTCGGCGAACGGCGTGACCATGGCGGTGACGACCGCTCCGAACCGCGCCATCGCGGCACCCTACCAGCGGGGCAATCGGCGCTATTTCCTTTGCCCGAACCGATCGCACGGGGCTTATGATGGTGGCCGAGAGTTTGGCCCACCTTGCTCTCCGGCCCAACCCCCGCCAGAAATGGCGGGGGTTCGTCGTCCAGCCCCCTGATGCCTCCCGCTGTCCTTGGCCTCGGCTCCACCGCCCCCCTCGCCCTGGCCCGCCTCCACCGGGACCTGGCCGTGGGCGAGGTCGTCACCGTGCAGTTCCGGGGCACGTCCGACATTTCGGTCAACGATCTCGTCCACGGCGGCGGGTTCGAGCGGGAGCCCGGCGACCCGCTACGCCTGCGGCTGCGGCTGCGGCTGCGGCTGCGGCGGGCCCGGACCCTGCCCGACTTCGCCGGCCCGGGCCTGCGGGTGCTGGTATGCGGGCTCAACCCGAGCCTGGTGGCGGCCGACGCCGGGTTCGGCTACGCCGGGCAGACCAACCGCTTCTGGCCCGCCGCCCTCGACGCCGGCCTCGTCACCGTGGGCCAGGACCCGTGGCACGCCATCGAGCACGACGGGGTGGGCATGACCGACCTGGTCAAGCGGGCCACGCCCGCGGCCGCGGCCCTCACCGCGGCCGAGTACGGCGCCGGCGCGGCAAGGGTCGAGCGCCTGGTGCGGTGGCTGCGGCCTCACGTCGTGCTGTTCGTGGGGCTGACGGGCTGGCGGGCGGCCGTCGACGGCAAGGCCACTGCCGGCTGGCAGCCCGACGGGTTCGGGGGCGCCGCCGCCTACGTCATGCCGTCCACCAGCGGCCTGAACGCCCACACCACCCGTTCCTCCCTGGCCGACCACATCCGCTCCGCCCTCGCGGTCGCGTAGGCGATGGCTGTCTGAGCCCTCGCTTGCGCCCGACGGCGTGTTGAGGACCGGCCGGTACCGCAATCGCGCGGCCGAGCGGCCGTCGGGCGCTTCGTCGCGAAGCGGCGACCGCGAGAGACAGCCGTCGCCTAGCGTCGCGGCGGCGTGGACGAGAAGACCGAGCCCAGCGAACCGGACGAGGAGCGGGCCGCCGCGCCCGCCACCGCGGAGGGCGAGGAGGGCGAGGCGGAGGGCGAGGCGCACGGCGAGGAGGGCGAGGAGCGACCCAAGCTTCCCCGCAAGAAGCTCGTGCTCATCGTCGCGCCCATCGTCGTGCTCGCCATCGTGGGGACGGTCACTACCGCCCTGACCCCCGCCCTGGCGGCCAAGCACCCCCTGCTGCTGATCATGCTGGAGGCCCGCAACCGCAACCTGATCCTGGCCCGCGAGGTCGACTTCCTGCCCTTCCTGCTGGTGGCGATCCTCCGCCGCACGCTGACTGACCCCCTCTACTTCCTCCTGGGCTGGTACTACGGCGACGCCGCCGTCCGCTGGCTCGAGGTCAAGGCCGGCCTCCAGGACTACGCCCGGCTCATGGAGAAGGTGTTCCGCAAGGCCTCCTACCCGGCCGTCTTCCTGTTCCCGGGGGCCGTGGTGTGCGCCCTGGCCGGCGTCGTCCGCATGCGGTTCCCCGTCTTTTTGGCCGTCAACTTCGCCGGCACCCTCACCGCTGTCATCGCCCTGAAGGCGTTCGGCGACGTGTTCGCGTCGCCGGTCGAGGCCATCGTCGGGTTCTTCGACCGCAACCTGCTGGTCACGACCGCGATCAGCATCGTGCTGGTGACCCTGTCGGTCCTGGCGGGACGCCTCCAGGGAAAGATGGAGCTGTCCATGAAGGACATCGACGAGCTCCAACAGGCGGCCGAAGAGGAGAAGAAGGACCGGGAGCCCGAGCCCTAGCCATGCGAAGGCGGATTGTCGGCGCGGTGGTCTGCACCCTGGCCCTGGTCGTCGGCCAGGCCCCCAGCTCCTGGGCGGCGGCGACGCCACCGGCCGAGTGCTCGACCGAGGACTTCAACGGCGACCCCCGGCTCGGGCCCCGCGACCTGCCCACGCAGGGCGCCGTCGGCCTCGAGCTGCGGACCTACGACCGGCTGGGGGGCCTGACCGCCGAGCAGTTCATCGCCACGTGGTGGGACCCGGCCGCCAACCACGGCCAGGGCGGCTGGCGGTTCCCGCCCGAGTTCGGGTTCCGGCTCGGCGAGGACGGCCAGCCCATCCGCGCCACGATGACGCTGCGGGTGGGCCAGCGCATCGACCGGTTCGGCAGCGAGTTCGGCGGCTTCCTGGCTCCGGTCGGCTCGTTGTACTCCCAGCGCGCCCTCCCGCCCCAGAGCCTCGACAACGCGGCGGCGCCGAGCGGCTGCAACTACAACCTCTACAAGGTCGGGCGCGACTTCGCGGTGGACGGCGGCCCCATCGCCCCCGCCTTCGGCCAGCCCGGCAACGGCCTGCAGTACCGGCTGGTCGGTGCGTTGGTGCCGGGTGCCCCCGCGCTGCTCAACGTCCGCTGGCTCATCGACAACGGCTACGTCACCCGCTGCATCCTGATCGTCTCCCGCCCCTACGCCTGCTGAGCCCGGCGGTGGCGAGTCAGATCTCGATCAGGGCGTCGAGGCCGACGGTCACGCCCGGCCGCTGCCCCACCGACTTCACCGCCAGCAGGACCCCGGGCATGAACGAGCTGCGGTCGTAGGAGTCGTGGCGGATCGACAGGCTCTGGCCCATGGTGCCGAACAAGACCTCCTGGTGGGCCACCATGCCCCGGAGCCGCACGGAGTGGACCCGGATTCCCCCCGCCGCCTGGCCGCCCCGGGCGCCGTCCACGACGACATGCCGGGTCGGGTCGGGCGCCCAATCGGGCGACGCCGCCGCCACCCGTTCGGCGGTGAGGAGGGCCGTGCCCGACGGCGCGTCCTCCTTCTGGTCGTGGTGCAGCTCGATGATCTCGGCCGTCTCGAAGTACCGGGCCGCCAGCTCCGAGAACCGCATCATGAGCACGGCGCCGATGGCGAAGTTGGGGGCGATGAAGCAGTTGCTGGACGTGAACTGCTTGCCCAACTCGGCGTAGTCGTCGGCCACGAACCCGGTCGTGCCCACGACGGCGTGGACCCCGTTGGCCGCGCACCACGCCAGGTTCTCCCGGGCCGCGGCCACGTGGGTGAAGTCGACGGCGACGTGCGCCTCGGCCAGGCGCAGGGCTTGGGCGTCGGCCGAGATGCGCACCCCGGGCACGTCGGCGCCCGTGACCCCCTTGAGATCAAGGCCCTCGTGGAGCGGGTCGATGGCGGCCACCAGCTGCAGCGTCGGGTCGGCGACCACCGCCTGGCAGACGAGCGAGCCCATCCTGCCGCCGGCTCCGAACACCCCGACTCGAATGGCCATCCAAATGAAGACTAGGTCGCCCTGGCAATCTTCTCCGCCGGGATTGCGGTTTCAAGCCACCTTGTCGTCGAAGGCGGACTCGTCGAAGGGGCCGACCACGGCCAGCGAGCGAGGCCCCGCCACCACCTTCTCGATCACGCGCCTCACGTCGGCGGCGGTGACGGCCTCGGTGCGGGCCACCAGTTCGTCTAGGGTCATGACGTTGTTGTGGACGAGCTGGCTGCGCCCGATGCGGCTCATACGGCTCGACGTGTCCTCCAGCGACAGGACGACCGAGCCCTTGACGTGGCCCCGGGCCACCTCCAGCTCGCGCTCGGGAATGTCCTCTTGGAGCAGGCGCTCCAGCTCGGCGTTGATCACGTCGAGGACGGTGTGGGCCCGCGACGGCGACGTGCCGGCGTAGACAGCCAGCATCCCCGTCTCCAGGTAGGCGCCCCGGTAGGAGTACACCGAGTAGGCCAGACCGCGCTTCTCGCGGACCTCCTGGAACAGGCGGCTCGACATGCCCCCGCCCAGGACCTGGTTGAGCACGGCCAGGGCGAAGCGGTCCTCGTCGTCGCGGGCCCCGGCCCGCATGCCGACCACCAGGTGGGCCTGCTCGGTCGGGCGGTTGTCGACCCGGAGCCGGACGGGAGGCCCCAGCGGCTGCGGCGACCGGGCCGGGCCCGCCCCGTCGGGCCCCGCGAACCGCTTCTCGATGCCCTCGACCAGCTCGTCGTGGTCGACGCCGCCGGCGGCGGCCACCACGACCGACTGGGGCCGGTAGTAGTCGGACCAGTAGTCCCGGATCTGGTCGCGGACCATGGCCGTGATCGTCGACCGCTCCCCCAGCACCTCCAGGCCCAGGGGGTGGTCGGGGTACAGGGCCTCCTGGCACAGGTCGTGCACGAGGTCGGACGGCTCGTCCTCGTGCATGTTGATCTCTTCCAGGATCACCTGGCGCTCGGCGTCGATCTCCTCGCTACGGAAGGCGGGCGACCAGACGATGTCGGACAGGATGTCGAGGGCCATCGGCAGGTCCTCGGCCAGCAGGCGGATGTAGAACGCCGTGTACTCCTTGGTGGTGAAGGCGTTCAT
>JBOGID010000164.1:0-1722 GCA_050742295.1 Acidimicrobiales bacterium | reverse complement strand
TCCTGCAGCTGGGCGGCAAGGGCGAGCAAGCCGTCGCCTTCCTTCTAGCCGGTGCGTCCGAGGCCTGGGTGGTGAGCCCCATGGTTGGCGAGCTTGCCTATGCCCGGGTCCTGGCCCGCCGGTTCGGCGTGGAGGACCGGCTCTGCGTCGCCGCCGGCGTGGCCGAAGAGCTGCCGCTGCGCGCCAGCTGGCTGGACCGGATCTGGGGCAAGTCCATGCACCATACGGTGGACGAGCTGTCGTACGCGCAGTGCGCCCGTGCCCTCCGCTCCGGCGGACGCATGGCGGCAGTCGAGCCGTGGCACGCCCTGCTCCACACCGTCGGAACCAGAGTCCTGGGCAAGCGGGAGCGCGAGGTGCACTGCCGGCCGATGACGTACGAGCGTCTCGGACCGTTCCACCGGGCCTTTCCCGACGCCAAATCTGTCCGCCACGGTCCTCTGCTGCGCTACCCGATGGTCGCTCTGGAGAAGTTCGGCGTCTACCTGGACCTCCCCACCACGCTGCGCCTTGCCCGGCTCGACGACCGGATCGGGTCCCTGCTGCCCGGCGTGCGCAACCCGGGCAGCTGCGTCGCCCTCCTGGCGACCGCCGTCTAACAGCCTCAAGAGGGACCGGCGACACGCCGATCTTGTACAGGTGATGCGGCGCTGCGCGAGGCCCCTGCTCTTCCTGGGGACGGCGTCGGCGGTCGTGGCCCTGAGCAAGGCGCACGCCGCCGGCAACGGCTACGACTACACCGGCTCGCCCCGTTTTGGCTGGTCAGCGGCCTACATCTTGCTGCTGGCCCTGTGCGCCTACGCCGTCGGGCTTCCCGATCTGACCAGGACCCGCCGGTCGACCGTCCTCCTGACCGTTGGGTCCACGCTGGCCGCCTCGGTCGGCATCTCCCTGTTGCAGCTAGTCGTGGGCTCGGGCCTCCTGCCCCGCTTTGTCGTGCTGCTCACGCCCGCCATCCTCTTGCCCGTCCACCTCCTCGCCGCCGCCCTCGCCGCCGACGGCCGCAGCCGCGACCAGCAGAGGGACCGGCTGGTCGCCGTGGCCAGCCTCCCAGAGGCGTTCGAACTGGAGGACGGGCTGGCCGGCCACCCGGAGCGCCCGGGGGCACTGGTGGCCGTACTCTCGCCCTCTGAGGCGGCGTCGGCCGACCCCAAGGTCCGCCCCCTCGTCACCCTGGTGCGGGAGGTGGGGGCCACGGCCGTGGTGCTCGACCGCGAGGCGCAGGCCGACGACTCGATCGTCGCCCAGGCGGCCACGCTCCACGAGGCAGGCGTCCGGGTCCGCACCCTGTCCCTCTGCTACGACGAGTGGCTGGGCAAGCTCCCAATCAGCGAGCTGGAGCGAGTGTCGCTGATGTTCGACATCGGCGAGATCCACCGGGCCCGCTACGGCCGGCTGAAGCGAATCCTCGACCTCATCATCGGCATCGTGGCCCTCGTACCGCTGGCGCTGGTGGTGCCGGTGGTCCTGGTCGGCAACCGGTTCGGGAACGCGGGCCCGCTCTTCTACCGCCAACCCCGGGTGGGTAAGAACGGCCGGGTACTCCAGATCCTGAAGTTCCGGACCATGTCTCCCGACGGCCGCCCCAGCCGGTGGACGGCCGAGGACGACCCCCGGGTGACGCCCTTCGGCGCCTGGCTGCGGCGGACCCACATGGACGAGCTGCCGCAGGCCCTCAACATCGTGCGCGGCGACCTATCCATCGTGGGGCCGCGGCCCGAG
>JBOGID010000163.1:0-1649 GCA_050742295.1 Acidimicrobiales bacterium | reverse complement strand
AGCCAGGGTCGAGCTCGAAGCGCAGCTCGGACTCGGCACCGCGCTCTCGACGGTCGGCGGGTACACGTCCCCGGAGGCGCGCGCCGCGTTCGAGCGTGCCGTGGCGCTGGCCGAAAACCTCGACGACTCCACGACCATCTTCCCGGCGTTGTGGGGCACGTGGACCTACTGGTTCGTCCTCGGCGAACACGGTGTGGCGGCGCCGCTGGCCGACCGCTGCCTACGCATCGCCGAGGACCGGGCCGCCGACATCCGCTTCCGGTGGGAGGCAGCCGCCATCGTCGGCTACCAGAGGCTCTATGCGGGCGATTTCGCGGGGGCGCGAGCCGAGCTGGCGCTGGCCGGCGAGCACGCCGGCGTCGAGCCGGTGGCTGACTTTCCCCACGATCCGGGCATCGTGTGCCGGTCGGCCCTGGCCGTCGCCCTGTGGTTCCTCGGCGAGACGGAGGCCAGCAGACAGGCGGCAGACGACTCCTTGGCGCTGGCCGGGTCGCTGGACCGCACAGGCCAAAGGGCCGCGCTGACCGAGTGCTGGGTGGCGTGCACCCTGGCGTGGCGGGCGCAGCTGGACGGGGATCCGGCCGCCGCGATCGAGCTGGCGGACCACGCGGAGGCGATCGCCGTCCAGCACGGCTTCGCCACTTGGCTGGCGGCGGCGACGCTGCACCGCAGCATCGCGCAGTGCAGCCTCGGAAGGCTCGACGAGGGCCTGCCCACGCTTGCTGCCATGGTCGATGCGTGGCGCACGGCCGGCCGTGACGGATCCGGCCGGCAGCTGCACCCGGTGCTGATGACGCCCTACTTCGCTGGGCGACTGGCTGAGGCGCTGATCGCCCGCGGCGACGTCGACGAGGCGGCGGACTGGCTCGACCGGCTGCTGGCCGGCGGGCCGGGCGACGGAGAACCCTTCTGGGATGTCGAGCTGCTGAGGTTGCGGGCGACCGTCGCCCGGTTGCGGCGGAGGCCCCCAGAGGTCGTTCGCGGCGACCTCGATGCGGCCCGCAGATTGGCCGACGAGCAGGGCGCCCGGGCGCTCTCCGCCCGGTTGGGGACTGGTGACCCGGCGCACGAGTGGCCCACGGCCGCAGCGGGGGGAACGCCCTGACACTAGTTCCACACGACCTGCCGGACTACGTCGAGCGCGGAGGGCGACAGGTCTATCGACCTCCGTACACGGCACGAAACGCACAGGTCTACGGGTTCGTGGTGAAGGCCGACCGCTCGGCCATCGATGCCCTCCTCATGGAGGCCCTGGTGGAGCCGTCCGGAGGGGCGGTCGACTACCGCTGCGCGCACGACCACGTGATGGTCACGTTCGCAACTATCGAACGCCTGGCCTCTGGTGACCCGACCGACAGCAAGCGGGGCTACATGTCCGAGCGGGAGGTCGCGGTGTGGTGCCTCGTCGCCGACCCAGCCGCCGGCAACCGTCTCGCCTGGTACCTCCCCTACGTCTTCACCGACTCGGGGCAGACCGTCGTCACCGGCCGTGAGGTGTACGGATACCCGAAGCAGATCGGGATTTTCGAAGACGACTTCCTGGCCAAGCTCGAGACCGGCGGCGACACGTTCGTGTCGGCACTGGCCATCGATCCCTTTCATCCGGACGAGCCATCGGTCGTCCGGCCCATGATCGCCGTTACACGGCA
>JBOGID010000162.1:0-9497 GCA_050742295.1 Acidimicrobiales bacterium | reverse complement strand
CGCTTGGTGGGTTACGGCGCGAACGGCGCGCCTAACCCACCCTACATTTAATTGAGAGAGAGCGATGACGATCAGCGCCATAGAGATCAGTGATCTGATCAAGAAAAAGATCCAGGAATACGATCTGCCGACCGAGGCCCGCACGGAGGGTACGGTGGTGAGCCTGACCGACGGCATCGCCCGCATCCATGGCCTCTCCGACGTGATGCAGGGTGAGATGATCGAGTTCCCCGGCAATGTCTACGGCCTCGCCCTGAACCTGGAGCGCGACTCGGTGGGGTCGGTCATCATGGGCGCCTACGAGCACATCAAGGAAGGCGACGTCGTGCGCTGCACCAAGCGCATCCTGGAGGTCCCGGTGGGCGAGGCCTTGCTCGGCCGCGTGGTCGATGCCCTCGGCAACCCCGTGGACGGCAAAGGACCAGTCGAGGCCACCGCGACCTCGCCCATCGAGAAGATCGCCCCTGGTGTCATCACCCGACAGTCCGTGAGCCAGCCGGTGCAGACCGGGCTCAAGGCCATCGACTCCATGGTGCCGATCGGCCGCGGCCAGCGCGAGCTGATCATCGGCGACCGTCAGACCGGCAAGTCCGCGCTCGCCATCGACACCATCATCAACCAGCGCGGCCAGGGCGTGAAATGCATCTACGTCGCCGTCGGCCAGAAGAACTCGTCGGTGGCCGAGGTCGTGGCCACCCTCGAGGAGCACGGCGCCATGGACTACACGGTGGTCGTCTCGGCGCCCGCCGCCGACCCCGCCCCGTTCAAGTACCTGGCCCCCTACGCGGGCTGCGCCATGGGCATGCACTGGATGGACAAGGGCGACGCCGCCCTCATCGTCTACGACGACCTGTCCAAGCAGGCCGAGGCCTACCGGCAGCTGTCGCTCCTGCTCCGCCGCCCGCCCGGCCGCGAGGCCTACCCGGGCGACGTCTTCTACCTCCACTCCCGGCTGCTCGAGCGGGCGGCCAAGCTGTCCGACGAGAAGGGCGCCGGCTCGCTGACGGCCCTGCCCATCATCGAGACCAAAGAGGGCGACGTCTCGGCCTACATCCCGACCAACGTCATCTCCATCACCGACGGCCAGATCTACCTCCAGACCGACTTGTTCCGGTCCGGTGTGCGGCCCGCCGTCGACGTGGGCATCTCCGTGTCCCGGGTGGGCGGCAACGCCCAGATCAAGGCCATGAAGTCGGTGGCGGGCACGCTGAAGCTCGACCTGGCCCAGTTCCGCGAGCTGGAGGCGTTCGCCTCC
Source organism: Acidimicrobiales bacterium (assembly GCA_050742295.1). Lineage (GTDB taxonomy): Bacteria > Actinomycetota > Acidimicrobiia > Acidimicrobiales > AC-14 > JAHFUQ01. The sequence continues at coordinate 8,242 of JBOGID010000162.1, read as the reverse complement.
TTCGGCTCCGATCTCGACAAGGTGTCCCAGGCCCAGCTCGACCGAGGCTACAAGCTCACCGAGCTGCTCAAGCAGGGGCTCCGTTCGCCCATGCCCGTCGAGGAGCAGGTCATCTCCATCTTCGCCGGCACCAAGGGCTACCTCGACGACATCCCCACCGAGGATGTCGGGCGCTTCGAGCGAGAGCTCCTTGAGGAGTTCCGGACACGACACGGCGACATGCTCGACTCGATCCGGGAGAAGGGCAGCCTTCCCGACGAGGATGCCCTTCGCAAGGCCGTCGAGAGCTTCAAGGAACGCTTCACGCCGTCCGAGAAGGCGGCCGACGCGTCCTCGGACGGCAAGAAGGACTGAGGTCTCATGGCCTCCGGGCAGGAACGGGCCCTGCGGCGGCGGATCCGCAGCGTCCAGTCGACCAAGAAGATCACCCGGGCCATGGAGCTGATTGCGGCCAGCCGGATCGTCAAGGCCCAGCAGCGGGTGGCGGCGGCGCGGCCCTACAGCGACCAGATCACCGAGGTCATGAAAACGGTGGCCGGGGCGGGGGCGGGGATGAGGCACCCCCTCCTGCAGGAGCGGGAGAAGATCTCCAAGGTCGGCTACGTCGTCATCGCCGCCGACCGGGGGCTCGCCGGTGCCTACAACGCCAATGTGCTGCGCCGGGCGGAACGGTTGATGCGGTCGAACGAGCGCGCCGGCACGGAGACGACGGTCGTCACCTCCGGCCGCAAGGCCCTCGGGTACTTCCGCTACCGCGGCTACAACATCGAGGAGTCGTACACCGGCTACGCCGAGCAGCCTTCGTACGAGGATGCGAGGCGGCTGGGCCAGGCCGTCATGACCCGGTACGAAGCGGGCGACATCGACCAGGTCGAGCTGATCTACACAAGGTTCCTGTCGATCGGGACGCAGCGGGTGCAGGTCACCCGGTTGCTTCCGTTGGAGCGCCAGGAGATCGAGGAGGCTGCCGCCGGCGGAGGCGGCGAGGGCCCTCAGGCGCTGTACGAGATCGAGCCCGACCCCGACACCATCCTGGAGGAGCTGCTGCCTCGCTACGTCGAGGCCCGGATCTTCGCCGCCCTGCTGGACGCTGCCGCGTCGGAGCAGGCGGCCCGCCAGCGGGCCATGAAGGCGGCCACCGACAACGCCGAGGAGCTGATCGACAAACTGTCGGTCGTCGCCAACAAGCTGCGCCAGGCGTCCATCACCACCGAGATCATGGAGATCGTCAGCGGCGCCGAGGCCCTGCGCCAGGCTGCCTCCGGCGGCAAGATCGACCTCCTGGCCGACACCGTCGTCTCGCGGGACGTCTTCCGCGACGTCCTCGATCCCCTCCTCGACCGTTCTGGAGTGCGCAGATGAGCACCGAGCAAGGCAACCAGCCACCCACGAACCAGCCGCCGGCCGGCGGGGAGGGCCAGCCGCAGCAGCCGCCGCAGCCGCAAGGCCAGCCGCAAGGCCAGCCGCAAGGCCAGCCGCCGCAGCCGCAAGGCCAGCCGCCGCAGCAGGCCGCGCCTGAGCAGGTGACGCCGATCGCCGCGGCAGCGGGCGACCAGGCTGCGCCCGCAGCCGACACCCCTGCCCCAGCAGCGGCGGCCAGGGCGGCCGCTGACGCCGACCCGTCGACCAACGGCGAGCGCGTCCGCAAAGAGGGCAAGGTCGTCGCCATCGCCGGCCCCGTCATCGACGTGGAGTTCCCCCCCAACGCCCTGCCCGAGATCAACACCGCTCTGCTCCTCACCGTCGAGCTGGAGGGCGAGTCCGAAGAGATCACGGCCGAGGTGGCCCAGCACATTGGCGAGAGCCGGGTCCGGGCCATCTGCATGCGCCCGACCGACGGCCTCCGGCGCGGTACGCCGGTGCGCAACCCGGGCCGGCCCATCACCGTGCCGGTGGGCCCGGGCGTGCTGGGCCACGTGTTCAACGTCATCGGCGAGCCCCTCGACACCGACAAGGTCGAGGAGGGGATCAAGGACCACTGGGAGATCCACCGCCCGTCGCCGGCGTTCGCCGACCTCGAGCCCCGGTCGCAGATGTTCGAGACCGGCATCAAGGTCGTCGACCTGCTCGCTCCCTACGTGCAAGGCGGCAAGATCGGCCTGTTCGGCGGGGCCGGCGTGGGCAAGACCGTCATCATCCAGGAGATGATCCGGCGGGTGGCCGACCAGCACGGTGGCGTGTCGGTGTTCGCCGGTGTGGGCGAGCGCACCCGCGAAGGTAACGACCTCTGGCTGGAGATGCAGGAGTCGGGCGTCATCGAGAAGGCGGCCCTGGTGTACGGCCAGATGGACGAGCCGCCCGGCGTGCGCCTGCGGGTGGCCCTGTCGGCCCTGACCATGGCCGAGTACTTCCGCGACGAGGAGGGCCAGGACGTCCTGTTGTTCGTGGACAACATCTTCCGCTTCGTGCAGGCCGGCTCCGAGGTGTCCACGCTGCTGGGCCGCATGCCGAGCGCTGTCGGGTACCAGCCGACGCTCGCCGACGAGATGGGCGAGCTGCAGGAACGGATCACGTCCACCAAGGGCCGTTCGATCACGTCGCTCCAGGCCGTGTACGTGCCCGCCGACGACTACACCGACCCCGCCCCGTTCACGACCTTCACCCACCTCGACGCCACCACCGAGCTGAGCCGTGAGATCGCCTCCCGCGGCATCTACCCTGCCGTGGACCCGCTGGCCTCGACGTCGCGCATCCTGACGCCCGAGATCGTGGGGGAGCGCCACTACCGGGTGGCCCGGCGGGTGCAGGAGATGCTCCAGCGCTACAAGGAGCTGCAGGACATCATCGCCATCCTCGGCGTCGACGAGCTGTCCGAGGAGGACAAGCTCACCGTGCAGCGGGCCCGCAAGATCGAGAAGTTCCTGTCACAGCCGTTCTACGTGGCCGCCCAGTTCACGGGCGTCGAGGGCATCAACGTGCCCGTCGAGGAGACGGTGGAGTCGTTCGAGAAGCTGGTCAACGGCGAGCTGGACGACATCCCCGAGCAGGCCTTCTACAACGTCGGCGGAGTGGACAGCGTGCTCGAGAAGGCCAAGTCGCTGCAGGGGGCGTCCGCGTAGCCATGCCGCTCCAGGTCGAGCTGGTCTCGCCCGAACGCATCCTCTACTCGGGCGAGGCGGAGATGGTCGTCTGCCGCACCATCGGCGGCGGCGAGGTCGCGTTCCTGCCCGGCCACGCCCCGTTCATGGGCGCGCTGGAGATCTCGCGGGTGAAGGTGAAGGGGGCGTCGGAGGGCGACGTGGTGGCGGCCGTGCACGGCGGCTTCGTTCACGTGCGTGACAACACGGTGATCGTGCTCTCCGATGTCGCCGAGCTGGCCGACCAGATCGACGTCGAACGGGCCCGCCGGGCCAAGGAGTCCGCCGGCGACGACAACCCCGCCCGCCGCCGCGCCGAAGTCCGCCTCGACGTCGTCGCCAAGTAGCGGTTCGCCGCCGGCCCGGGCGCTTTCCGGCACGTTGGCGACCTCACAGGGCGTTTCGATGCCGGAAAGCCGGTGACGCCGGTACGGTTGCGAGGTGGCCGACACGTTGCTGCGGGCCGTCGGCCTGACGAAGCGGTATGGCGATGTCACGGCGGTCGACGGGTTGACGGTCGACGTGCCGCCGGGGCGGATCGGGCTGGTGGGGGCCAATGGGGCGGGAAAGACGACGTTCTTCCGGCTGCTGCTGGGGCTGACGAAGCCCACGGCGGGCGAGGTTGAGGTGGCGGGGGTGAAGGTGGCGGCCGACCCGGCGGCGGCCCGGGCACAGCTCGGCTACATGCCCGAGCACGACTGCCTGCCCACCGACCAGAGCGCGGCCGACGTGGTGGCGACCCTGGGCGAGATGGCGGGCCTGCCCCGGGCCGCGGCCCGCCAGCGCACGTCGGAGGTGCTCGACCTGGTGGGGCTGGACGAGTCGAGGTTCCGGCCCATCGAGGGCTACTCGACGGGCATGCGCCAGCGCGCCAAGCTGGCCCAGGCCCTCGTTGCCGACCCCGAACTCCTGCTGCTCGACGAGCCCACCGCCGGCCTCGACCCCATCGGCCGCGACGCCATGCTCGACCTCGTCGCCCGCCTGGGCGGGTTCGGCATCTCCGTGCTCATGGCAACCCACCTGCTCGACGACGTGCAGCAGGTCTGCGACTACGTCGTCATGCTGGACGCCGGGCGGCTCGTGGTCGCGGGCGGCACCCAGGAACTGCTGGAGCGGTCGGGCGTCGTCTCGGTGGAGGTCGACGACCGGGCCGACGACCTGGTGCGGGCCCTGGCCGCCCGCGGGCTCACGGCCCATGTCGTCGAGAACGGCGGCGTCGAGGTCGGGGTGAGCGGCGACGCCGACCTCGACACCATCCGGGACACCATCGTCGACCTCGGCTTCCCGTTGCACCGCCTCTCGACCCGGGTCGGGACCCTCGACGAGGTGTTCCTCAGGCGGGCCACCGGAGTGCGCAGCCCATGAGCGCGAGCGCCGCCGGCGCGCCGACAGGCGCCGTCTATGACCGGGGCTACCGGCCCTACGAGGGGCCGCGGGGCGGGCGCACGGCGGCGGTCGGCGCCGTGTTCCGGTCCACGTTGCGGCGGGCCCTCGGGTTCCGGCGGTCGTGGCGGCAGAAGTTCCTGCCGTGGTCGCTGCTGGCCGTCGTGACCATCCCCGCCGCCGTCAATGTGGGCATCGCCTACCTCACGCGCGACACGGCCGTGCAGCCCATCGAGATCATCACCTACCGGGAGTACGTGGGGGTCTCAAGCACGCTGCTGCTCTTCGTCGCGCTGGTGGCCCCCGACGTCCTGTGCCCCGACCGCCGCCAGCGGGTGCTGTCGCTGATCTTCGCCCGGCCCCTGTCGGGCACCGACTACGCCCTGGCCAAGCTGGCCGCCATCGGCAGCATCCTGTTCGCCTTCTCGTTCCTGCCCCAGGTCGTGCTGTTCGTCGGCCAGATGCTGGTGAGCCCGGACGGGTCGCTCGACTACCTCACCGACAACGCCGCGGTGCTGTGGCAGGTCCCCCTGGCCGTGACGGCGCTCGCCTTCTACTACGCCAGCTTCGGGCTCGCCGTCGCCTCCCTCACCAGCCGGCGCATCGTGGCCGGGGCGTCCATCCTGGGCGTGCTGCTGGTCAGCTCGTCGGTTTCCGCCATCCTCGGCCAGGGCCGCGACGCCAACCCCGCGTCGGAGGTGATCGACCTCCTCGGCCTGCCCCTGTTCATCCGCGACCTCATCTTCGAGGGGCACATCACCAACGAGTTCCGCCTGGCCCGGTTCGACGGGGCCGAAGCGCTGGCCGTAGCGGTGTATGTCGGCGTGGTGGCCGTCGCCCTCGGCGTCCTCGTGTGGCGTTACCGCTGGACGGAGGCGTGATGGACGCCGCCTTCGCCCCCAACCCCACCGTGGAGGTCGACAACGTCTCGGCGTGGTTCGGCCAGAAGGTGGCGCTGTCGGAGCTTTCGTGCTCGTTCGGCTCCGGCGTGACCGGCCTGCTGGGCCCCAACGGCGCGGGCAAGACGACGCTGCTGCGCATCGTCACCGGCCTCCTGCCCGCCAGCAAGGGCCGGGTCAAGGTGGCGGCCGGAGACCCCCGCGCCGACGCCAACGTCAGGGCCGCCCTGGCCCTCGTGCCCGAGGACGAGGCCGTTCCCGGTCCCCTGACCCCCCGCCAGCTGGTCCAGTACCGGGCCGCCCTTTTCGGCGTCACCGACCGGGCCGCGCCCGACCAGGCCCTCGAGCAGGTGGGCCTCCTCGACGTGGCCAGCCGCCGGCTCGAAGGGTTCAGCAAAGGCATGCGCCAGCGGGCCAAGGTGGCGGCCGCCCTGGTCACCAACCCCACCGTCCTCGTGCTCGACGAGCCCCTCAACGGCGCCGACCCCGTCCAGCGGGTCAACCTCATCACCCTGTTCCGCCGCCTGGGCGCCGACGGGCGGACGGTCATCGTCAGCTCCCATGTCCTCCACGAGGTCGAACGGCTGGCCGAGCGCATCGTCGTGCTCGTCAACGGACGGCTGGCGGCGGCCGGCGACCGGCGGGCCATCCGCGACGCCATGGTCGACCGGCCCCGACGGGTGCTGGTGCGGGCCACCCAGCCCCGGTTCCTGGGCGCCGCCCTCGTCGAGCAGGAGGCGGTCACCGGCATCACGGTTGACGGCGACGACCTGACCGTCGCCACCAGCCGGGCCGGGGAACTGGCCGTCATCCTCCCGAGGGTCGCAAAGGCCGTGGGGTCACGCCTCCGAGAGGTCCGCCCCCTCGACGAGTCGCTGGAGAGCATCTTCCGCGACCTTGTGCGGTGACCCGGTGACGGCCGTCCTCCACACCGCCCGCTACGCGGCACGGGCCTGCCTGCCCCGCCGCCGGCGGCTCGGCCTGCTCTTACCCGCCCTCGGCGCCTTGCTGTTCGGCCTGCTGGCCCACGTGGTCGAGGCCGATACGGCCGAGGAGTCGTTCGCCGCTGTCGCCGCCGTCGGCCTGTTCGCCATCGTCCTGCCCATCGGCTGCCTGGTCATCGGCGACGCCATGCTGGGCACCGAGGCCCGCAGCGGGACGCTCCATTTCACGTGGCTGTCCCCGATCCCGCGCTGGACGATCGTCGCCGGCCGGTGGCTCACGGGCACCATCGCCGCCGCCCTCGTGTTGGGGACGGCGTGCGCCCTCGCCGCCGTCGTTGCCGGCGTGCCGGGCGAGGCCCCCGCCATGTTCCTGAGCGTGAGCGCCGGCAGCGCCGCCTATGTCGCCCTGTTCATCATGCTCGGCGCCGTCACCCGGCGGGCCGTGGTCTGGTCCCTGGCCGTCGTGGTGCTGGGGGAGCGCCTCCTCGGCGCGGCCCTCGACGGCATCGCCCAGCTGTCCCCGGGATGGATGGCGCGGACCGCGTACACAGGCCTCACCAACGCCGAGGACCTCCTCCGCACGGGCGTCCCCGACGGCTGGGCCGCCATCGGACGGCTGGCCGTCGTCACGGCCGTCTGCCTGGCCGTCGCGGCGTGGCGGCTCGGCACCCTCCGCCTGGCGGGCCGGAGCGACTGACGAGGGATGCCCCGCGTGCGCCTCGGAGTGGTGCTCCTCGTCCCCCCGCCCCTCGACCGCGAGATCAACACGCTCCGGCGCGCCGTCGGTGACGGCACCTACGGCCGGGTCCCCGCCCACCTCACCCTCGTGCCCCCGGTCAACGTCAACGAGGAGAACCTGGCGGCGGCCCTGGCCGTCCTGCGGGAGGCGGCGGCCGACACGGAGCCGTTCCGCGTGGGCCTGGGCGCGCCGACCACCTTCTTGCCCGCCAACCCGGTGCTGTACCTCCCGCCCACGGGCGACGGCCGGGCCGCCGTGTTCGACCTGCGCCAGCGGGTGTTCCGGGAGCCCTTCGACCGCGCGCTGACGTGGCCGTTCGTCCCCCACGTCACCATCGCCGACGAGGTCGACCCCGAGCGCATCAAGGCCGCCGAGCTGGCCCTGTGCGACTACACGGCCCAGGTCGGCTTCGACCGCCTGCACCTCCTGCAGGAGGGCCCGGGACGGGTGTGGGGCGCGGTGGCCGACTTCCCCTTCGAACGGCCCGCCGTCGTCGGCCGGGGCGGCCTGCCCCTCGAACTGACGGTGAGCCAGCGCCTCGACCCCGAGTCGCGGGCCTTCGCCGACCTCGAGTGGTCGGCCCACCAGTGGACCGACGGGTTCGGCGACCGCGACCCCGACGCCCCCAACCTGGCCGTGGTCGGACGGCGCGACGGCCAGGTGGTGGGCGTGGCCGAAGGGTGGGCCCGGGCTGGTGCCGCGTACCTGGGGAACATCATCGTGGGGCGGGACGTCCGGCGGCAGGGGGTCGGGTCACACGTGCTGGCCGCCTTCGAGGCGGCGGCGCTGGAGCGGGGCGCGACAAGGCTGGGCGCCGACGTGTGGTCCGACAGCGCGGCCGAGGCCTTCTACAAGGCCCACGGCTGGGTCGAGGAGAGCCGCCGCCCCCGCTGGTGGAACGAGCGGGACCTCGTGCTGCTCCGCCGCGACCGCCAACACTAAGAGTCGCAAGCGCACTACCCTTAGGCGCCGTGGGCTGGCGGCGGAACGGGTTTCCGTGCCGGGTTTGGCTGGGAGTGGGGCTTTTGTCGAGCTCACTCGTGTTCGGCGCGCCGGTGGCACCGGTGCGGGCCCTGGCCCAGAGCACCCCGTCCACGTCCCCGTCGACGGCGCCCCCGTCGACCGTGCCGACGGTGACGGCGACGACCACGCCCACCACCGTGCCGCCCACCACCGTGCCGCCCACCACCGTGCCGCCCA
>JBOGID010000161.1:0-2347 GCA_050742295.1 Acidimicrobiales bacterium | reverse complement strand
TGTGAGCCTCGCGATTATGCAGCCCGCACCACAGCGAGCCGGCTCGTCACGCCGTCATCGAGCGCCGCCTCCGCCATAATCCGAGGCCGCACATAGGACCCTATATGGAGAATTCCGCGTAAGGGGTCGTATCGGATGACAACGGCCTCGCCCACGAAGGCGGCCAGCGTGGGATCGAAGTAGCGCAGGCCCTGGAAGCGGATGCCGTCGGGGTGGACCTTGCGGGGCTCGGCGACGGTGAGCAGGAGGAGGTCCAACGCCTCGGGGCTGGCCGGGAGACGAGGGAGGAAGCCCCCTGCCTCCCAGCGCTCTTGGGGAGGTACTCCGGTCTCGCTGTGCGGCCGGCGGTGGTACACCTCGATCACGAACTCGTGGATCAGCGCCTCCAACTCGGCGAGGCGCAGCGTCGGCGTCGGCGGAGGGCCGCCTGCCGGCGCATAGCCGGGGAGGGTGCAGAGCAGGAGCTGGTTCACGGAGCGGAAGAAACGCTCCACCTTCCCCCTCCCACGCGGTATTCCCACCGTCGAGAACACCAGACCCACCTTCAGCTCGGCCGACACCTGCTCCAGGTGCCGTGAGGTGAAGTCGGAGCCGTGGTCGACGTAGAAGGCGCCGGGGATGCCGCAGACGTGCCAGCGGGGGTCGGACTTGGGCCAGATCGCCTTGCGGAAGGCCAGCGCCGTCTGCAGGGCGGAGGGCGCGCCGACGTTGAGCGACCAGCCGGCCAGGGCTCGGCTGTGATCGTCCTCGATGGCCGTGAGCCAGGGCCTCACCGGGTCGCCGGCGGGGTCGAGGGCCCATAGGTCGAGCAGGGTGTGGTCGGCCTGCCAGATCTCGTTCGGGCCGTCGGACTCCCGGCGCCAGACGAGGTCGAACGTCTCGCCGTACGCCTTGGCGCCCTCCTGGGCGAGCAGGACCATGGCCGGGTCGAGGTTGGTGACGATGTCGTGCACGCAGGCGTAGCTGGGGACGGCCCACCCGTGCTCGGTGGCGACGCGAGCGGCCTGGCGATGGATGCCGGCCGCCGACAGCGGCGGACGGCGCAGCGCCATGCCCTCGATGAGGCTCTGCAGCTCGGCGGGGAGCTTTCGCTGCCCGCGGTCGACCCGTGACTGGCGGGCAAGGGCAGCCAGCCCGCCGGACCGGTACCGGGCCAACCACCGCTGGGCCGTTCGCAACGGCACCCCGGCGGCCTCGGCGGCGTTCGTGAGGGGCACCCCATGCTCCAGGTGGGGACGGAGCACGGCGTCGTAGCAGGCCATCGCCGAGGCTCGGGCGCTGTCGTCCAGCTCGGTCAGCGTCGGTCGATCGCCCATATGCTGGACCGCGACGTTCCCTGGGCCGCTGAGGCGGTTCGGGCTTGGAGGTGGCGGTAGATCGTCGGGCGGGTGACGCCGAACTCCTCGGCGATGTGCTGCACCGTGTGGGCCCGGCGACCGTCCGGGCCGAGCTCGTCGTACATGTCCTGGGCGATCTTGGCCTGGCGGGCGGTGAGCTTGGGCTTCTGGCCGCCGGTGCGCCCACGGGCGCGGGCCGCAGCGAGGCCGTCGCGGGTCCGCTCGGACATGAGCGCGTGCTCGAACTCGGCGATGCTGCCGATTATCTGAAAAAACATGCGGCCGACCGCAGTGGAGGTGTCGATGCCCTGGTCCAGCACGACCAGGTCGACGCCTCGGGCCTGGAGGTCCCGGGAGAGGGTGATCAGGTGCTCCAGGGAACGGCCGAGGCGGTCGAGCTTGGTGATCACCAACTGGTCGCCGGAGCGGGCCATCAGGAGTGCCTTGTCCAGCGCTGGCCGCCGAGCCAGCTTGCCGCTGGCCTTGTCGACAAGGATCTCGTCGCAGCCGGCAGCCGTCAGGGCGTCCCGCTGGCCATCGGCGGACTGGTCGCGACTGCTGACCCTCGAGTAGCCGATCCGCATGACCTCAACTGTATAGCGAACGGGGTAGCGCGTGACGTAGCGAAGTACACGACTTCCGTTACAGGTGTGACCTGCGGGAACGTCGGAGTCCGATCAAGCGTCCGCAAACGATCGTTTGAGGTCGTCGGCCGAGCGATGATTCCGAGAGATAGCGAGCGGCCTCCGAGCTGCCTGCGACCTGACAACAACACCGAGATCGGATTAACCCGACTGGGCGCTGACGGGCAAAGAACCGTCGCTTACCAGCTCACGCAGCACCCGGACCCGGAACAGCGTGGCCGTGCCCGTGAGCACCAGGGCCTTGGCCTGGTGGCGCCCGACCTGGGGTGCCGTTAAGGAACGCGGCACCAGGGGACAAGTAGTCGCGCCGCGAGCCGCCCACTCGCCGGCAGAGGGTTCGTCCTCGCGGGGGTCTCCGGGGTAAGC
>JBOGID010000160.1:0-15131 GCA_050742295.1 Acidimicrobiales bacterium | reverse complement strand
CGCCCGCACCGTCCCGCACCCGCTGCGGTCGGCTACCGCGACGGCCTCGGCCGCCCGCGCGGCGGCTTCGACCGGGCGGCCCCCGTACACCAGGGCGAGGGCGGAGACGGCGATGGCCCAGGCGGTGAGGCCGGGCTGGCCGGCGGCATATCCCCCCTCGGCCGCCGCCCACCGGGCCACCGCCTCCTCCGTCCGGCCGCCGAAGAGCGCCAGGTCGCCCAGTACACCTTCCCCGTAGCACGCCAGCTCGGCCCGGTCGCCCACGACGGCCGCACGGCACGCGCCCGGTGCTCGAACAGGTCGAGGGCCGAGCCCGCCGAGTCGAGCGGCTCGACGACCCAGAGGTGCTCGCCGGGGATGTTCAGAGGGACCCGGCTGGTCACGACCACGGCGACTTCGGCGTGGGCCGCGAGCCCGGCGACCATCTCCGCCGCCGGCGCCAGGACGTGCTCGGCGTTGTCGACAAGCAGCAGGAGGGGCTCGCCGCTGATCGCCTCGGCCATCCGGTCGGGCCGCGGCTGATCACCCGTCCGCTCGATGCCAAGCGCCCGGCCGAACGCATCAGGCACCTCGCAGGCGTCGACACCATGGCCAGGTCGACGAACGCGTCCCGCACCTGGTGCGTCGTGCACTGGCGCTGCACTGCGGCGACGGCGAGGGTGGTCTTGCCGACGCCGCCCGCCCCCGTCAACGTCACGATCCGGTGGGTGGCGAGCAGCGAGGCCAGGGCATCGAGGTCCCTCCCGCGACCGACGAGGTCCACCAACGGCGCCGGCACCCGCCGGGTGGGCAGCTTCTGCGGGGCGCTGGCCTCGGCGTGGGCCGCGGCGGCCCCAACCGCGCGCCCGTCACCAGGTCGGAGATCCGGCGCGCCTCCATATAGGCGTCGTCGACCTCCAGGTCCTCGAAGGCGGCGCCGCGCACGAGGGCCACCGCCTGGCCCAGCAGCCGGGCCCGTTCCCTCGCGGGGCGGACCCCGTCCCCCGCCAAGCCCAGGAGCGTCTCGAACCGGGACACGTCCACCGTGATCACGTCGCTGCGAAGCCGGTAGCCGCCCGACACCGTTTCGATGCCCGCCGCCACCGGGCCCAGCGTCGACCGCAGCCGGGACAGATGGCTCTGGAGGGCGGCGGCAGGGTCGGCGGGAAGGGACTCGCCCCACACGGCGTCGATCAGGCGGTCGCTGATGACGAGGCGGTCCCGGTACAGGGGCGAGCATGGCGACCAGCCGCCGGGTGCGGGAGCTGCGGAGGCTCACGTTCCGGCCCCCGATGACCAGTTCGGCAGGCCCGAGCACACACACCGCGACATCCGACGGGCCGGGAGCCAGCTGGCAGGCAGCTGACAGGGCGTCGAGCGATGGTGCCCCTGACACAACGACCGGGCCCTCAGCCATGACGTCCCCGCAATCTAGGGGGGCGGATCACTGGGGCCCGGCCCGGAAATCGCTGAAGGGGGTGCCCGGGTTTCAGCGGGGCACGTGGACGACCGACGGCAGCCGCGGCCTCAGCCTCGTCGTCTTCGAGTCGGCGGACGTGGCCAAGGAGATCGCCGACAACGCATTTCTCCCGCCCGAAGCCAGCGCCACCCTGCGTTCGGCCCGGGTCTACGAAGTGCGGCGCGAAGCCTGAGCGGGACTGCCCCGAACATGCCCATCGCAGCCCATTTCGTCAACAAGCCCGATCCCGAGACCCGGCGCCGGTAGGAAGCCGCCTTCGTGGAACTCGAGGCGCTGGGCGCCCGCCATCCCGACCGCCGGCTGAGCCACACGTCGTGGCTCGTCGGCGCCGAGTTGCACGTCCTCGATGTCTGGGAGTCTCAGGACAAGCTCGAGGCCTTCTTCACCTCGACGCTGGGCCGGATCATCGACGACGCCGGCCTGGAGCTCAGCCGGCCGCCCGAGATCGGCGACGTCGTGCAGGTTGTCCTGCCTCCACTCGCCTCGTAGGGCCGGTCAGGCCGCTTCCCAGACGTCGACCACGTCGTCGAGGGACACGAACGTGTCGGCGCCGGCGGCGAACACCCACACCGTCTGCACCCGTCCCCGCCCGGCGGACACGAGCTGGCAGTCGTCGATCCGTCGTCCGCCGCGAATGGCGAGACCGACCCGGCGACCCTCCAGCGTCCTCAGCACCTTGACCTGATCGGCAGCCATACCCGTCAGACGGGGCCGCCGGTTGGAACTCATCGCGTTCATGGGCCCACCATGGCCGGCGGCCCCGTCGCCGGGCTGTCACGCCGCTGTCGGCCAGCCCGAAAAAGTTGTAAAGGCCGGCTGAACCTTCGGCCTCCTCCTCCTGAACGCCCCAACGGGGCCGTCACCGAGGAGACCACATGAACCTGTCATTCCGCCGCCTGGTCTGCGGCGCCGCCCTCGCCCTGGCGGCCACGACCGGCCTCGTCGAGGCCAGCGTGTCCCCCGCATCCGGCGCCGGCTTCCCCTCGGCGCCGGGCCCGTGCGTTGACCCCCTGGCCATGCCCGACTGGTGCCAGGGCATCCCCCCGAACGGCCCGCTCCCGCCGGCCCTCAACTTCACGACCCGCCAGCTCAAGCCGGTGATCTGGTAGCCGCGGTCAGCCCGCCGGCTCGCGCACGGGCTCGGTGACCGCCGGAGGGCCGCCGACGCGTGCCGCCCGACGTGAGCGCCCGAGAGCCAGGATCAAGACGATGCCGGCGGCGGCGAGGGCCGACGCCGCCCCCACCAAGGCCCACGCCAGGGCAGGCGTGCTGCTGCCGGCAGCCGGCTCCTCGAACACCAGCGACGTGAAGTAGGCGTCCTCCACCGGCTTGTCGGGCGTGCCCGACCGGGAGTCGGCCCACGAGATGTACGCCGTCTTGTCGGTCGAGGCCACGCTCATGGGCCCGAACAGCACCTGGTCGTTGGTGGTGAACCCGGCCTTGCGGTTCATCGACCGGTCGCTCACCCGCACGTTGGGCGCCCACGTCCTGCCCGCGTCGGTCGAGTACGTGGCGTAGACGTCCCAGTACGTCTCGTCGGGGTTCGAGAAGCGCACGCCCTTGGTCTCGGAGTTGAACAGGATGTCGTTGCGGAAGTCGTGCCACGCCACCGTGACCCGCCCGTTGGGCGCCACGCTGATCCCCGGGTGGTACTGGTTGGCGCCGAACTGGCGGCCCTGCTGGGGGTCGTCGTTGAGCTTGACCCGTTCGCTCCAGGTCTTGCCGCCGTCGGTCGAGCGGATGAAGAAGATGTTGCGGTCGGTGCCCTCGACCACCTCGGTGCGCTCGAACACCACGTACAGCGCCCCCGTCTCGGGGTCGATGGTGGCCGTCGGGGGCGTGATGCAGAAGGCGCACGGCGACTCGTCGATGACGTTCGACGTCCACGTCTTGCCGCCGTCTGTCGACTTGGCTAGGTGCATCTTGTGGCCGGGGGGCGGCTGGGCCGTCGAGCCGGGCGGGCGCTCCTTGGAGAACACGTAGGTGGTCCGATGGCGGTCGATGACGATGTAGGGGTAGTCGATGCCGCCCTTGTCGGCCGCGAACCCGGACTCGAACGGGTCGATGCGGGGCCCGAACGTCCGCCCTTTGTCGGTCGAGATGAAGATCGAGCCCCGAGGCGGGGCGTTGTTGTAGGAGTTGCCCCGGCCGAAGTAGGCGAAGCCGGCGATGACGACGTTCTCGTCCACCGGGCTCACCGTCATGGTGGTGGCCTGGTAGTTCTCAACGGCCTTCACCGTCGTGCCGTCGTAGAGCTTCCAGTCCTTCTCCTCGGCGTTGGCCAGCATGGTGAACTGCCACGTCTCGCCCAGGTCGGCGCTGCGGGCGACGTAGGGCTGGAACGGCGGCCCGAGGTCGGACGCCGCGCTGCTCACGAACAGGGTGCCGTCGATCCCGAACCTGGCGTCGAGGTAGGGGCCGTAGGACGGCCGGAAGCACGATTGGTAGCGGGGCGGCGTGGGATGGCTTTCGCGGACCGCCCACGTGCGGCCCCGGTCGAGGCTGACGTGCACGAAGCACTGCCCGCTGCTGGCGTCGGTCTCCACCACGACCAGCCGCCGGTCGTCGGTGGGATCGACCAGGACATGGGGCTGGTTGTGGATCCGCGTCGGGCTGTTGTCCTTCGTCAGCTGGATCGCGGGGAGGACGAGGGGCGCCCTGCCGCTCGCCTCCTGGCTACCCGCCGGTGGCGCGACGCCACCGATCACGCTCGCCAGCGCGCCTGCCGCCGCAAGCCCGGCGATCATCGTTCGAGGACTGGTCCGTGCCCGCATCTACCGCCTCCTCGTCGCCTGGCGCGGATCGTACTTGGCGGCCCTCTGGCGTGCCCGGACGGGTGACCTACGGCACCGCCCTCGGGCTGGTGAGACACGCCGCCACCCTGGCCATCGCCGCCTCGAGCTCCTCGGCCATCGTCTGCAACCCGTGCCAGTCGTCGACGGACGACGACGATGCGGCCGTCTCCAGGCGGCCGGCGAGCGTGACGACCTCCACGGCTCCGACGATCCGGGCCGCGCCCTTGACGCGGTGCGCCTGGCGGCGGACCTCGTCCCCGGTCCCGCCCGCCGCCGCCAAGGCCTCGTGCAGGGCGTCGAGGTCGGAGCGGGCGGCCTCGACGTAGTCGGCGAGGAGGCTGGCCGCCAGCTCCGCGTCGCCGCCCGTGAGCTCCTCCAGGACCAGCCGATCCATCACCCCGTCAGGCCGGCCGCCGTCCACGACGTCGCCGACGGCAGCGCCGGCACCCGGGGAACCGGGAGAGGCATTCGGCCAGGCGATGTGCGGCATCCACTGCCGCAGCTTCTCGGCCAGCAGGGCCATGGGGGCGGGCTTGCCGATGAAGTCGTCCATCCCCGCGGCCACGCACCTCTCGGTCTCCTCGGGCAGCACGTTGGCACTCAGGGCGACGATCGGTGTACGGACGCGGCCCGCCTCCGCCTCGTGGCTGCGGATGGCGTCGGCCAGCTCGAATCCGCCCATGACCGGCATGTTGAGGTCGGTGAGCACGAGGGCGTAGCGACCGCGGGTGAACAGTTCGAGGGCCTTCCGGCCGTCCTCGGCCGTGTCCACGTGGAACCCGATGATGCCGAGCTGGTGGACGAGCACCCGACGGTTGATCGGGTGGTCCTCGGCCAGGAGCACGATGCTCTGCTCTCGCTGAGCCACCTCCCGGCTGGGCTTCGGCCGGGTGAGAAGCTGCGGCGCCGCGCCATAGGCCTCGACCCTCTCCGGATCGGCAGTGGCGAGGGGAACGGTCAGGTACAGCGTTGTCCCCCGTCCGGGCGCGCTGTCCATGGTGACCTGGCCGCCCATCAGTTCGGCCAGGCGGCGGCAGATCACCAGACCCAGCCCCGTCCCGCCCGAAAGAGAGGCGGTGGACGCATCGGCCTGGACGAACTCCTGGAACAACTCCTGTTGCCTTTCGGGGTCGACGCCGATCCCCGTGTCGGCGACGGAGAACTGAAGGTGTTGCGTGACGCCGTCGTCTTCGACGACCCGCACACCCAGGGCGACGCTGCCATCGGGCGTGAACTTGACGGCGTTGGAGATGAAGTTGCTGAGGATCTGGCGGATGCGCAACGCGTCCCCGACGTGCGCAGGGGCCACGCCCTCGTCGATGGAGCAGTCGAGCCGTAGCCCCTTGGCCGACGCCGTATGGAAGAACGTCTGCACCGCCGACTCGACCAGAGGTCCGACGAGGAACGGCACGGGGGCCAGCTCCAGCTTCCCGGCCTCGATCTTCGAGAAGTCGAGGATGTCCCCGATGATCTGGAGGAGGATCTGCGCCGAGCCCTGGGCGGTGGCGACCATGTTCTGCTGCTCCGAGGTCAGGTTCATCCGGGCGAGCACGTCCAGCATCCCCATGACGCCCGTCATGGGCGTCCGGATCTCGTGGCTCATGGCCGCCACGAACGTCGACTTGGCCCGGCTGGCCCCTTCGGCGGCGGCCCGGGCCTCCAAGGCGTCGCGCTCGGCGCGCTCCCGACGGGCGATGTCCGACTCGACGGACGTCGCCATGGTGTTGAACCCCTTGGCCAGCGCTTCGAGCTCGGACACGCCCGAGATGTCGACGCGTTGCTGGTACTCGCCGGCCGCGAACCGCTGCGTGGCCGCCGCCAGCTCACCCAGGGGGCGCAGCACGATCCGGGTGGCCCGGACCATGGCGACCAGCCCGACCAGCACGATCAGCCCCAGGATGACGATCTGGTAGAGGGTGAGAGTGCGGTTCGTCTGGCGCTCCTGGTCAACCGAGCTCTCCGTCCGGGCCTCGACCCGGTCGATGAAGTCGCCGATGGCGCCCATGATCACGCCCTTCTGAGCCAGGTAGGCCTGATCGACGAGGCGTTGGTACTCGGGGGCGATGTCGGAGAGGTAGGAGCTGTCGACTCCCCGGGCGATCCGCGGCGCGACGCGGTTCATGACCTCGAGCTCCAAGATGGCGAGGCCGTTGGACGCCCGGAGCGACGCATTGAGGGCGTCGAACTCCTCCTGAGTGAAACGGGCGGCCCGCATCTGGTCGACCAGGGACTCGGGCCTTCCGTATTCGACGAAGGCCTTTCCCTCGGCGAGGACCCGGTGCCAGAACGTGCTGTCGTAGTTGGTCGGGCGGGGCGCCGTCCCCGCTCGGACGGCGAGGATCTCGTCGTAGTAGCTGCGATAGCGGGGATCGCCGGTGGAGACGTGGAGGCGAACCATGAGGGTGAGGTCGTTCGAGCTCTTGCGCATGCTCTCGGCCAGTCCGAACGACCGATTGCGCTGGCTCTCGGCTCGGGCCAGCGCGTCGGACGACCGCACCTGCAGGGTCGCGACCACCAGGAGCCCGGCCACGAGGGCTCCCAGCGTGGCCAGGAGGGTGCCGAGGCGGCGGCGGATGCCGGAGTGGCCGCCGATCATGGGGCGACTCTCGGTTCGCCCGGCCGGTACCCGGCCAGGGCCCACGCCACCAGGTCCCCCGCCGACATCGGATCGGCCACGAACCGGCCCTGGACCTCGGTGCAGCCCAGGGCGAGGAGCATGTCGAGATCGGATTGGGTATCGCAGCCGTCGGCCACGAGCGGCAACCCCATCTCGCGGGCGGCCGTCAACGCCGACTCCAGCAGGGCGAACCGCTTCGGGTCGCCGGTCGCGCCACTGACGAGGCGGCGATCCAGCTTCAGCTCGCTCAGGGGCACCAGCTCCAATTGGTTGGTCCAGGCCGTCCCGGCGCCGCAGTGGCTCATCGACAGGCCGAAGCCCTTGACCCGCAGGCGGGTCAGCACTCGCAAGGCCGCCGTCGGGGCCCGGGCCAGGGCGAGATCGTCGATCTCGCACACGAACCGGCGAGGCGCCTGGCCCCCGCTCCGAACCATTCCGGCCAGGCGGTCGGCCAAGGAGGCATCCGCCAAGGGAAGGACCGACACGTTCACCGCCACCCGGATGGGGGCCTGGACATCCAGCCCCGCTCGGGTTGCCTGGTCCAGCAGCACGCCCGACTCGCTGATCAGACGCTCGACGAAGCCGAGCAGGAAGCCCTCTTGGATGAGGGCGGGAACGAAGACCGAGGACGGCACGGAGGAGCCATCCGGGCCCTGCCAGCACCCGCTGACCTCGGCGCTGCTGATCGATCCCGTGGAGAGATCCAGCCTGGGCTCGAACTGAGCGCGCAGGTCGCCGCGCTCCAGCGCATCCACCAGCGCCTCCCGGCTGACCGGCGGCCTCTCCCCTCGGCCCGATCGATGCTGGCGGACACCGGTGTACTGACGAAGGGCGTCGCCCAGCCGGCGAGCAGTCAGGGGCTTCGCCAGCGCCGCCAGCACGTGGAGGCCCTGGCCTTCGCCGATGGCCTCCACCGCCCGCAGGACGTTGGTGTCGAGCCCGCTGGCGATGATGACGGCTGACGCCAGATTGCTCTCGCCAACCCGTGTCACGAACTCGACGCCGTCCATCCCCGGCATGTCGATGTCACAGACGATGACGTCCGGGCGTGAGCCGGCCTCGAGGATCCGCAGCGCCTCGCCCCCGCTGGCGACGTCGGTGACACTTCCCACGCCCAGCCCATGGAGGAGCCGTACGACGGTACGGCGCTGGAAGTCGTGGTCCTCGACGACCACCACCGAGTAGGCGGCGAACTCCCCCTGGTCCGCGGCCGGCACGGCGGCCACCGGTGGGGGCGGGAGCGGGGGCGGGGTCGGCTCCTGCGGCCCGGGCTCCGATCGCATCCAGATGGCGGCGCCGCCCGAAGCCGGGCCGCCGAGGTCGGGATCGTGCCGCAGGATTCGCTGTTCGATGTCCGCCAGCTCGGGCGACGGGTCGAGTCCGAGCTCCTCGGCGAGGATCGTCCTCACCTGCTGGAAGGCTCGCAGGGCGGTGGCCTGGCGGCCCAGCCGGTAGAGCGCCACCATGAGCAGGCCCCAGGCCCGCTCCCGGAGCCGGTTGGCGTCGACGTGGGTCTCCAGCCGGGCCAGGGCCTCCGCCGGGCGCCCGATCGCCAGTTCCACCCCGGCCAGGTCCTCGACGGCATCGAGTCGGGCCTCGTTGAGCCGGGTCGCCTGGGGACCCAGGTAGCCGGCGTCCACCACGTCGACGAGGGCATCGCCCCGCCACAGCCGCAGGGCTTCTTCCAGGTCGGCGGCCGCCGCCACCTGCTCGCATCGCTCGTGGCGCCGGCGGGCGCGAGCCACCAGCTCCTGGAAGCGCAGGGCGTCGACGGCCGCAGGTTCCACGTCCAGGACCCAACCCGGCTCCCGGGTGCGCAGCACGTCACGGCCCAACTCGACCCGTGCGCCCGAGGCGCGGGCCAGCGTCGCCCGCAACCGGGAGATCAGGCTCTGGAGGGTGGCCGCCGGCGACGCCGGCTGATCCTCGTCCCAGACCAGGTCACAGAGGGTGTCGGAGCTCGCGACCCTCCCCGCCTGGAGGGCCAGCAGCGCGAGGACGGCCCGCTGCTTGGGGCTGCCGATCTGGACGGTGCGACCGGCCAGGGCCACCTCGAAGGGCCCGAGCAGGCGAACCACCAGCCGAACGGGGACGCCGTCGGACCCCTGGTTCACGCCCGTTCCCCTCCTCGCCGGCGGTCGCTCGGTGCGTCGTGTGCCGTCTTCGAACGGCGGGCCTCAACCACCGGCCCGCTCCAAGCTCGAATCGGCATCCTGCCTGTGCGTGGACGTCGTCGTGCGTGCCCTTTATGCCCAGCCGCCGCTCCTGACGAAGGCGCTCAGCCTATTCCGTTTGGATACCGAGCCGGGCCGAACCGTCGGCCCGCCGGCGCGCAAATCGGCGCAAGGACGCGCCAGTGGCGCGCAAGGCCCTCAGGGCAGAGTCCCCGCTGGACCGCTCTCGACCGGGGGCGGCGCACGCAGAGGGGGAAACCATCGTGTCGACGAGAGGTACGTCTGGGAGGGAAATGGCCCGGCCGATCGGGGCCATCGTCATCTCGGTCCTGTCGATCCTGGCCACGCTCAGCCTGACCGCCGCGCCGGCATCGTCGGCCCCGCCGAACAAGTCGACGACCACGACCGCCCCCGCCAACACCACGACCACGGTGGCGTCGACGGGCGGCGGAGGCGGAGGTGGAGGTGGTGGAGGCGTCGCCACTCCGAAGTTGACGGCCGTCGTCTCCCTCAGCCGGCATCGGGTGTTGGCCACCTACGACCGCGACCTCGACGCCGCCGCCCTCGACAAGGCCAACTACGCCTTCTACTCCACCCAGGCGGTCAACCTCCCCGTCCTGGGCGTTTCCCGCGCCACCAACAACCAGGCGTACGTCCTGACCGACACTCAGGAGCCGGTCACGTACAAGGTGGAGAAGCCCAAGACGTCCAAGCCCATCACGTTCACCGGCTCGTCGGCCACGGAGCCCAAGGTGGTGAGCGCCAACCCGATCAGCACGACCCAGATCATCGTGACCTTCAGCGAGCCGGTGGGCCCGAGCGCCCTCCAGCCCGCCAACTATCAGATCAACGTGCAAGGGTCCACCCAGACCCTCGCCGTGACCGGGGCCACCTACTTCGGCGGGAACCAGACGCAGGTGCTGCTCACGACCGCTCCCCAGCAGGCAGTGACCTACGTGCTGGTCGTGGGTGACATCCAGGCCACGAGCGGCACGTACATCGACCCGACGGGCAACAGCCTGCCCGTGTCGGGCAGCACCGTCGCCGCCGGACCGATGCTGCTCACGGCCAACTCGGCCGGCGATACCAGCCTGGTCCTCACCTTCGACACGGCGCTGGACACAACCTCGGCCGCCAACGTGGCCAACTACACCACGACGCCGGACCTGTTCATCAAGAGCGCCGCCCTGCAGGCGGACAACAAGCAGGTCGTCTTGACCACGGGCCCGCAGTACCAGGGCACCTACACCGTCGTGGCCAACGTGAAGGGGGCCAACGGAAGCATTATCAACCCCAACTTCAACCGGGCGTCGTTCACGGGCAACGTGGCCGTCAACAACGAACGGCCCAAGGTGGTGAGTGCCGCCTCCACCGGCAACAAGTCGGTGACCGTGCAGTTCTCCAAGCCCATGTCCGACGACGCCATCGACCCGGGCCACTACGCCATCGTGCAGGTGGTCGTCCACCCCGAGGTCGGGGCCCTGGGAGTGGACGCGGCCAAGTTCGTCGGCGCCGACCGCCTCAGCGTGCAGCTGACGACCAAGTCGCAGGCCGAGGTCACCTACCAGGTCAGCGCCCACAACGTCACCGACATGGCCGGCAACCCGTTGGCCGACAAGACCAACGTGGCCGGCGTCATCGTCGACCCGACGAGCTGGATCTTCGCGGGCACGCCGCCCACCGGCGCCGAGCGCACGAACAGCGACTCCGACACCCTCTTCGATCACGAGGAGACCCGGGGCTGGCAGATCACCATCAAGCTCGGCAACGGCGACACCCAGGTCCGCCAGGTGACCAGCAGCCTGCTCACCGAGGACACCGACAACGACGGGCTGAAGGACCACGAGGAGCGGGCCCTGAACATCGACCCCCGCGACAACGACACCGATGACGACGGGCTGACCGACTGGATGGAGTTCAACGAGTTCTACAGCGACCCGGCCAACCAGGACAGCGACGCCGACACGCTCTTCGACGGGCTGGAGGTGTCCACCTTCCGCACCTCGCCCATCTTCGACGACACCGACGGCGACCAGCTGAAGGACGGTTACGAGATCAACGTGAACCGCAACCCCAGGGTCGCCGACCTGCCCCAGCCCATCCTGACTCTGGGCGACATGCGCCTGGGCCTTGACGTGAAGTTCACCGAGAGCAACGGCACCAGCACCCGCGACCTCCAGAGCAAGACGTTCGAATCGACCCTCACCCAGTCGCAGAGCCAGGAGTTCAGCCGGAGCGAGGGGACCACGGTCGAGGTGGCCACGACGACGGCCGCCTCTCAGCAGTACGAGCACGGGTGGAAGGTCGCCGGGCTCATTGGGCTCGGCTCCGGAGTCGAGCGGAAGCTCACGTTCGGCTTCACCCAGGAGACCGCCAACACCAACTCGTTCAGCAGCAGCTTCACCGCCACCTCCGCCGAGTCCAGCGAGCAGGCGTACACCAACTCCCTGTCCACCACGGCCGAGGTGGCCAACGACTCAAACGTGGTTCGCGACGTGTTCGGGGCCCGGGTACAGCTCGGTGTGTTCCTGGAGGGCAGGGGCAACGTGGCCTTCTCCGTCCGGAACCTCCAGGTGACGGCCCTGATCCAGGACCCGAACGACCCCACGCGCCTCACGCCCATCACCACCCTCACGCCCGACCTCGAGCCCGCCACCGGCTTCAACCTGGGCCCGCTGGTGCCGGCCAAGGGCCCCATCGTGTTCACCAGCACCGACGTCTCGCCCGAGCTGGTCGAGGAGCTGATGCGCAACCCGCAAGGAGTCGTCCTCCGCTTCTCCAACTACGACGTGGTGGACGAGGCGGGGCGCAACTTCGCCTTCACTTCCCAGGACATCAACGACCGCACCGCTCGTATCGCGATTGACTACGGCGGCTACGACCCCAACGGTGACGGCAAGGGCGAGGAGACCGAGATCCTGCGGGTGGCCACGGGCGTCATCGGCCGCCACGTCGAAGACACCGACGGCGACGGCGACGTCGACACCGACGACCGCCGGGTCATCTTCGACCTGTCGGGCAAGCCCGTCGGCATCACCTTCCGCAACGCCATGGAGGCGGCCGGGCTGAAGTGGTATGACGAGGACGCCAACCCCAGCGCCAGCCTCACCCGCGACGTGAAGCGGGGCAGCTTCTCGACCAAGAAGCTGCCCGGGCCCGACGGCGAGTTCGAGATCATCTACCGGATCCGGGAACGCGAGATCCGGCTCGACTCGCCCAAGGAATGGCTGATCGTCACGCCGACCGGGGTCGACCCCTTCATCCGGCTCGACGACCGCATCCTCTACCCCGGCTCGAACGTGAACCTCTCGTTCGTGGCCGACGAGGACAACGACCGGCTCCCGGCCATCACGGAGGCACTTTACGGGTGCGTCGACGACCCGCAGCTGGTCGGTGGCAAGCACCCGTCCCGTGACACCGACGGCGACGGCCTCGACGACCGCTTCGAGGTGCTGGTCGGCTGGGACGTGGAGACAGCGCAGGCCCGGGGCCGGGTGCGCTCGCAGTGCAACTCCAAGGACAGCGACCGGGACGGCATCTCCGACCGGGACGAGGCGCCCGCCAGCATCACCTACGACGCCGCCGGCCTGGTCGTGTTCGACGACAAGGTCTCCGACATCCGGCTCGTCCCCGACCTGAAGACGACCTCCGGCTCCGCCGTGGTCACGTCGCCGTCGGCCAACTTCACCATCTTCGACGTGGGGGTGACCATCAAGGGTCTGGGTATCCCGGACGGGGCGAAGATCGCCAGTGTCCAGAGCCCGTCGCAGGCCACGATGACGGCCAACGCCACTGTCACTGCGGGCCGCGCTCAGGTGGCAGCCCGGTTGGTCTTCGATCTGAGGACCACTGCCGACTCGCCCGTCGTCACGTCGGGGTCGGCCAACTTCACCGCCAGCGACGAGGGCAAGGACATCACGGGGGCAGGGATCCCCGACGGCACCAAGATCGCCAGTGTCCAGAGCGCGTCGCAGGCCACGATGACGGCCAACGCCACCGCCACGTCCTTCGCCGGTGAGATCGGAGCTCTCTACACCGCCGCCAACGACCCCCGGCGGGACGTCGTCGGCTACGAGCCCCGGTCGGTCACCGACCTGGTGACGACCCTCGGCTCCCCGACCATCACGTCGGCGTCCGCCGCCTTCACGTCGCAGGACATCGGCCGGCCTCTCTCGGGCGCCGGGGTACCGGTCGCCTCGTCCATCCTCAGCGTGGAGGGTGCGACCAAGGCCACCATGACGGCCAACGCCACGGCCACCGCATCGGGCGTGGCCGCGACCATCGCCGGCTTCGCCTCCCGGTCGGTCACCGACCTGGTGACGACGGCCGACTCCGATGTCGTCACGTCGGCGTCGGCTCGCTTCACGGCCCGGGACGAGGGAGTCACCATCAGGGGATCGGGGATCCCCGACAGCACGACGATCCTCAGCGTCCAGAGCCCGACGCAGGCCACCATGACCGCCAAGGCCACGGCGGCGGGAACGGGCGTGGCCGCGGACATCGGGAAGGCCCCGGTGGACCGCCCGATCTACGACCCGGTCACCGACCCAATGGGCCCCGACACCGACGGTGACGGGCTGACCGACCGCTTCGAGCTGCTCAAGTACAAGAACGCCCTGACCAAGCCCGAGCGCAAGACGAGCCCCGAGCACCACGACAGCGATGTCGACCAGCTGACCGACGGCGTCGAGCGCAAGCTCGGGGCCGACCCCCGGTTCGACGACCGGGCCGAGTTCTGGGACAGCGACCGGGACGGGCTGACCGACGCCCAAGAGGTCGCCGACGACAACTTCGACTTCAAGATCGACGGCTCGGAGGTCAAGGCCGGCGCCGGCTGGGACGTCAAGGTCACCCTCATGCACCCCCGCTCCCCGACGCCGAACCTGGCCAGCGTGTGCCTGAACGCCACCTGCCCGGCCCAGGTGGTGAGCGGGGCCCAGAAGGTCTACTCGTCGAAGTACGACCCCGACACCGACGACGACGGCCTCACCGACTTCGAGGAGTTCAAGCTCGGGACCGATCCCGGCTGCTCCCCGTCGGGCGGCATCCTGGACTGTGAGCCCGACGACGTGGACAAGGACACCGACGGTGACGGCGTCCGCGACGGTTGGGACACCGACCGGGACGGGCTCACCGACTTCCAGGAGGTCCGTGGGTTCAAGCTGGCCGACGGCAGCACGGTCAAGACCAAGCCCACCAACGTCGACACCGATAACGACAAGCGGAGCGACGGCGACGAGGCCGGCCTGCCGGGCGGCGAGCTCATCGTCCGGCTGCCGGGCGGCGAGGTGTACCCGGCGCTGTCCAACCCGACGAAAGCCGACACCGACTTCGACCTGCTGGTCGACGGCGACGAGCAGACCTACGGCATCGATCCCACGAAACCGAACACCGACGGCGACAACCGGACCGACTACAGCGAGGTGCTCGCCGGTCGGCGGCCGGAGGTGCCCGACATGTTGGTCAAGATGGAGTTCGTCCGGCTCTTCGTGGAGCAGGACGCCGAGGGAGCCGGCGACTCGGGGGACTTCAGGTTCGAGTTCTCCGTCGTCATGCCCAACACCAACACGACGGTGGTGGTGGACAGCGTGCCGCCGACGTCACCCGAGACCGGTCCTGCGCCGCTGCCGATCCCGTCCTGCCCGAATCCGGACGCGAACGAGCACACCGGGTGCTTCAGGACCATCGGGAGCATCACCGTCGTCAAGGTCCTCGATGGCCAGTCGGTCCCCTTCGCTGCGAACGGGCAGGGGAGAAGCATCGACATCGGGAGTGTCTCGACGATCGATGCCGTGCCCGAGAGCTTCGGCGTGCGGGGCTGGCTCGAGGAGCGTGACAACGCCGACCACACCAAGCTCTCCTGCAGGGTCGAGATCTTCCCGGACATCTTCGGCAACTTCGAGAACGGGACAGGTCTCGTACGGGGCTCGGACCTGAGGCTCGGAGAGCAGTCGATGGCCGTCACCCGCTCGATCACCAACTGCCTCGAGGAACCCAACCTCAAGTTCACCCTCATGGTCTCGTACACCGCCCAGTGACCTGACCTCATCCGTATCGAGCGCCCGGCCGCCTGCCACTCCGGTAGG
>JBOGID010000159.1:0-2653 GCA_050742295.1 Acidimicrobiales bacterium | reverse complement strand
GGTCATCCTGGACGAGCCCACCGCCGGCCTCGACCCCGAGGCCGAGTACCGGCTGTTCGAACGGTTCCGGGAGCTGGTCGCGGGCCGGACGGCCCTGCTCATCAGCCACCGCTTCTCGACCGTGCGGATGGCCGACCACATCATGGTGCTCGAGGACGGGCGCGTCCTGGAGTCCGGCACCCACGCCGAACTGGTGGCCCTCGACGGGCGCTACGCCGAGCTCTACGAGATGCAGGCCGGCCGCTACCGCTGACCGCCGACCGTTCGCCCGGAGCAGGTCAGTCCTTGTTGGCCGCCTCCGGGCGCCGACCGGCGACGCCGGTGGGCGTACCCGTCCCCCGCTTGGACCGGGCCAGGAGGATGAGCACGAGGCCGGCCACGGCCAGGAGGGCGCTGATCACAACACCGCCCACGGCACGCTGTCCGACGTGCTGCTGCGGGCCACGACGATCTTGTCCACCGCCGCGGTCAGGCCCAGGCTGCTGAGGCGCTCCTCGGCCACCCCGGCGTCGGCGCCGGGCGTGAGCATCAGCAGGCCGCTGACCCGGGCCACCGCCGCGCCGGCGACGGCCGCGTCCACGGGCTTGGCGTCGTCGGCCACGTAGACGATGTTCACGGGCGTGCCCCGGGCCTGGAGGTCCCTGACGAGGTCGTCCGCCCCGGCAGGCGCTTGGGCGTGGGCAGCCTGCCCATGACTGAGTCGCTCACCGAGCCGGTGCCGCCGACCACGAAGGCGTTCTTGATGGCGAAGGCGTTGAAGGCGTCGGCAGTGGGGGCGGGCAGGTCGTCCCGCCCGGCGTAGAGGATCGGGTAGCGCAGCATGGCCGCGTAGGCGATGGCCGTGGGCGCCTCGGCGCTGTCGGGGTTGACGACGACGGCGCCCTGGAACCCGGGCACGGCCCGGGACTTCTCCTCGGTCGTGCGCACGTCCATGGCGTCGGCGACCGACCGGGCCAGCTCGGCCGCCGTCCCCGCCGACAGCCGGATCACGTCGCTGCGGGTGGCCGTCGAGGTGGCGATGGTCGTGGTCGTGGTGGCGGCCGGCGCCGTCGTCGGCGTGGCGGGCGCGGTGGTTGAGGGCGCGAGCGTCGTGGGCGGTGCGGGCGGCGCGGCGGTGATGATGCCGGCCGCCTTGATGTCGTTGACGAGCTTGTCCGAGACCGAACCGGTGTCCCCGATGACGTACAGGCCCCGGGGGTGCAGCCTTCCGACGCTCTTGTTGAAGTGGGCGTAGCCGCCCGAGTCGAACGTGCGGCACGGAGGGTCGGCGAAGTCGGCGGGCACGGTGAGGTGGCCCTCGTTGGGCCAGGTCCGGCCGCCGTCGAAGCTGGTGTGGAAGTCGCAGTGGCCGTTGAGGAAGTCCTCGTCGATGAGGACGATGTGGCGGGGGTCGGCGGGGTTGACGGCCAGCCGGGGATCTCACGCCCCCGGACCGGGTCGTGGTTGTCGGCGTCGAGGCGCCGGTTGTCGAGGACCTATCCGGGCGGCACCTCGCCCTGGGCGGTGACCGTCCCCGCCGCCATGAGGAGGCTCACGCCGAGCCCCAGAACCGTCCACCGCACGCGTCGCGTGGTCATGCCCACCCTCCCTGGTCCTACTGCCGACGGGCGGGCTGCTCCCCACTGCAGCCCTCCCGGCAACTGGCCTAGCGCGTCCGCCGGTCGCTGCCAATAGGTGTGCGGAACAGGGAGTGGACGCGACACAGCCCGTTCCAGGGCTCGGAACGGGCTGTCCGCCTACGCCGGCGACGTGAGCTGCGACGGGGACGTCCGCCGCTGGCGCGATGCAACCGGTCTACGGAGCCGGCCGGGGGGCGGATGAGTAATCCGTAGAACCTTCCGGGTCCGTACGATGCGACAGTGGAACCGGTCAAGGACTTCAGCGACGCCGCCCTGGTGCTGGCCATCGGGCGGTGGCGGGAGGACGCCCTGGCCGAGGCTTACCGCCGCCACGCCGGCGCCTCGTTCGCCCTCGCCCGCCGCCTGCTGAGCGACAAGGAACTGGCTGAGGAGGTCGTGCAGGAGGTGTTCCTGCGCCTGTGGCACCGTCCCGACCGGTTCGACCCGGAGCGGGGGAGCCTCCGTTCCTACCTGCTGGCCCAGACCCACGGCCGGTCCGTGGACCTGCTGCGGTCGGAGACGTCGCGGCGGCGGCGCGAGGAGCGCGACGCCCGGGAGACGGCCGAGAGCCCGCACGATATCGAGCGGGAGGTCATCGACCTCACCGTGGCCGAGCGCATGAAGGGCGTGGTGGCGGAACTGCCCGTCGAGGAGCGGCGGGCGATCGAACTGGCGTACTTCGGCGGGCACACCTACCGCCAGGTGGCGGTGATGCTTGACGCCCCCGAGGGGACGGTCAAGAGCAGGATCCGCTCCGGCCTTCGCCGGATGCGACAGAGCATGGTCGACGCTGGGATGGGGACATGGGCCGAGAACTGAGCCACTTCGACGTCCGCGAGCTGCTTGGGGCCTACGCCCTCGACGCCGTTGACGGCGACGAGGCCGCGGCCGTCGAGCGGCACCTCGAGGACTGCCGGATCTGCCGCACGGAGGTGAGCGAGCACCGCGAGGTCGCGAGCCGGCTGGCCGCGGGCTGGGTGCCGGCGCCCGACGGCGTCTGGGACCGCATCGCCAGCTCGCTGGAGGAGTCGCCG
>JBOGID010000158.1:0-17551 GCA_050742295.1 Acidimicrobiales bacterium | reverse complement strand
GCCATCCCCATCGTGGCCACCATCGCCATGAACTGCCTGCTCCAGGCGTTCGAGTACTGGCGGGCCGGTGAGACCAAGGTCCACACCCCGTTCAAGATCCCCAAGGACCACCGCATCGGCGTCGGCTACTGGGAAGCGGCCCGCAGCTGGCTCGTCCACCACATGGAGATCGACAAGGGCAAGATCGTCAACTACCAGATCACGACCCCGTCCACCCTCAACGCCTCGCCCACCGACCCGTTCGGCAACCTGGGGCCCTACGAGGAGTGCGTGGTCGGCACGCCGCTCTTGGAGAGCGTGCCCGAGGACCAGATCAAGGGCATCGACGTCCTGCGGGCCGTCCGCTCCCTCAACCCGTGCATGCCCTGCACGACCCACATGGACACGGGCAAGGGCGTGATCGTGCGGGAGGTCAACTCCTGCGGCTGCACGTTCGAGTAGCAGTTCCCCTACCCCCTCCCTTGGGGTGGCGACGAGCGGGCCCTTCCGTCAGGGCCCGCTCGTTCGCGTCCGGGCCCTGACCCCGAGCCTCTCTGACGGCGCTCAAGCAACATCGGCGCCTTGCCGTTACTCCGGGCATGACAACCGGGCGCCGCACCCGCATCGCTCCAGCCACCGCCCTCGGGGTCGCGCTGGCGGCCCTGTTGGGGGCGTGCGGCGGCCAGGGCTCGACGAGCCTCTCGGCCGGGGACGCCACGGCCACGGGCGGCGCGGGATCGGTCGCCGCGGCCGTCGCCCAGCGGGTCGTCCTCGGCGGCTCCGATCTTCCCGGCTACGAGGCCGACCCTCCGGCCACCATCGACGCCACCGCCACCAAGGCGGCCAGTTCGTTCCAGGCGTGCGCGGGCGCCGCATCGGCCCTCGGTGACGCCGACCGCTCCGCCGTCTCGCCCGGGTTCTACAAGGGCGTGGGGACACTGGTGACGTCGCTGGCGGTCGTGTCCCCCGACCAGGCCGCGGCCGAGCGGGCCATGGCCGAGCTGAGCCGCGAAGACGTCGCCACCTGCCTCACCACCCTGTTCAAGGACGCCCTGGCCCTCGACCAGTTGCCGGGAACGACGGCCCGCACCGAGCGGCTGGCGGCGGCGGAGGTCAGCGACGACTCGATCACGTGGCGCACGACGATCGAAGTCACGTCCAAGCAGGCCAGCGGGGTCGTCTACTCCGACCTCACCCTGTTCCGCAGCGGCAGGACGGTGGCCGCCCTGTTCAACGTGCAGGCCGCCACCCCGTTCCCGTCCGCCGAACGCAAGCGCCTGCTCGAGGCCATGATCGAGCGCACCGCCTGAGGCCCGCGCTCAGGTCACCGACCGGCGGCGGGCCCCGGTGAGGAGGTGGAACCGCCCGAACCGGCCCGACAGCGGCTCCTGGCGCACCACCAGGTTGGCCTGCTCCATCCACCCCGCCACCGCCTCACCGGATTGGGCCCGCACGTTCGCCACCAGCAACCCGCCGAGGGACAGCTGCTCGGCGCACGAGCCGATCAGTCCCGCCTTCTCGCCGGCGTCGAGCCGGGCCAGGAGGTCCAGCAGCAGCACCACCGCGTCCCAGGGGCCGTCGGGGACGTCGCCGGGCGGCGTCAGGCGGAAGTCCACGCGCCCGCCCTGGGGACCGGCGTGGCGGGCCGCCAGCCGGGCGAGGGCGATGTCGTCCAGCTCTGAGTCCACCCCGACGACGGCCCGGCCGGTCGAGGCCAGGGCCACGTGGCACGCGAACACCCCGATGCCGCACCCCACGTCGAGGATCCGCCCCGTGGCCGGCAGCCGGGCCTCGACGGGCCCGAACGGCGCGGTCGCCCACCGGGCAAACGCACGGGCCCGGACGCGCGCCGGCGCGTTCGCATAGCAGCCGAGGGCACGCGGGATCACCGTCCCAGGCTTCCATAGGGGAATGGGGCCGCTTCGCACCCGTCGGTAGGATCGGGGTTCCATGGCCGACCCCGACCTCGCAGCGTTCCACGGCACCCGTTGCCTCGTCACCGGCGGCCTGGGCTTCATCGGGTCCAACCTCGCCCTCACCCTTCACCGGGCGGGGGCCAAGGTCACCGTCGTCGACTCGCTCGTCCCCCGCCACGGGGGCAACCGCCGCAACCTCGACGGGGCGCCCATCGAGGTCGTCGTGGCCGACATCGGTAACGCCACCGCGGTCTCGGAGGCGGCGGCCAGGGCCGAGTACATCTTCAACCTGGCCGGCCAGATCAGCCACGTCGACTCCATGGAAGACCCCATCGCCGACCTCGACCTCAACACCCGTAGCCACCTCGCCTTCCTCGAGCTGCTGCGGCGGGTGAACCCCGACGCACCCGTCGTCTACGCCTCGACCAGGCAGGTGTACGGCCGGCCCCAGTACCTGCCCGTCGACGAGGAGCACCCCGTGAGGGCGGCCGACGTCAACGGCATCAGCAAGTACGCGGCCGAGCAGTTCCACCTCCTGTACTCGCGGGCCTTCAGCATGCGCACGTGCGCCCTGCGCATCACCAACGTCTACGGGCCGCGCCAGCGCCTGCTCGGTGACCACCAGGCCTTCATGGCCGTTTTCCTGCGTCACGCCCTGGAGAACCAGGCCATCACCGTCTACGGCGAGGGGAAGCAGGAGCGCGACCTCCTCCACGTCGACGACGTCGTGAACGCCTTCCTGCTAGCGGTGCGCTGCGACGAGGCGCGGGACGAGGTCTTCAACCTCAGCCACGACGAGGCGTGCACCGTCCGCCAGGTGGCCGAGACGATCGTGGCCGCCGCCGCCTCGGGCTCGGTGGAGTCGATGCCGTGGCCCCCGGAGCGGGCCCGCATCGACATCGGCAGCTACCGGGGCACGTCGGCCAAGGCCAAGCGGGTGCTGGGGTGGTCGCCCCGGATCGGCTTCCAGGAGGGGATCGCCGGCACCGTCGCCTACTACAAGCCAAGGCTCGATTGGTACCTGTAGAGACCCGGATCCCCGTCCTCGACCTGGCCCGGCGGTGGGAGGGAATGCAGCCCGAGGTGGATGAGGCGGTGGCGCGCGTCGTCCGCTCCGGCCGGCTGCTGCTGGGCGACGAGGTCGCCGCCTTCGAGGCCGAGTTCGCCGCCTTCGCGGGACGGCTGCACGCCGTGGCCGTGGCGTCGGGCACGGACGCCCTGCGCCTCACCCTGACCGCCCTTGGCATCGGACGGGGTGACGAGGTCATCGTGCCCGCCCTGACGGCGGTGCCGACGATCTACGCCGTCTGCGCCACCGGGGCCACGCCGGTGGTCGTCGACGTCGACCCCGACACGGCGGCCATGGACCCGGCGGCGGCGACCGAAGCCGTCACGCCCCTGACCAAGGCCGTGATCCCGGTCCACCTGTACGGCCGGCCCGCGCCCCTCCCCCACCTGGGCGTCCCCGTGATCGACGACGCGGCCCAGGCCCACGGGGCGGTGCCGTCCTCGCCCACCGCGGCCACCGCTTACAGCTTCTATCCGACCAAGAACCTGGGTGGCATCGGCGACGGCGGCGCGGTGGTGACCGACGACGCAGACCTGGCTGAGCACTTGCGCCTCGTCCGCAACCACGGGCTGGAGGACGGCTACCTGCACCGCCACGTGGCCGGCAACAGCCGGGTCTCGGAGGTCGAGGCCGCCGTGCTGCGCATCGGGCTGGCCCGCCTGCCGTTCCTGAACGACCGACGCCGCTGCATCGTGGCCCGCTACCTGTCGGCGGCCCCGGGGCTGCGGTGGCACCCCAACCACGCCCGTCACATCCACCACCTGTGCGTGCTGCGCGTCGAGGATCGGGGGGGGTTTCGTTCTCGGGTGCCATTCCAGACCGGCGTGCACTACCCGGTGGCCATCAGCCAGCAGCCCGCCTACCGGCGCTTCGCCCGGCGGCCGTGCCCCAACGCCGAGGCGTGGGCGGCGGAGTGTGTCACGGTCCCGTGCTTCCCGGAGATGACCGACGAGGAGATCGACACGGTGTGTGAGGGACTTCGCGGCGAGGGGTTCCGGTGAACGCCGTGCCCCTGAACCCCGCCGTCGAGGAGGTCTCGGCCTTCTTCCCCTGCTATAACGACGCGCCCACCATCGGTGCGCTGGTCGAGACGGTGGCGTCCACCCTCGACACGCTGGGCGTCGACTTCGAGGTCATCGTCATCGACGACGCCTCGAGCGACACGTCGCCGGCCGTGCTGGAGGAGACGGCCGAGCGGGTGCCGCAGCTACGGGTCGTCCGCCACCCGTTCAACCGGGGCTACGGCGGCGCCCTCATGTCCGGCTTCAACACCGCCCGCAAGCAGTGGGTCTTCTACACCGACGGCGACGGCCAGTACGACCCCGCCGAGCTGGAGCTGCTGGTCAAGGAGGCCCGCGACGACGTCGACGTGGTGCAGGGCTACAAGACGGCGCGGTCGGACCCGCTGAGCCGCAAGATCGTCGGCTTCCTGTACAAGCGGACGGTCCGCCGCTTCTTCGCCCTGCGCATCCGGGACGTGGACTGCGACTTCCGCCTCATCCGCCGCGAGGCGCTGGAGCGGGTCCAGCTGTTCCACACCAGCGGGGTCATCTGCGTGGAGCTGGTGCGCAAGCTGCAGGACGCCGGGGCCCGCTTCGTGGAGGTGCCCGTGAGCCACCACCCCCGCCTGCACGGCCACTCGCAGTTCTTCAACCCCCGGTCGGTGGTCCGGGCCCTCGGCGGCCTGCTGATGCTGCGGCTGGAGCTCGCCCTGGAGCGCCACCGGGGCAAGTGGTGAGGGGGGTTACCTCTTCGTAGCGACGGCGACCACCGACACGCCGGCGGGTAGGTTGCGGCGGGCCAGGATGCGGCGCTCGACGGCGGTCAGCTTGGTGAACACCTTGTCGAGCGACCGGCCGTGCTGGAGGTCGGACTTGGCCGATTCGGTGGCGTTGCGACGCACCCGGGACGCCGCCGCCAGCAGGGCCGCGGGCGGCACCAGGTAGCTGTGGGCGTACGTCGCCCGCTGCACCGACAGCCCGGCGTCGTCGATCATGGCCTCGAACGCGGGCCGCCGGTAGCGCCGCACCACGTTGCACACCACGTCGTGGCCCCTTCTCAGGGCCGGGAAGGCGGCCTCGATGAAGAACGCGGCCCCGCCCGGCCGCAGCACCCGCGCCACCTCGGCCACCGCCCGCCGGTCGTCGGGCAGCATGGCCAGGACGGTCACGGTCACGACCACGTCGAACGACGCCGGCCCGAACGGCAGGTCACCGATGCTGGCCTGCACGGCCGCCGTCTCCGGCCACCGCACCTTGAGCAGGCGCATGGCGTCGGGCGAGATGTCGGCCCCCACCACCTTGCCGTACGGCGACAGGAACGCGCTGTTGCCGCCCGGCCCGCACCCGGCGTCAAGGATCCGCGAGCCGGGCCGCAGCCACGGCGCCAGCATCTCCGCCATGAGCGCCCGGGTGTGGCGGTACCACCAGTGGTCGTCCTCGGCCTGGGCGATGCGCGTGAACTCGTCTGCCTGCACGAACCGCCCAATATCGCGCAAGTGAGGCTATGACCCCCACTTGCGCGATGTCGAGATACGGTCGCCTCCCGATGGCCGCCGTCCTCGCCCTTGCGTCGGCCTTCCTGTACGCCCTCAAGTCCGTGCTGCAGCAGAAGGCGGCGGCGGCGGCGCCCATGAAGCACTCGCTGCGGCCCGGGCTGCTGGTCCACCTGGCCGCCCGGCCCGTGTGGCTGGCGGGCACGGCGACCGACGGGATGGCGTTCGGGCTGCACTTCCTGGCCCTGCGCTTCGGCTCCCTCGCCCTGGTGCAGCCCCTTCTCGTGACGAGCCTGCTGTTCGCCCTGCCCCTGGGCGCCGCCTTCTCGGGCATGCAGGTGACCCGCCGGCACTGGATCGGGGCCGTCGAGGTCGTGGTCGGGCTGGTCGTCTTCCTCCTCGCCGCCTCGCCTGAGGCGGGCGACGCCTACGGGTCGGGCTCCCGCTGGATCGTCGTCGGGATCGGCACCACCGTCCTGGTGGGCGCCGTCATCGCCTTCGCACCCAAGGAGCCGGGACCGGCCCGGGCCGCCGCCCTGGCCGTGGCCGCGGGAGTGTCCTACGCCGTCATCGCCGGGCTGCTGAAGGCCACGTCGGAGGCGCTCGACGGCGGGCTGGGGTCGGCGCTCACCAGCTGGGAGCCGTACGCCCTGGCCGTGTCGGGCGCCCTGGGCCTGCTGCTGGGCCAGAGCGCGTTCCAGGCCGGCCCCCTTGGCGCCTCGCTGCCCCTGCTCATCGTCCTCGACCCCGTGGCCAGCATCGGCCTCGGCGCGCTGGCGTTCGGGGAGCAGCTGGCGACTGGCCCGGCCGCTCTCGTCCTGGAGGTGGCGGCGCTCGTCGTGGTCATCGCCGGCATCTTCACGCTGGCCCGGTCGGAGGCGGCCATGTTCGCCCCCACCCCGCCTCCTGCGAACCCAGGCTGACGCGGAACTACGCTGGTCGGTGGCGAGCGCCCTGACGAGGGCGCGACTACCCGACGTTGCGAATGCTGACCGACCGATCACTGCGCGCCGAGCCGGCGACCGCCGACCGCCATTCAACGACGGCGCCTCCGTCGCCTTGGGCCGTCGCCTTCGCCTTCCTGGCCGTGGCCGTGGTGCTGTTCACCGTCGTCGGCCTGTCCGTCACCTTCCTGCCCAGGCACAAGAACCTGACGATCAACTCGTTCCCGGGCCGGCCCTGGCTGTCGGGCTGGGTGCAGTGGGACGCGGGCTGGTTCAACAACATCGCCGACAACGGCTACTTCTACGACTGGCGCATCCCCAGCTCGGTCGCCTTCTTCCCGGGTTACCCGGCGGCCATGCGGGTAGCGGGCACGTTCATCGGCAACTACATGCTGGCCGGCATCCTCGTCACGCTGGCGTCGGGGGTTGCCGCCGTCCTCATGTTCACGACCTGGGTGCGGGCCCGCCTGTCGCCGGCGGCGGCATGGACGGCCGTGCTGCTCCTGATCGTCTACCCGTTCTCGTTCTTCTTCGTCGGCGCCATCTACGTGGAGGCCTTGTTCGTGGCCAGCATCCTGGCCGCCTTCCTGCTGCTGGAGAAGGGCCACCCCGTGCTGGCCGGCCTGGTCGGGGCGTTCGTCACCGCCACCCGCCACGTCGGCATCGCCATCATCGTCGGGTTGGTGTGGCGCCAACTCGAGATCCGTGGGGCGTTCGGGGGCGAGGACGGGCCCCGCTGGCGGCGGTGGGTCCCCGACCTGCGCAAGGTGAAGCCGGGCGACTACGGCGTCCTCCTCGCCTGCCTGGGGACGATCGGGTTCTGCCTCTATCTGTGGTGGCACTGGGACAACCCGCTCCTGTTCATCGAGGCGCAGAAGTCGTGGGGCGTGGATGAGGGCCCGAGGACCTGGTACAAGGCCCACTTCTTCACCGAGATCCGGGACTTCCGCAGCCCCTTCGCGTGGATCGTGTACGTCTCGCACCCGATCATGACGATCCTCGCCTGCTGCTTCCTGCCCCGTGTGTTCCGCCGCTTCGGGCGGGCCTATGGGATGTATGCGTTCTTCGCCCTCTTCCTGCCCGCCCTCACCCTGCCCAACTTCTTCGGCATGGGCCGCTACGTGCTCCCCGCCTTCCCCTGCTTCGCCGCCGCTGGCGAGTGGCTCAGCGAACGGCCCCGCCGCCGAAGGGTGATCCTGCCTGCGAGCGCCCTCGCCCTGGTGGCCGTCACGTCGTTTTTCTCCCGCGGCGTGTACGTGTCCTGAGGTTTCTCTTGCACGGGCGGCTCGCGTCGCCTATCGTGTCGGCAGTAGCCCCCCTCCGGGGCCTGATTTGGAAGCTGGCCGGAGGATGTGAGGGCTTATTTGGGTTCGCCTTTTTCTCTTGATTTTGGATCAGGGCGCGCCTAGTTTTCGGGCGTGGCGGCGCGAGCCCTTCTCCTCACCCCTGCCCTCGCGCCGTACTGGCACGTGGCCCGGCGCACGTTCCAGCGCAACTCGACCTACCGGGGAGCCACGTTCGCGGGCGTGGTCATCGGCACCGTGTTCGGGTTCCTGCGGGCCTACGTCCTGCTGGCCGTCTACCGGTCCCGCTCGACGATCGGCTCCTTCGACGCCATGGACGCGGTCACGTTCACGTTCGTCAGCCAGGGTCTCCTGCCCACGGTGGGCATGTGGGGCCGCCTCGAACTGTCCGACCGCATCCGCAGCGGTGACGTCGCCACCGACCTCTACCGGCCGCTCCACTTCTCGTCGTACTGGCTGGCGCAGGACCTCGGACGATTCGCCTACGAGGGCCTGGCCCGAGGCATCCCACCTCTCGCCATCGGCGCCCTCGTGTTCCCGCTGCGCTTCCCGGCCTCACCATTCACGTGGGCCCTGTTCCTGCTCGCCGTCGTGCTGGCCGAGGTGGTCTCCTTCGGCCTCCGCTTCCTGGTGGCGCTGGTCGGCTTCTGGCTGATCGACAACCGCGGCTTCATCCAGTTCGCGGGCTTCGTGACCCAGTTCTTCGGCGGGGTGATCGTGCCGCTGTCGTTCTTCCCGGGCGGGCTGGAGCAGGTCGCCCGCCTCCTCCCCTTCCAGGCCGTCATCCAGCTGCCCGTCGAACTCTTCCTCGGACGGCAGGGCGCCGGCGCCCTGGCGGTGCAGGCGCTGTGGGCCGCGGCCCTCATGGTGGCCGGCAATGCCTTCGCGCTCCGGGCCGTGCGGAAGGTGGTGGTCCAGGGTGGGTAGCGCTCGCGCCGGGACCTACCTGCGGCTCGTGGGGGCCCGGCTCCGGGCCGACTGGCAGTACCGGGTGTCGTTCCTTCTCGTGGCCACGGCACAGTGCGCGGCGACCGTCCTCGACCTGCTCGCCATCGTGGTCCTCTTCACCCACGTTCCCGCCCTCGCCGGATGGACGTTCCCCGAAGTCCTGTTCCTCTACGCCACGTCGGCGCTCGCCTTCGGGCTGTCCGACCTGACCGTCGGGCCCGCCGGCAAGGTCAACTGGTTCATCCGCCACGGCCACTTCGACCGGCTGCTGATCCGGCCCTTGGGGACGCTCGGTCAGCTGGCCAGCGAGGAGTTCGCCCTGCGGCGGGTCGGCAAGCTGGTCCAACCGGCGGTCGCACTGGCCGTGGCCGTGTCGTCGGTCCCCGTCGACTGGACCCCGGCCCGGGTCGTGGCCGTGCCCGCCCTGGTGGCAACCGGCGCCGTGCTGTTCGGCGGGCTGTGGGTGCTGGCCGGGTCGGCCGCGTTCTGGACCGTCGAGAGCCAGGAGGTGGCCCACACGTTCACCTACGGCGGCAGCTATGTGACCCAGTACCCGCTGGATGTGCTCTCGGGCTGGCTGCGGCGAGTCGTCGTCATCGTTCCCCTGGCCTTCGTCAACTACCTGCCGGCGGCGTGGCTGCTGGGCAAGCCCGAGTTCGTCGGCGTGGGGCCGTGGGCGCCGGTGCTGGCGCCCGTCGTGGCCGGCGCTGTGGCCGCCACCGCCGCGCTGTCGTGGCGCGCCGGCATTCGCCACTACCGGAGCACGGGCAGTTGAGGGGCGCCATCGTGCTGGACGGGGTGAGCAAGGACTTCGTCGTCCACAAGCGGGTCGGTCGGGTGCGGCGGGAACGCATCACCGTGCGGGCCGTGGACTCGCTGACGCTGGCCATCGGCGAGGGCGAGATGGTCGGCTACATCGGGCCCAACGGGGCGGGCAAGTCCACCACCATCAAGATGCTGACCGGCATCCTGGTCCCGACCTGCGGCACGGTGCGGGTGGCCGGCCTCGACCCCCAGCGCCACCGCGTCCAGACCGCCCTGCGGGTGGGCGTGGTCTTCGGCCAGCGGTCCCAGCTGTGGTGGGACCTGCCGCTGCGCGACTCGTTCGACCTGCTCCGCTATGTGTACCAAGCCGACGCCGCCCGCCACCGGACCAACCTGGAGGCATTCGTCGACCTGCTCGACCTGGCGCCGTTCCTCGACACGCCGGTCCGGCAGCTGTCACTGGGCCAGCGCATGCGGGGCGAGATCACCGCCGCCCTGCTCCACGACCCGGCCGTGCTCTACCTCGACGAGCCGACCATCGGCCTCGACATCGTCAGCAAGGGCCGGGTGCGCCAGTTCCTCACCGAGGTGAACCGGGAGCGGGGGACGACCGTCGTCCTCACCACCCACGACCTCGACGATGTCGAACAGCTGTGCTCGCGGCTGGTCGTCATCGACCGGGGCCGCATCCTCCACGACGGGACGGTGGCCGAGGTCAAGGCCCGCTTCGCCCCCTACCGGACGCTGGTCGTCGACCTGGTCGAGGCCGCCACCGAGCTGGCCCTGCCCAACGCGGCGGTGGTACGAACCGACGGCCGCCGCCGCTGGGTGCGGTTCCACCGGGACGAGGTCAGTGCCGCCCAGGTCGTCGCCGCCATCGTGGCCGTGGCCGACATCGTCGACCTGTCCGTCGAGGAGCCCGACATCGAGGACGTGGTGCGCGAGATGTACCTGGAGAGGACCCCGGCGTGACCGCCAACCGGCCGGCCGGCGGACGACGTCGGTGGATTGCCCGGCCGTGAGCGGCAGCGACCTCGACGTCGAGCAGGGCGCGCTGGACAACGCCCACGCCTGCCTCGCTGCTATGCGGGTGCGAGCCCGGCAGCTGCTCGACGACGCCCGGGCCGCCGGCGGCCTGGACCCTGACCTGGAGCAGGC
This sequence comes from Acidimicrobiales bacterium, assembly GCA_050742295.1. Classification (GTDB taxonomy): domain Bacteria; phylum Actinomycetota; class Acidimicrobiia; order Acidimicrobiales; family AC-14; genus JAHFUQ01. The sequence continues at coordinate 6,974 of JBOGID010000158.1, read as the reverse complement.
GCTGATCCGGCGGGTCTCGCTGCTGGCGGAGTCGCCGCGTGCCCTGTGCTTCGGCCGCATCGACGAGGCGGGCACAGGCGCCACCTGGCACATCGGCCGGCGCCACGTAGAGGACGGGTCGGCCGACCCGGTGGTGGTCGAGTGGCGGGCCCCGATCGCGGCGCCGTTCTACCAGGCCCGTCCGAGCAAGCCCATGGGCCTGGCCCGCAGGCGGACCCTGCTGGTCGAGGGCCGCACTGTCCTGTCGCTGGCCGACGACCGGTTCGCCGAAGGCGACGGCGCCCGGGCCGACGGCGCCACCGACGACTCCGGCCTGCGAGGCCGCGAAGCCCTGCTGGCCGAGCTCGACCGGGCCCGCACGGGCGAGATGCTCGACATCGTCGCCACCATCCAGGCCGAGCAGGACGAGGTCATCCGGGCCCCTCTGCAGGGCGTCATGGCCGTCCAGGGCGGGCCCGGCACGGGCAAGACCGCCATCGGCCTCCACCGGGCCGCCTACCTCCTCTACAGCGACCCCGACCTGGCCCGCAGCGGCGTGCTGGTCGTGGGGCCGAGCCGCACGTTCCTGCGCTATATCGCCCAGGTCCTGCCCTCGCTGGGCGAGGAGGCGGTGACCCAGGTGACCCTGGCCGATCTCGTCCCCAAACTGCGGGTGCGGGCCACCGACCCGCCCGAGGTCCAGCGCGTGAAGGGCGACGAGCGCATGGCCGAGGTGCTGGGCCGGGCCCTCGCCGGCCGCCAGCGGCTGCCCGACGACGACCTCGAAGTCGCCGTCGGCTTCGTCCGCCTCCGGCTCCCGGCTGAGGACATCGCCGAGATCGTCATGGCCCTCGCCTCGCGCGACGCCCCCTACCAGGCCGGTCGGGCCGCCCTGCGCGACCGCCTCGCCGCCCTCGGCCGCCGGGCGTGGCGGTCAATGCCCTCCAACCTGGGGGCCGACGACCCCGACCGTCACCTCGCCCGCGCCCCCGAACTGAAAGACGCCCTCGACCGCCTGTGGCCGGCCGTCTCCGCCACCGAACTGGTCAACGACCTCCTGTCCAGCCGCGACCGCCTGGCCCGGGCCGCCGGCGGCATCCTCACCGCCGACGAGCAGGCCGCCCTGCTGCGGCCCGTCGGCCCCAGCCTCGGCCGCGCCCCCTGGACGGCCTCCGAGCTGGCCCTGGTGGACGAGGCCCGCGAGCTGATCGAGGGAGGCGGGCGGACCTACGGCCACGTCGTGGTCGACGAGGCCCAGGACCTGACGCCCATGCAGCTGCGCATGGTCGCCCGCCGCGCCCCCGCCGGCTCGGTGACCATGCTCGGCGACCTGGCCCAGTCCACCGGGCCGTGGTGGCACGAGTCGTGGGCCGACATCGCCGACCATCTGCCCCAGCCACACGGCAGCCGCCACGAGACGCTGACCCTGGGCTACCGCACGCCCGGCCAGGTCCTCGACCTCGCCTCCCGCCTGCTCCCCCTTGCCGCCCCCGCGGTCAAGGCCACGGCCGCCGTGCGGGTCGGGCGCCGTCCTCCCCGCATCGCAGCCGTGTCGCCGGCCGACCTGTTCGCCACCGCCGCAGCCGAGGCGCGCACCCTGGCGGCCGAGCCGTACTCGGTCGGCGTCATCGTGGCCGACGAGCACGTGACGCCGGCGGCCGCCGCGCTGCAGGCCAGCCACGTCGAGTTCGGCACGCCCGACCAGGACGGCCTGGCCAAAGCGGTAACGCTCCTCCCGGCGCCCGCGGCCAAGGGCCTGGAGTTCGACGCCGTCGTCGTGGTCGAACCGGCCGCCATCGCAGGCGCGACCGCAGCCGGGTTACGGCTGCTCTATGTCGCCCTGACCCGGCCCCTCCAGCATCTGAGCATCGTCCACGCCCAGCCCCTGCCGGCCGGGCTCGATCCGTGACACGTAGCCGAGCCGGGGCGTGAACGTCACCCGCACCACCGCACCCCTCGTCGCCGGCCCCAGCCGGAGAGGCGCCACCCGCCACGCCCGCACCTTGCGGCTCTGGCCGTCGTCCACGGCCAGGTGGGTGCCGCGGATCCGGATGACGAGCCCCTCCGTCTCCCTCGTCGAGAACAGGTCGGGCACGGCGTAGGCCAGCATCACGGCCCCCCGCACCACCGCCGCCACCGCAACCGCCGCCACCGCCCCCGCCACGGCGACGCCGATGCGGGCCCAGATCTCCCAATCCGAACCCCGGCTGTCGTCGAGGACCTCGCCCGCCAGCTCGACGAGCGGCGGGCCGATCTGGATGGCGAGGAGCAGCCCGAAGGCCACGACGGCCGCCCCCTTGGCCGCCGCCACCAGCGGTTTCTGTCCCCAGCCGGGCGGGAACCTCACCGGGTAGCACACCCGCACCACGTGCCAGTGGCCGCCGTGGGAGCTCCAGGCCTCGGTGTCCGACTCGCTCCCGAGCGGCAGGGGCCGCACCGCCCCCGCGGCCACGCCCATGGCCGCCCCGTAGGCCAGGTAGCGGTCCCAGATGGCCACCGCCGCAGGCGGCGCCCGGTCGAACGCCTCGTCCCCGTCGAGGTACTCACGCAGGCCGAGCCAGCGGGCGGCCGCCTCCCGCCCCGCAGCCGTGTCCCGCTCCTGGCGCAGGCTGAACGGGATGGCCATGAGCGCTCCCCATGCGACGGCACCGAGGCTCAGGACGCCGCCCACCGCATCGTCGTCGTCCGACGTGGACGTGGACGCGTCCTCGGTGGGCGCCGCCACCAGTGCGCCCGACGCCAGCAGGGCCGGCCCCACGGCAAGGAAACCCAGGGCAACGAGCATGGCCACGCTCCACCGGGGGCGGCTCAACCCCCGGTCGCGGGCCTCGGCCACCACCGACTTCTGGAACCGCTTCCACCAGCGCTTGGACTGCACCTCGGGCCCGGTCGTGAGCGCCTCCGCGGGGACGACCATTGCGTTCGGGCCACGCACGCCGCCCTCCGACGCCAGCGACCGCACGTGGTCGAGGACCTGGCGCTCGTAGTCGCTCAGGCCGGGCGGCACCGACGACCGCAAGCGAACGACGAACCGACCAGGCGCCACCTGGTCCACGCTCAGCGCCTTGCGGGCAGCCAGGTCGAGCAGCGTGGCGGGGACGGCCTCGTGCCCCAGCTCCCACCGATTGACGAGCAGGCTGACCACGGCCGGCGATTCGTCCCCCCCGAACTCGCTGCCGGCCGCCGCCGCGGGCGGCAGATCGGGCCTGGTGGCCAAAACCAGCACCGCCAGCACGACCAGCCATACCGCCAACGCCACCACCGCGGCGATGCCCAGCGCCGCCGCCCGCTGGCCCGCTTCGGACAGGGCGAAGACCATGGGGCGCCCACTCTGGCAGGCTTGGCCCGTGCGAGTCGGTGTGTCCTTGCGGAGCCGGTACGACCCCCCCGATGTGCGGACGGGCGCCCGCTGGATGGTCGAGCAGGCCGCGGTGGCGTGGGCCGCCGGCCTCGACTCGCTGTTCGTGGGCGACCACCACGTCACCCGGGCGCCGTACTACCAGAACGTCCCCATCCTCGGCCGCCTGCTGGCCGAGTGGGGGGACCGGACGGCGGGCGCCCTGTTCCTCCTCCCCCTGTGGAACCCCGTCCTGGCCGCCGAGCAGATCGGCACCCTGGCCGCCATCGCCGAGGCCCCGTTCGTCCTGCAGTGCGCCATCGGCGACGGCGAGGACCAGTTCGCCGCTCTGGAGGCCGACCTCCGGAGCCGGGCCACGACGTTCGAACGGAAGCTGGACGTCGTACGCCGGCTACTGGCGGGCGACGAGGTGGACGGGCACCGCATCGGCCCCGTCCCTCCCGAGCCGGTGGAGGTGTGGATCGGGGGCACCGCGCCCAAGGCCATCGACCGGGCCGCACGCCTCGGCGACGCCTGGCTGGCCGGCCCCGAACTGGTCCCCGCCCAGGCCGCCGAGCTCATCGCCCTCTACCGGGACCGCTGCGCCCGGCACGGCCGCATACCGGCCGCGGTGGCCATCCGCCGCGACGTCCACGTGGGCGCCGACCACGACGACGCCGGGCGGGTCGCCCAGCCCATCCTGGATCGGGGCTACCGCGGCTTCGACCCCTCCGCCGTCATCGCCGGCGGGCCCGACGAGGTGGCCGAGCAGTTCCGGGCCCTGGCCGAACTGGGCTACTCCGACGTCATCGTGCGCCCGCTGCCCGACGACCAGGCCCACACGCTGGCCTGCCTGGAACGCCTAGCCGCCGTGCGCGCCGGCGTGGCCGGCTAGCGGGAGTTTCCGGGCTCTCGCCTTGCTGAAGGACATATGCGATATGCCCTGCTCAGCGGTGGTTTTCTGGGCCCGGGCGTGTAGTACCTACCCCTAACTGGCGGGTGCCGGGCCGTCCGCGGTGATGGCGATCGTGACGTTGTCGATGGCGTGGAAGGGGCGCAAGTGGTTGTAGTTGTCGCCGGTCTCCCACGGGCTGGCCGGGTCAGCGGCGTCGACGTGGTCGACTTCGTCGACGAACATGCACCGCCACCGGTGCCGGGGATCGGCGGGGAGCGCCCCGGTGCTGGTCTGGCCACCGGTCTGGCAGGCGAGGAGCATGGGCCTGCCGTTGCTGTTCCAGCCGAGGGCGTGGGGGCAGATGAGCCGTCGCCGTCCGTGGTAGGTGAGGCGGACGGGGCGGGGCTGGCGAAGCGCGGCCTCGAGGAGGACCCAGGCCATCAGCCTCCTTCGCCTGGCCGGGGCGACCAACATCAGCGCCGCGCTGCGCTGGGTGGCGCGCGACCCGGCCCGGGCCGTCGCCCTCGTCGGCCCGTAAAACCAGCGCCTGGGTACCGCCGCCAGCCGTGGGATGTCTAGCCTGCGCTCGTTGTCTATTTACGCCTGGGACCGGATGCTACCTGAACAGTCGTTGCCAGCCCCCTTTCGTTGTCAGGTCACCAATCACGGGAAGGAGGCGAGGCGGATGCCCGCGGGCAGCGGAAGCGGGACGTCGCCGCTCGTCCCGAAGAAGGGCGAGGCCCCGCCCTGGACGAACCACTGGCCGGTCGAGGGCCGGTAGACGGCGATGTCGGTCGTGCCGTTGGCGTCGTAGCTCCTGGAGCGCCGCACCCTTATCAGGTTCACGCCCAAGGGGCCCGGAGGGGATCCCGTGTCCATCTCAAATGGCGATGTCGTCTCAGTAGGTGGGGAGCCGTTCGACGGCGACGGCGCAAGCGTCGAACGTCGAGTTCAGCGGGTTGCGGCCCCACACGTTGACTGCCCCGAGAAGCGTTTCATCGTCAACTCGGTGGCACTATCGCCCTGAGGGCGCGCGCAGCGAACTGCCTCCATGGATCTGTCGCCCGCCAGTACCGCTCAGTAGTAGCGCATCCGTTGGCAGCGGCGGCCTTCGCTAGCAGCGGTGTCGCGCCGGGAACCATGCAGTGGCTGTGAACGAAGGGCTTCTCAGCGCCGGATCCTGTTCCGATGTTCCTCACGGCCCGAGACGCGGTTCCGGGCTCGGGTGGGCGCGGTCGATGGCCTCGGTGACGACGACCACCCATCGAGAACTTCCGACGCGTACGTCATACCGGTTATACTCTTGGCGTGAAGATCGCTGTTTCTCTGCCCGACGCGCTGCACCGGCGCGCCGATGAGGTTGCTGCGCGGCTAGGGCTGAGGAGGTCGCAGCTGTACGCGCGGGCTGTCGAGGAGTTCATCCTTGCGCACGACGACGACGCGGTCACGGCCGCGCTCGACGCCTTGGCCGGCACGTCTGGAGGCGCGGGATGGGGCCGGGCAGCCGGTCGGGCGTTGATCGATAGCGGCGATTGGGAATGGTGAGCCGTGGTGACGTCTGGTGGCTCGATTTCGGAGAACCGGTCGGTTCGGCGCCGGGCTACCGTCGACCTGGGCTCCTCGTGTCATCGGACCGGTTCAACCGGAGCCGCATCTCGACGGTGATCGTCGTCGCCATCACGTCCAACCAGCGTCTGGCCGCCGCCCCAGGCAACGTGGCCCTGCCGTCAGGCAAAGCAGGCCTACCCAAAGACTCGGTCGTCAACGTGTCCCAGGTGATCACCATCGACCGAGCGTTGCTGGAAGAACGCATCGGGCAGCTGGCTCGGGAGCAGCTCTTTGAGGTCGACCGCGGGCTGCGTCTCTCCCTGGGCCTGTGATCGTCGCTACGCTTGCGCCCCGATTCGGTCGACCGGACTCGGTGCGGCTGCGACTGTCACCTTGGTGGCCTTAACGCGAGGCCGGTCACGGGGAAACCTGTAGGACATCGCGTCGGTGGTCGACCGGAGGACGACAACCTCATAGTCATAGTTCTCCTTGTCAATCCGGCATACGACGCGGAACGTGCGGGTGAGCGGGGTCCGAACCCTGGGCGAGGGGATCTCCCCTCGGGTTCACCAGCCGACGACCCCGACCGCCCGGCGACGCCACCCATCCTGGCCGCTGATGGCGGAGGCAACGCACCACGGCCGCTCATACTGGGCTCGCTGCCGCGTCGGCGATATATGCGAAGGGGCAGCCGGCGAGCAGCCTGTTCGAGCGGCACCCTTGGGCCGGAAGAACTGGCCCGGCGCGTCGCCGGTGCCCACCGGACCGCGCCCCTGGACGCCCAGGGCGTGGCCTTCGACGAGGATCTGCTGCGTCGCGTGCTGGCGGCCGCGCCACGCGACGACTGCGGCCTGCCCGTCGTTGCGGGCGGCCAGATTCGATGTCGCGACGTTCCTCGACGTCGCCGATTTCACCGGCGTCGTCTTCGACGGCGTCCTGTCGTTCTCGGCGCCCCCGTCCGACGGGCCTGACCCGCCGCCGGCGTCGAGGTACGAGGTGCGCAAGGCCACCTCCCCGATCGGCGGCGAGCGCAGGTTCGCGGCCGCTACCGCCTTGTGCGGGGGCGAGTGCGTCTTCGCCCCCGACACCGTCGGGAGGACGCTGACGCTGGTGACGGCCCAGCGCCGGGCACGACCTACCACTTCGTCGTGCGAGCGGTCAGTGACGTCGGCCGGGCGCAGTTGTCAAACCAGGCGACGGCGCGCACCCCCGGAC
>JBOGID010000157.1:0-8669 GCA_050742295.1 Acidimicrobiales bacterium | reverse complement strand
GCCATCCCCATCGTGGCCACCATCGCCATGAACTGCCTGCTCCAGGCGTTCGAGTACTGGCGGGCCGGTGAGACCAAGGTCCACACCCCGTTCAAGATCCCCAAGGACCACCGCATCGGCGTCGGCTTCTGGGAGGCGGCCCGCAGCTGGCTGGTCCACCACATCGAGATGGACAAGGGCAAGCTGGTCAACTACCAGATCACGACCCCCTCCACCCTCAACGCCTCGCCCACCGACCCGTTCGGCAACCTGGGGCCCTACGAGGAGTGCGTGGTCGGCACGCCGCTCCTCGAGAGCGTGCCCGAGGACCAGATCAAGGGCATCGACGTCCTGCGGGCCGTCCGCTCCCTCAACCCGTGCATGCCCTGCACGACCCACATGGACACCGGCAAGGGCGTGATCGTGCGGGAGGTCAACTCCTGCGGCTGCACGTTCGAATAGCCGCTCAGACGCTCTACTGTTTAGCGACGCCCCCGCGAAGGCGGGGGCGTCGCCAGTTTTCGCCATGACTGATTCCACGCCGACTCCCACGCCCAAGGCCAAGGCCGCCAAGACCCCCAAGCGGCGCCGGATCCTGGTCGGCGGCATCGGCTTGCCGTGGCTGCGCGACCTCGACTTCGGCACCCAGTTCATCCGGCGCATCGAGGGCGAGGAGTGGCCCGAGAACGTCTACGTGGAGGACATGTCGTTCTCCGGCCACCGGGTGCTCGACCGCCTCATGGAGCTGCGGCCCCACAAGGTGGTGCTGGTGGGGTGCATGCCCCGCGACGTCGACCCCGCGGGGACGATCCGGCGCTACCGGCTCGACCTGGACCTGCCCGAGGACGAGGACATCATCGAGCGGCTGTCGGAGTCGATCGGTGGGATCATCGACCTCGACCACATCCTGGCCATCTGCCGGTGGGGGAAGGGCTTCCCCCCCGATACCGTTGTTATCGAAGTGGAGCCGGGTGATCGATCCTTCGGGCTCGGCTTCTCCGAAGAAGTAGAGGAGACCGTCGACCAGGTGTTGGCGATGATCCGAGAGGAGCTCGGGATGAACGGTGCGGCCGCCAGCCCGCATGAGGAGGTGTCGAACCGATGAGCGACCTTGAGCAGATGGGTTACCTCGAGATCATGCCCCGGGTGGGCGAACTGGCCGAGTCGCTGTTGAGCCACCCCGACTTCAAGGTCCGCGAGCAGGTCGAGGAGCTCCTCGACTGGGTGGACGTGTTCCACCGTGAGGGCCTGGGCCGGCTCGTGGAGCTGATCCGGGCCTGGCGCGGCGAGGTGTTCCTGGAGAACGTGGCCGAGGACGAGGTGGCAGGCGGTTTCCTCGCCGTCTACGACCTGGGCGAGGCGGCCGACGAGCGCGACGCGGCCGAGGCCGAGGAGTCCGTGCTTGCCGCCCTCGACGAGCTGCGGGGGTTCGTGGAGTCCCACGGCGGCACCATCGCCCTGGAGAGCATCCGCGACGGGGTGGTGACCGTCCGCATGCTCGGTTCGTGCGATGGCTGCCCCAGCTCCAACGCCACCCTGACGGGCGGCGTGGAGGAGGCCCTGCGCCGGCACTGGCCCAACTTCCGCCGGCTGGAGGTCCTCGATCCCGACGCCGAGGCCAATGGCGAGGGCGCCGGTGCAGGCAACGGCCACGGCGGTCACTCCCACGAGGCCGGCGCCGAGCAGCCCGCCCAGCTGCTCCAGATCCGCGGTCACGAGCTGCAGTGAGCCGCCCCCTGAGCGCGCCGCGACGAGCAGGCCTGTGACTGAGGGGATCCTGCAGGCCGACCAGATGGCCTATCGGTCACGGGCGCTGGCCCAGACCGAGCCGTTCACGGAGCTGGCCCGCCGGCTCCTCAACCAGTGGATGCAGGCCGAGCGTGACGCCCAGCCCGGCAACTTCGCCATCTGGGCCAACGCCGCCTTCACCAAGGGCTACTGCATCCGCAAGGTGGAGGAGGACGACTCGGCGCTGGCCTTCACCACCACGCCCGACGGGGAGCTGCCGCCGACCGAGCAGGTGGTCACGGCCACCGACGAGATCCTGACCGCCCTGCGCAGCGACGACGGCGACATCGCCTCCGTCCTCATCGCCGACCAGGACCGGCTGTTCGACGTGCTCGACCAGGTGATCGGCTCCGAGGTCCGCAACCGCACCGAAAACGCCGGCACGATCAGCTCCCGGGCCCGCGTGGAGCTCGAGGACTACATCACCTACTGGGTCGTCCGGGGCTACGCCCTGCGGGCCGCCGAGCAGGCCACTGGCGCCATCACGCCCGCGTAGTCACCTAGTGCGCATCCTGGTCGCCGGTGTGGGCAATGTGCTGCGGGCGGACGACGCCTACGGCGTGGAGCTGGCCCGCAAGATGCAGACGATGGACCTGCCCAAGGGCGTCACGGTGGTCGAAACTGGCATCGGCGGCATGGCCCTGGTGCAGGAGCTGCAGCTCGGCTACGACGCTCTCATCGTGGCCGACTGTGTCGACCTGGGCCGCCCGCCCGGCCAGGTCATGATGATCCTGCCCGACGTGATCGACGTCCACGCCCTGTCGCTCGAGGAGCGGATGGACATGCTGGCCGACATGCACCTGGCCACCCCCGAACGGGTCTTCATGCTGAGCAAGGCGCTGGGCGTCCTCCCCGAGAAGCTGCTGATGGTGGGGTGCCAGCCCGAGGACCCCGAGACGCCGGGCAAGCCCATGTCCGAGACGGTGACCCGGGCCATCGACGTCGCCATCGCCGAGATCCTCCGCCACATCGGCGAGCTCAAGGCCGAGGACAAGGCGGCCCGCAAGGCGGCCAAGGCGGCCGCTGCGGCCGCTGCGGAGGCTGAGACCTAGTGTCCACGACTGCCATGTCCGACCGCGAGAACGTCATCAAGGCCCTCGAAGACCAGCTGACCAAGACGCCGAGGGGCCAGCGCCCCCACGAGCACGCGGCCCTGGCTTACCGGCTAGGCATGGCCTACGCCGAGTCCACGGGCACGGGCACCGACGGGCTGCGGAGGGCTCTGGTCCACTTCGACACGGCGGCGACGATCTTCGACCCCCGGTTCGACCCCATCGAGCACGCCCGGGTCCTCAACGCCGCGGGCGCCGTCCACCGGGGGCTCGGCAACCGCAAGAAGGCGGCCGAGCTGTTCGACAAGGCTGCGACCCTCTTCGAAGGCAAGGCGGAACGGGAGGCGGAGCTGGCCGCCGCCCTCAACAACCTGGGCCTGGTCCGGAGCGAGCAGGGCCAGTTCGAGGGCGCCGTCGAGGCGTTCGAACGGGCCGTCGACCTGTTCGACACGAGCACCCCCGACGGCCGGCGGGGCCGCATCGCCACGCTCCTCAACCGGGGCCAGGCCCACGCCGCCCAGGGCACCGAGGGGTTGGAGCTGGCCCTGTCCGACTACGGGGAGGCGCTGGGCGAGGTCGACATGGAGGAGGCGCCCCTCCACTTCGGCCTCCTCCAGTTCAACATGGGGGTGGCGCTGAGCTCCCTCGCCAATGGCATGCCCGACGAGCGGGAGCGCCTGCTCCAGGAGGCGGTGGCCGCCTTCAAGGAGTCGCTCATGGTGTTCCGGCGGGACACGTTCACCTACCAGTTCGCCCTGGCCAAGCACAACCTGGGGCTGGCCTACGTGGGGCTGGGCGGGGTGGTCAACCTGCGCCGGTCCCTCGCCTCCTTCGAGGACACGGTGAGCATGCTCGACACCCGCGTGCACGGGGACGCCTGGCGCCAGGCCTACGCCAACCTCGAGCGCACCGAGAACAACCTCAAGGTCGAGTTCCCGGGGCTACTGCGGATCGACCACTTCGTCATGCTCCTGTCCCAGATCAAGGCGGACGAGCGCCACGCCCTGCTGCGCGAGCGCCTGTTCCATCTGATGGCGCTGAACGAGCCGCAGCGCACCCAGTTCCTGATCGAGCTCGACCTGGCCATGGCCAAGCTGGGCGCCGAGAAGTCCCGCCCGATCATGGAGGACGAGCTGAGCATCGTCATCGAGTTCCCCAACGAGCGGATGGAGCTGGCCCTGCACGCCCGCTACCAGGCCCACCTCCAGATCCACGACGAGGAGGCTCGCCTGGAGGCCGACACCGCCCTCGACCTCGCCATCGGTGAGGCCCTCGGCGGCCCCCAGCGCGTGCTCACCCGGGACCACCTGTCCAGCCTCGGTTGGGAGCGGCCATGAGCGAGCACCGCAGCGAAGCGAGCAAGCGCAACCCCCGACAGCTTCGAATGGCAGCGCTGCCGGTGCAGGCGGAGGTGCGGCCATGAGCGATTTCGGGGATCTCGGGGACTTTTCTGCCGACTTCACCGGCGACCTGCAGCCCAAGAGCGACGCGCCGCCGAGCGCGGCAGGGTTCGACGAGGCCGTGCCGGTCGCCGAGGACTTCATCGAGGCGGTGGTCTGGGGCGAGCACAACAAGGTGTGGGACCTGATCGGCACGACGGGGCGCTCCGAGGTACTGGAAGTGGCGACCAAGCGGGGGATGGACGAGGGGCTGGCGGCCCGCCTAGCGGTCGACAACGGGAGCCCGTCCGAGACCCGGGAGTTCCTGGCCGACCTGGTCAACGGCCTGCGCTCGGAGCTGGCCGGCAACGACCTCGACAGCATCACCTACGAGGTCGACGAGGACCGGTCCGAGGCGGGGCGGGCGGCGGTCAAGATGTTCGTGCCGCTGCACAAACTTTTGGGCGGCACCCTGCCCATCGGGACGCTGTACCTCGTGCCCGAGAACGACACGTGGCGGGTCGAGCGGCTTATTCCGCTCACCAGCAAGTAGGCGCGCGAGAGTGGAGGCGTGACCGCGCCCCAGGAACCGGTTCCCCCCAAGTCGAAGACCGCCAACAATCCCCAGCAGCCGGTCCACGTCGGGCCCGACACGGTGGAGCGGTTCGGGCGGCCCATGCGCACGTTCACGGTGGCGGTGTCGGCCGAGGTCATGGCCCAGGCGTGGGCCAACCAGGAGGCCGCCCCCCACGGTGCGGCGGTGATCGTCGAGCACGAGATCAACCCCCGTGGGCTTCACGGCTCGCTGTGGCAGACGCCGCCGTCGGACACCCTGGCCTGCGCCATCGTCCTGCGCCCGGCGGTGTCGCCCGAGGAGGCGGACAGCACGTGGATGGTGGCGGCCCTGGCCGGCGCCGAGGCGGCCGAGGCGGCCACGGGCATGAAGCTGGGCACGTGGTGGCCCGACAGCATCGTCGAGGTCGAGTCCTCTGACCAGGTGGGGGCCATCAAGTCGGAGGTCCAGCTCGGGCCGGGGCAGATCAAGTCGGCCGTGGTGACCATCCGCTTCGACCTCATGCGACTGGAGATCGACACGCCCGAGAAGCGCGACGCCCTGACCGAGGCCCTGGTGCTGGCCGTCGACAGGGTGGCGGAGCAGCTGGCCGAGGGACCGGCCCGGGTGGCGGCCGCCTACGGCGACCGGTGCGCCATGCTGGAGAAGCGGGTCAAGATCCGCCTGCGCCCGAAGGGGGAGACCCGCGGCGTGGCCAAGCGGGTCGACCGGGCCGGGCGCCTGGAGATCGAGTCCATGAGCGGCATGCTGGAGCGCGTGGGCGTGAACCAGCTGATGGACCTCGAAGTGGTGGAGCGACGCCAACGGTAGGCTCCCCGCTCGTCCTGGCGGGACGTGCGCCAACAAGGAGAAACAAGGTGCGAATCCGGGCGACCGCCACTGTGGCCGTGCTGGCCGTGTTCCTCGTCCTGCTCACCGGGTGCGGCGGCGGCAAGAAGAAGGACGAGGGACGGACAACCACCACCCGCTTCCCCCCGACCGTCCCCGTGACGAACATCGACCTGGCCGAGGGCTCGGGGATCTGCGGCTACCTGACCCAGAGCGACGTCCGGACGGCGACCGGCATCGCCAGCCAGCCGGGCGCGGGGTCACGGGCTGCCACCAACGAGGCGTGCCGGTGGTCGCTGCAGGGCACGAACCAGTTCGTCCTCCTGCTCTCCAACACCGGGGGAGCAAGCACCTTCGACCGCTTCCGTGAGGGCGCGACCGTCGAGGACCTGCCCGGTGTGGCGGACCGGGCCTTCGTCGTGAACGACACCGCCTACGCCCTGAAGGGCGAAAAGGTCCTGATCCTGCAGGTGGCCACGACCCAGCCCATTCCCGCCCGCAAGCAAGCGGCCATCAACCTGATGAAGATGGCCGCTCCTCGCGCCTGATTGTGGGTCAGCTGGAGCCGCCGCCCCCGGCGTCAGGCTCACGCAGCTGGCCGCCCTCGCCCAGAGGGCCCTCGTCCTCGCCGGGCAGGGCGTAGGCGCGCTCCTGCTGTTCGCCCTCGGCATTGAGGTTCTGCTTCTCGATCTTGTCCAGCCGTCGCTCCAACTCGGCGGGCATCGGCTCGACCGGCTCGACAAAGTCCGGCCGGGTCGCGGTGTCAATGGGCAGCACAGGCGGATCGGGCACCGACTTGGGCATGGGTGTCTCCTCTCACTCTCAGTTGTCTGTTTCCGCCGCTTGCGGCGCCGAAACGCCAACTGGCAGTGAGAGGAGAGCGGGATTGATGCTTGCTGGCGGCTTCGCCGCCCCAGGCGGGGCCCCACCCCCGCCCTCCTCCCTTGTCGTGGGGTCCCCTTGGGGCCCCCCTGCCCCACGGGCCGTCATCGCGGCGACCGGCGCCGCCGGGGGCGGTGACTCTGACCACTGCTGTGGGAAGATAAGGGGTGAAAGGGAGGTCTTGGGATGAAGCTTGGAGTCGTTGGCAAGGGCGGGGTGGGGAAGACCACGCTTTCGTCGCTGATCGCTCGGGAGTACGCCGAGCAGGGCAAGAAGGTGCTCGCCATCGACACCGACTCCAATCCCAACCTGGCCATCAGCCTCGGGCTCGACCTCAACGCCGCCGACGAGGTGCCGATCCTGCCCCGGCGGATGATCGTGGGTGGGGGCGACGGGGCCATGACCCCGTCGGAGCTGGTCGGGGAGTACGGCGTGATGACCCCGTCCAATGTCATGCTCATCCATGCCATGCGGATCACCCAAGCGGGGGCCGGCTGAACGTGCGGTAGCCACGCTGCCGTGCGCAGCATCCTGGGAGCCGCAATCGACGAAGAGGCCGACGTCACCCTCGTGGACATGGAGGCGGGCCTGGAGCACCTGAGCCGCTCGGGCGGGACGCTGGCCTACGCCGACGTCCTCCTCGTGGTGATGGAGCCGAGCCGCAAGTCGATCCTCACCGCCGGCCGCACGATCATCCTGGCCGAGGAGCTGGGCCTCAAGCGGGTGTACGGCGTCGGCAACAAGGCGCGCGAGGGCGACGAGGAGTTCTTCGCCGAGGTGTGCGCCGAGTACAACGTGCCCCTCGCCGGCATCGTCCCCGAGAACGAAGACGTGGCCGAGGCCGACCGGTCGGGCCAGATCCTGGGCGAAGGGCAGGGTGATCCCGTGCGGGACGCCGTCCGCCGCATCATCGACTTCGTCGCCGACGCCCTCGTCAGCCGCCTCGGCGCGTAGCGCCGAACGCGAATCCGACCGGCGCCCTACTAGTTCCGTCTCGCGAGGGACCCCTTGATCTTGCGCGCCCGCATCTAAGTGAGAGAAGTTCACATCCAGACTTCCGCTCTATAGGTCTGTGACATACAATGGCGGCCTGGTGGCCTGCGACGTGCCGGCACGAACGGAGGGTTAGCTGGTGATTGCCGCGATCAACATCTGGTGGCTCCTCGCCGATGTGGTGCTCATCCTGGTGGTGGCGCCCACGGTCGTGTTCTTCCTCAACAAGGTGTACCGACCGGTTCTGGAGATCCGGGCCTACGCCCACGACATCCTCGAGCACGGCGTCCTGCTGACGGGCACGCTCGACTCGGTCCCCAAGCTGGCGCGGACGCGCGAGCTGAGCGGCCGGGCCCGTGAGGCCGCGGGACGGTACGGCGCTGCCCTGCAGCGCGTCATTTCATAGGCGTGAGCCCCTTGAGCATCGGCGTGAGCCGGCTGAACTTCGCAAATTCTGGAGGAACCCGTGGGTATTGAGTCGATCCTGCTGTTCGTCGGGCTCGCGGTCGCCGTGGCGACCATCGCCCTCTATCTGATCGTCGTCGCCTGGATGCTGAAAGACGTGAGCTTCACCGTCGGCACCGTGCTCGTCGGCGTTCGAGCAATTGCCTTGCAGGTACAGCCCATCGGCCCGGTCGTCCATGACATCGTGCGCGACATCCAGACCATCGACGAGGCCCTCATCGGTCTGGTCGATCAGGCCGAGGAGCTGGAAGACCAGCGTGCTCGTGGCGAGGTGAGCACCGCGTCGTAGTTCTCGGTCCCCTTTCCGAGACGCGCGGCCCATGGCTCCCTTCGGGGGCCATGGGCCGTTTCGCGTCCTGGCGAAAGCTCTTGCGCGCGCAGCGTTGTGAATCCTTCACGGAGAGGCTGTTGCCCCGTGTCGAGCCATGCAATAGAGTGCCGCCGAAACGTGCTAGAGGTACGGGTCCGCCACAAACCACGCTCCTTCGTCGCTCCAGCAGTCGCTCCCGTCGGGCCCAACCACTTCCAGGGGGGAGACAATGATGCAGCGGTGGAGGTCGACCAGTAACCAAGCTGGCCAGGCCACGTTTACGCTGGTTCTCGTCGTCGTCGTCGTTGCGATCGCAGTGGTCCTGCTGTATCGCACGGCGTGGACCGCGGACAGCATCAACGACAAGGCCGGCAGGATCGCCAACACGGCCGGCGGTATCAACACCGCCACGGCCGCCG
>JBOGID010000156.1:0-3549 GCA_050742295.1 Acidimicrobiales bacterium | reverse complement strand
CAGTCGCCCCTGGCGAAGAGGGGTGATCCAACTGGCGCAGTCACACGCACGGCCGCGGTTTCTGACCGTGGCCGAAGTGGCCAGCATGCTTCGGGTGTCGACGATGACGGTGTACCGCCTGATCAAGGGTGGCCAGCTCCCCGCGGCCCGGGTCGGAAAGTCCTACCGGGTCCGGGAGGAGGACGTCGACGCCTACCTGGCCAGCAGCTACAACCAAGCTGGCTGACGGCAGCTGTCGCCCGGCAGGGCACACAACCGAGGCGGCGTAGCGTACGGGGCGTGCCCCCGCGCTTCGACACGGTTTCGTTCCTGTCCGACTACGGGTTGGAGGACGAGTTCGTCGGCGTGGTCAAAGCCGTCATCCGGTCGCTGGCGCCGCACGTGACCGTCCTCGACATCACCCATTCCATCCCCGCCCACGACGTCCGGGCGGGGGCGCTGGCCCTGGCCCGCAGCATCCAGTACCTCCCGCCGGGCATCGTCATGGCCATCGTCGATCCCGGCGTGGGCAGCGACCGCCGGGCCGTGGCCGTCGAGGTGGGCGGCGCGAACGGCGGCGGAGACCCCGCCGTGCTGCTGGGGCCCGACAACGGGCTGCTGGCGTCGGGCGTGGCCCTGGCCGGCGGGGCCAAGCGGGCCGTCTCGCTCACCAACGACGAGTACCACCTGGCCGCCCCCGGCCCGACGTTCGCCGGCCGCGACATCTTCGCCCCCGCGGCCGCCCACCTGGCCAACGGCGTCGACCTGGCTGAGCTGGGCGAGGCCGTCGACCCGTTCTCCCTGCTGCCGGGGATCGTCCCGCTGTCGCGCGAGGAGGAGGGGGCCCTGGTGGGCGAGGTCCTGTGGGTCGACCGGTTCGGCAACGCCCAGCTCAACATGGGACCCGACGACGTCGAGGCCATGGGCGACCGTGTCCTGGTGCGGATCGGGGACAAGGCCCCGCGCCTCGCCCTCCGGGTGACGAACTACGCCGCCCTCAAGGCCGGCCAGGTCGGGCTGGTCGTGGACTCCTACGGCCTGCTGTCGGTCGCCCTCAACCGACGTTCGGCGGCCGACGAGCTCAAGATCGGGTCCGGCGACGCCGTCACCCTCCAACCGGCCCCTGAGTAGCGGACGTGCGTCCCGCCACCACCATCGTCCTCGCCCTGCTGCTCGTCGCCATCCTGGCCGCCGCCCTCATCCAGCTCGTCTTCCTCGCCTGATTCGCCAGGCCGGCCTGAGCCCGGGGCGACGCTCAGAACAGGGCGGCGCAGAGGCGGCTGATCTCGCGCTCGAGCGAGCCGATGCCCTCGACCTTGCCCACGCACAGGGACACGCCGGCGTCGAGGGCCTCCTTTTCGAGATCGGTGTCCACAAAGGCGGTGTAGAGGACCACGATCTGGCCTTGACGCATCTCGCGGATGCGGCGGGCGGCGGTCAGCCCGTCCATGAACGGCATGCGGTAGTCCATGACCACCACGTCCGGATCGGCGTCGGTCACGGCCTCGATGGCGGCTGCCCCGCTGGCTGCTTCGCCGACGACCTCGAACCCGTCGAGCGTCAACATGGCAGTCAGCATACGGAGCACGTGGGCGGTGTCATCCACCACCATGACCCGGATCGGGCGGGACATCACCCCCGAGCGTACCGAGATCGCCCCACGAGGGGCGGGCTCAGGGCCGATTTCCGAGCGACTTCACCTGCTGCACCATCTGGGCGAGGAGCAGCGGCAGGCCTGCGGGCGGGGGCAGGGCCACCGTTGTCGTCGTGGTCGGCGCCACCGTGGTCGTGGTCGCCGGCGGCTCGGTCGTCGTGGTGGTCGTCGGCCGCGGCGCCGGCGTCGTCGGCGGTGACGTGGACGGCGGGGTGGCCGGGGCAGCGGTCCGTGGCGGGGCCGGCGGGCTCGTCGGCGCAGGGGTGGGCTCCGGCGCCGGCGCGGGAGCGGGAGCCGGCGTCGACCCCGCCACGTTGAGGAAGTTCTGTACGACCCAGACGTACCCGCCGGACGACACGATGCCGATGCCGACCCGGGTGTACGAACCGTTGACCATGTTGGTGTAGTGGCTGGGGCTGTTGACCAGGGCCTGGTGGACGTGCTCAACGGTGGGGCCCATGCCGACGTTCTCGGCCAGCCCCCGCCAGTTGAAGCCGGCCCCTTCGATCTGGCCGCGGTAGTTGGGGTTGTGGGAGATGGCGTTGTTGGAGGCCATGACCTGCGCCCACTGGCGGGAGATGCTCGACAGCGTCCCGTCGAGGGCCAGGGGCGGCGCTCCGGCGGAGGCCCGCACCGAGTTGGTGAGGGAGATGAGCTTGGCCTCGTCGGCTGTCGCGGCCCCGACCCGAGCCGGGACGGCGAGGAGGCCGGCCAGCGTGACCAGCGTCACACTGGCTGCCACTGCCAGCCGTCCCGGCCGACGCGTAGACGGCTCGTGTCTTTCGCTTTCGACCCTTCGGGTCGAGGCGGCCGACCTGCCTCTGACCTGCACCTTTGCGATGCAGAGCCGCCGCCAGCGGGGCGGTCGGCCGCCGAGGGAGGGCTGAGACACCAGCCTCCTAGGGGTCATGGTTCCGTGCTCCTGGTGCGAAGAGTGATGCGACGTACACGAACGGTGACGGGATCGGCACGGCCGTCGAAAAGCTTGAGCGCCTGTTCGGCAGCCTCAGCGGGGGCGGGGCACGGCGACGGCCACCAGGAAGCCGCCGAAGATCAGCGTGATCCCGGCCACGAGCGAGACGGAGAACGCCTCCATCTCGTCGAGCACGGAGTTCAGGATGCCGCTGCCGGCCAGCACCAACGTGCCCGCCGCGATCAGCAGGTTGGCGCCCGCCAGCCGCCGCCCGCCCGCGCCCCTGCGGAGCCGCCACGCACTCCAGGCCGCGCCCGCGAGCACCACGAGGGCCCCGCCCGAAGACGCCACCGCGGCCAGCACCCGGGGCAGGGGGCCGAACACCTCCGACCCCTGCGGCAGGCGGTCGGGCGGCACGGACGCCTCCAGTGGCGCGGCCACGACCACGCCCACGGCGAAGGCCGACACCAGCCCCACGACCGCGGCCCAGCGGTCGCCCCGCCGATTGCCCCCGAGGAGGTACACCGTGCCCAGGGCCAGCACGGGGACGTTGAGGATGGCGCCGAACAGGTAGAAAGCCCGGAACGTGGGACCGTTCCAGCCGTTGCCCGCCCCCAGCCACAGCGACGCCGACCCGGCCGCGAACAGGGCCAGGGCCACGCTCCACGCCAGTTCGTGGCGCCGCCGCCGGTCGAGCCACCGTTCGAACGTCGACATGGCGAAGGCCAGAGCCACGAGCGTGGCGGCCGCCGCCATCGCGGTCTGAACGGTCACGGGGCGCCGAGCGTAGGGCGCCCCGATCACGCCCCGCAGCCGAGCACACCAAACCTTTGTGAAATCGCGCACGAAGTCATAGAATTGAGGTGATGCGCCCGCGGCCGGCTCAGGCTGCCGGGGAAGGAGAACCATCGTGCCCGACCAGACGCCGGACGGGACGGTCCAAGGTGGAGAGTCGTGGCTACCGGCCGTCGATGACGGCCTGATCCTGAGCAGCGGCGCCACC
>JBOGID010000155.1:0-2441 GCA_050742295.1 Acidimicrobiales bacterium | reverse complement strand
GAGCAGGGCGCAGGCCGCCTTCGTGCTGGTCGCGGCAGCGAGCTCCTCGAAGTGCTCGTCGATCACGGCTTGCACTTCGTGTCGGTGTCCGCGCTCTCGGAGAGCAGCTCCAAGAGCGCATGCGCTTTTCCCGTTATCTCCAGTGCCAGGCGGGTGCGGGCCAGCTCCGCCTCGAGCCGGGCGTTCTTGGCGCGCAGCTTCTCCACCTCGACCTGCTCGGGCGAGCGCTTGGCCGGGCGCCCCCTCGGGGCCAGGGCCTCCAGGCCGGCGGCGTCGCGGGCCTTGCGCCACTCGGCGATGTGGGACGTAACAGCGCCTCCCGGCGCAGCAATGCGCCCCGCTCGGTGGAGCCCGCCGGCACCGAGTCGTACTCGGCGAGAATGCGTGCCTTGTACTCGGCGTTGAACGTTCGCCGCCTCGGCCGGGCGGCCGGGTCATCGTCGGCCACGCCATCATCATGGGCGCGCGCCAGCAGGGATGCAGTCGTCATGGTCATCGTTCTACGTGGTCCTGTCTCGCCCTGTAGGGATGGTGGCCTACAGCGGGTGTCTCAGGGCATGCTGACAGACAGGGCCACGATCCCGGCTCGATCGCCGGCGGGCGGGACACGGCTCGACTCGTGGCCTGGGCCGCCCGTCGCCGGCAGCGGCAGGAGGGGGTGATCGACGCCATGCTCCGGGTGCGGCAGCGACGCGTCCGGTCGGCCCTCGATACGGAGGCCGGGCTCAGTGCCCGAGACGCCACGGATGGTCGCTCGGATAGGGCGCGTCCGGGAGATGCGAGGCGAGCCGTCGCACGGCTCGAACCAGGGCTGCAGCCAGTCGCCGACCACCCACCGCTTCCGTCCCTTCTATAAATAGCATTTATTGTCCAATGGAACGGTTCTGGTGGTTCGGCGATTCCCGTACGGCGACGCGGTCGCTCAGCAGCGTGTATCGAGTAGACTCATTACTATTAGAACGAAACTCGATCAGGCAGGACGCAGCCCGAAACCCGCAAGAGAGGGGAGCGCCGGTGGACGCGATCACCTGGCCATGGCCTCGCCCGGCATGAGCACTACGGCTGCCGACCGGGTGGTAGCGCCACTCTGGCTGCCGCTCGACGGCGAGGGCGCTCCGGCGTCCCTCGTGGGCGGAAAGGCGGCCGCCTTGGACCGACTCATCGGCGCCTCCGCCCCTGTGCCGCGCGCGGTGGCCCTGACCGTGGACGCGTACCGCTCTTTCGTCGAGGCGGCCGCGCTCGGGCCGCTTCTCGCCACTCTGTCCAGCGTCGAGGACGAGCAGGGCATGGCAAGTCGCGCCGAGGAACTGGCGGATGCCTTCGTCAGTAGATCACTTCCGCCACCCGTGCGGGATGCGATCTGCCGCGCCTACGACCAGGTCTCCGGCGGCGGCGCGGTCGCCGTGCGGTCGTCCGCTCTGGCCGAGGACTCCGCGTCAGCGTCGTTTGCGGGTCAGTACCGAAGCTTGCTCGACGTCGATGCCGGAGGTGTCGAGCAAGCCGTTCGGCTGTGCTGGGCTTCCCTCTGGACACCGCACGCACGGGTCTATCGGAGGGCGAAGGGGCTGGCCGGCGCCGATGTGGCCATGGGTGTCGTCGTCCAGGCCATGATCGCCGCCGAGTGGAGCGGCGTGGCCTTTACGGTAGACCCCACGACGGTCGACTCGAACGTGATGCGGGTGGAGCTCGTCGAGGGGTTGGGGGAGGGGCTCGTCTCGGGCCAGCTGACCCCCGATGTGTTCCACCTCCGCCGTGACACCCTCACGGCGGTCGAGGCCGACGCCCCTTCGTTCCTTCAAGAGCTGGGCCGGTGCGCGCTGGAGATCGAGCACGACCAGGGACATCCGCAGGACGTCGAATGGAGCGTGGCCGCCGGCCGGCTGTACGTCCTACAGGCCCGCCCGATAACGGCAGGGAGCCCCCCGGACGGGGACGGGTTCGACACCCATCCGATCCCCGGGGTGCAGTTCACGCCGGCCGGGATTGAGGAGATGCTTCCCGGAGTGCTGTCGCCCCTGCTCTGGACCTCGAACGCCCCCATGCTGGAGGACGCGTTCGCATCGCTGTTCGGTCGCCTGGGCATCCGACTTCCAGCCCATGGCGAGCCGATGCTGGGCCGCTTCCGGGGCCGGGCCGCGCTCAACCTGTCGCGTTTGAAGGCGGCCGCTCGCCAGATGCCGCGCGGCGCCGGCGCCGAGGTCGAGCGCCAATACGTCGGCCGGGTCGTCACGAACGACGTGGGGGAAGCCAAGCCCACCCTGCGTCTGCGCCTCCGGCGGGCGCGCTCGGCCGCGTTGGCTTTGGGACTGCGCAAGAGGCTGCCGGGAGACAGCGAGGTCTTCCTGGCGGCCGCGAGGTTGGCGCTGACGCTGCAGCCCGACCTCCAGGGCGCGCCGACGGCTGCGCTCGTCTCCTACCGCCGGCGTGTCCGGGAGCTGGCG
>JBOGID010000154.1:0-5548 GCA_050742295.1 Acidimicrobiales bacterium | reverse complement strand
CGCCAGCTCGATGGCGATCGGCGTGCCCGATGCCGGCGCCTCGGGCGGCTCGATCAGAGCACGCAGCGGGGCCTCCCACGACGGCAGCGGTGAGGGGCTGCTGACCGGGTGCGACGGGGGCTGTCCCGTCCCGAGACGGGGAAGGCCGCGGTCGGTGGCAGCGAGGACGATCGCCGCGACGTGCTTGCAGTTGTAGCTCACAGGGCAGCTGCATTCCCCGTCCTCGAACGCCAGCGCCCCGCCGCGAATGGAGGCGAAGAACGCGGTAGTGGTATACCGCGCCCCCTGGCCGATCACCGATCCTGTCAGCGACTCCGTGTGCGGGTCCCAATCGACCTTGAGGACCCGGCCCCTGCTCGCGTATGTACGACCACGCTCGAACGACCGTGGCCCCACCGCCGCCTCGATCTCCCCCAGCTCGATGTCCCGGATATCGGCCATCGTGCTCGCCACAGCCCGAACGTAGCCCTCGCTGCGGAGCGCCGGGTGGATGTCGGCGAGCATCTCGGGTCGGGTGATCTTCCATAACCCAGGACCGTCGTCGAACGGGTTGTGGTGGGCGGCCAGGGACGTGACGCGGCCCGCTGAGGAGCGCCTTGCGGTGGCCCGATCGGGGACGCGGGCGTGCGACGCCTACTGCATGTTCCCCCATAAGTGACGGGTACCAAAGAACTGTCTGCACACTGATACTGCAAAGCCTGTCGAAAATGAGGTAGATTGCAGCCATGGTACGGGCCCCGACGGTGAGCCGACTGGCGGCGATTGCCGAGGACCAGTGGGGCTTCGTGACGCGGCGGCAGGCGGAGCGGGCGGGTGTCTCGGCGGCAACGCTGGACCGGATCACCGGCGGAGACGGCATCCTCGAACGGGTCGCGCATGGCGTCTACCACCTCGCCGGCGCACCGCTGCCCGACCACGTTGCGCTTCGTGCGGCGTGGCTGCAGCTCGAACCGAACACGCTGGCGTGGGAGAGGCGCCCCGATCAGGGCGTCGTCTCGCACCGCTCCGCCGGCGCGCTCTACGGGCTCGGCCACCTGCCCGCCGATTCCCACGACTTCACACTGCCGCAGCGCCGCCAGTCACGCCGTCCCGACGTCCGGCTCCACCGCCGTCGCCTTCGGGACAGCGAGTGGGCCGTCCTTCATGGCCTACCCGTGACCCGCCCCCCTAGGATCGCGGCAGACCTCCTCGGGGACCGCGAGGATCCCGAGGCTGTCGCGCACGTCGTCGCCGACGCGATCCGCGACGCTCACGACTACCCCGGCGACTTCGCCGATGCGCTCGCTGCCTACGCGGCCCGCTTCGGACTCCGGCGCGGTGACGGGCTGGCGCTGCTGCGCTGGCTCCTCGACCTGACCGGCGACCCAGAGGCAGGGCGGTGGGTGGCCGAGGCCCATACGAGGGTCGCCGGCGGCACGGGCTCGCAGGAGTCAGCGCGATGAGCGACGCGACCTCGCGGCACTACGCCAGCCCCGCGGCGTTTCGCCGAGGCCTCACCGACCGGCTCAAGAACCTGGCCAGCCAGGGCACCTGGACGCTGGCGCAGCTCCAGCGTCAGATCGCCTACGACCGGCTCCTCGAGCGCCTGTACCTGGTCGACGACGAGTGGGTGGTGAAGGGCGCCGCCGCATTGCTCGCCCGCCAGCTTGGCGCACGCGCCACGATCGACATCGACCTGTACCGGATGCACGCCAAGGAGACAGCAGAGGCGGACCTGCGCGCTGCGGCCGCACGAGACATCGGTGACTGGTTTGTGTTCGAGATCGGCCGCCACCAGACGGTCGAGGCCGGCACCCGCCTCCCAACCAAGGCCTACATCGGGCCGACCCCATGGGCGGCCTTCCACGTCGACGTCGTCGGCAGCGACCTGATTATGACCTGCGAACCGGAGCTGGCTCCGCCGCTCGCTCGCGTGCACATGCCTGACCTCGAGCAGCACGGCTATCGCGTCTATCCACTGGTGGATCACGTCGCCGACAAGGTGGTGGCCACTTTCCAGCGATACGGCGAGGGGCGTCTGGTGTCTACGCGCTTCAAGGATCTCATCGACATTGTGGTCATCGCTCGTGGCGCGGTTGTCGTCGCCGACCGCCAGTCTGCCGCCCTGGTCTCGGAATCGGGGCGCAGGGGCGTGCCGCTACCGACCCGCTTTGACGTGCCCGACCGGTCGTTGTGGGCGCCGGGCTACGCGGCCGAAGCGAAGCGGTCGGTCGTTCCCATGCCGACCACGCTCGCCCAGGCGCTCGCCGTCGTGCGCCCGTTCCTCGACCCGCTCCTCGATGGGACCGCCACTGGCAGCTGGGAGCCCGGTGCCGCCCGATGGGGGTGATCGCCATCCACGCAGCCGGGCCACAGGGGGCACGAACTCCGGAGCAACGGACCCGGCCGCGGTGCTTATCGCGGTGCTCATCTCGGTGGTACACCAGTCCTCTGCATGGACGGAATGGACATCCCGCCCGACAACAGCGCACGTCAGCGACTTGTGGCCGTCTCCCTGGACTCGTCACAGCCAACTCTTAATCCGCGGGTTCAGGGTTCGAGTCCCTGGGGGGCGCACTCGAAAGTGCAGATCAGTGGGCATTTCCTGACTGCGCGAGGCTCGGTGTTACTTGGGCGCGGCGATCAGCAGGAGGCGCTGCTATAGCGACGCTTGCGTTACCTCGTCGAAGCCGCAGGCTCCGCCCCCGCCGGGCGGTGTATCGCGCGGTGTATCGGGCAGCAGGTGCTCATCGGGTCGCGATACCGAGAGGCGATGCACGGACGCGTGATTTACCAGCGCGCCGGGGTCGTAGTGACCGCAACGGGCTGGGAAGGCTGGCATTTGGTCGAAGGTTCGGATACGGTCGACGTTCCCGGGCTACAGGGGTCGAGAGCGACTCATCGGAAGGGTGGTTGGCTGTCCCAGAAGCCCAGAGAGCGCATCTCGCGATGAATTGCGTTGGCGCGCTCGGACGAGATAAGCCCGCTCCTGGCTGCCCGGATGAGGAGCTTGCGGATGCGGTCATACGGGTGCTCCGCAGCGATGGTGCGCAGCGCTTTGAGGGCATCCCCATCGTCCGTTGCCAGCGTGAGGCCGCGCGCGACAGCGACGGCCACGCACGCGGCTTCCCCTGGGTCAAGTGGGAACAGAAGTCCGAACGCCTTGCAACCGCTGGGGCTGGTCAGCTGCCCGAGCGTGAGGCGCTCGGTGTCACTGAGGTCAATGGTCTGGACCCGGCCATGGGAGTGCAACGCGGACACACGAGTGAGCCGTTCAGCGTTCCTCGTTGCGAGTTGTCGGCGTTCCGCATCCCGAGCAGGATCCTGCGCAACCCGACGCTGGTAGTGAATGCTCCGCGTAACCTCGCTACGCGCGGTTTCGGGGATGTCCCCCTCATCTGGGTCGAAGACCACGCGCGGCACTGCAATCGAGCCCCCGAAACGCGTCAGGAGCAAGTCGACCTCATCGACCAGCAGGAAGTACCTCAGGACGACGGTGTCTACAACGGCGTCAGGCGACGCCGAGGACGCCACTGGCTTCGAACTCTAGGAGCTCGGCCAGCTCCTCGGTTGCCTGCGTCGTGGTCGCCGGCTCGGCGCTCACGAGGTCGACGATCTCGTCGATTGACAGCCGCGTGAGCGCGGCGGCCGACGGCACTGAGATCACGCATCGTCGTACAGCCTGTCGGAGGAGGCGGCGGAAACGCTGGGGAAAGCGCTCCAGCCGCCACATGTCCGGCCGCGGACTGTACTCCTCCTCCGCGATGTCGTACCCCAGCGAGCGAGCCAGGAGGACCGGTCGGATCAGCTTGAAGGTGTCGAGCTTGGCCTGTGACAACAGCTTAGCCTGGCGGAGGCGGACGAGAGCTGTGACGTAGGAGACGTTGAAGAACCGCTGGAGGTGGATGACCTCCGTCGGATCGTCGATGCGCGGCCCGAAGCCCTGCTCCTCCATCACCCGGCGCATGCCTTCGGTGGGCATGAGGAACTCACCAGCGAATGCATCGGCAAACCTCTCCCGTGGCGGCTTGGCCGCTGTCGAAACGAGATAACGATTGTCGGAGCTGTGGAACAGAGCGTGAGCAAGTTCGTGCGCCAGCGTGAAGCGTCGACGCCCTGGCGTCATCTCAAGGTTGACCAGGATGGCGAAGCCAATGGCCGGATGATGCAGGAACGCTCCGGAGACCGTCCGTGTCAGGTCCGCTCCGAGCTCGGCGCGGTAGACGGTGATACCGAGGAGCTCGCACACCGCGTCCATGTCGCCAATGGGCCCGAGCCCGAGGCGGAGGTATGCACGGACCTCCTCTGCCTTACGGCGCGCATCATCAGCGCTCTCGAAGCGGGCGAGGTTCAGGAACGGGCTCTGGTGCAGCCCGTGGACTCGAACCTTCGCCTCGTGGGCGAGCGCGGCGAACGTCTCCAAGAACGCGACGAACTCCCCAAGACCCGCCAGGGCGTCATCCGGCACTTCCTGGTCCGCCCCTCGCAGGAGCATAGAGGCGATATCCGGGGCCGGCGCAGCTTCCTCTTGCCCTAGCAGCACACTGATGGGGACCCGGAGCAGCTGGCTGAGCGCGGCGAGCTGGCGATCGTTGGGCACCCGCGTGCCGGCCTCCCAGTAGCTGACCATCGCGCGACTGACGCCCAGTGCGTTCGCGACGTCCTCCTGAGCCAGGCGGTTGTTGGAGCGCGCAAATACCAACTGCTCAGCCAGTGCCATGTGCGTCCCTCCGTTGCCTGCAGCCTTGTTACACATCTCAGCATATTCTGCCCAAGAACGCAACAGCCTGGCTCGACTCGGTGCTTATCGACTACGACCGCATCGAGCTCCGCAACCTTGACAGGACACTCGGTGCCCTCGACTCCGACGTTGTCACGGGTGCTCACAAGGTCGACGTCGCCACCCGTACAACGATGGCCGCCGCTACGGCCGCCCCGTTCGAGGCGCGGCCCGTTCCGCACAGCGTCCTCGGTAGACAGGGGTTCGCCGCGGCCCTCGACTGCGACGTCATCATCTGCTGTGTCGATCGCCCGTGGCCGCGTTTCGTGATGAACGTCCTCGGCAACGCCCACCTCGTCCCCGTCGTCGACGGCGGGATCTTCGCCCGCGTCAACGACCGCGGGCGCCCGGCTCCACATCGACTGGCGAATCCATACCGTCGGCCCGGAACGAGCCTGCCTTTGCTGCATCGGCGCACTCCTCCGGAGCGACGTGTCCCTTGATCGCGACGGCAAGCTCGACGACCTGGACTACATCGCCTCCCTGAGCCCAGCCGATCGCGAGCGGTATGCCCGTCGCAACGTCTTGGCCTTCAGCTTGTCCGTGGCGGCGCACGAGGTCCTGCAACTTGTCGGCCTCGTCTCCCGGCACATGTTTAGCGGGTCCACCACCTGAGAACGACAACCCTGTAACTTCTGACGTGCGAAGGGGGTCGTCAGGAGGGGCCCCGGGTGCAGGACCGACAGGGCGCTTCTCCCGGGGGGTCGGGGTGCCGACCGACCTACGACGAGCTTGTGGCCGAGGTCGCGCGGCTGGCGGCGATCGAGACCAGGATCGCAGCGCTGACCG
>JBOGID010000153.1:0-4585 GCA_050742295.1 Acidimicrobiales bacterium | reverse complement strand
CATCAGAAGCGTGATCAGGCGAAACGGCACTCCCGTGCGGTCGTATTCCTCGGCCTGCCCCCCCGGCAGAACGCCAACGCAAGCGCAACGAAGGCGACGGGGGATGCATGATGGGCGTCGTGAAGTGCAGTGAATACGGGAAGGAGGGCGACCTGGCTGGGCCGGACAAGGAGCACCAAGAGGTCTCCATGCTCGCCCTCCACCTGCTCCAGGGCGCCCTCGTCCACGTCAACACCCTCCTCGTCCAACGCGTGCTCTCGGACCCGGCATGGCAGGAACGCTTCACCGACGAGGACCGCCGGGGACTCACCGCGCTGTTCTGGTCGAACGTCCGGCCCTATGGCCTGTTCGAGCTCGACATGGACCGTCACCTCGACTTCGACCTGGCAGCCACGGCGTGAGCGACCCGGTCGTTCTTCCGGCTGCGGCTCGGACCCCGCCCAAGCGCAAGGCCCGGCAGTTGGCCAAGCACCTCAGGGGCGAGCACCCCGACTACGCCTACCTCAAGGCGGTGTTCCGCCATCTACGGGACGAGTTGGAGGTCGAGGTGCAGCGGGAGCCGAAGCGGCTGCCGTATGTGCCCACCGAGGCCGAGATCCGCCGGTACTACGAGGAGGTGTGGACCGGCCGCCGAGGCCAGGACATCGTTCTTATCAAGACCCTGCTGTTCACCGGGGTCAGGGTGTCCGAGCTGGTGCGCATCCGAGTCGACGACGTCGACCTGGATGCCTGCCGCATCCGCATCATCCAGGGCAAGGGGGCCAAGGACCGCACCGTACCCTTCCCGAGCTCGTTCAAGGAGACCCTGGCGCTCCACATCGACGCCCAGCGGGCCAAGGCGGCCGCCTTCTTGTTCGAGTCCAGCTGGAAGAAGCCCTACTCGACCCGGGGCGTGCGAGCGCTGCTCGCCCGCTACGCGGCCAAGGCCGGGCTCGAACACAACATGCCGCCGCACCGGTTGCGGCACTTCCTCTTCACCTGGCTGAAGACCCAGGGCATCGACGACGCCCTGATCCAGCCCTACTCCGGCCACGCCTCCCGCACCAGCCTGGAGATCTACTCCCGCATCGCCATCGGAGACGCCCAGGCGAGCTACGACAAGGTCATCGACCGCTTCCCCGTGTGAGGGTGGGTCCCGCTACCTTGCCCCTGGTGACACGGACCCGAGCACTGGGCCGGGGAGAAATGCTCGAGTCCAACCGTCCACGTCCAGGTCTGTCTCTGATCGCTTTGACGGCGAGCTTGCTGTTGGTTTCCTTGCTGTTCCTCAACGCACCGATCGCTCGTGCCACGTCCGCGGAGATCGTGGCTGTCTCCGTGACCGACGCCAGAGCGCAGATCGGCCACGTCCTCACCGTCAACGGCCAGGCTGCCGCAGTGGCGGTGGTCGAGGCGGCTCTGACGCCCAAGCTCCTGACCGCCGTGGTCTTCGCGACGCTGCAGGGCCGAGCCACGGCGTCTGCGAGCGCTCTCGGCATCAGGGGTGGACTGCGTCGTCACGTATCCGCCGTTGAGGATCCGCTGCACGATTTCGCTCTGACGCGCCTCCATCTGGAAGGCGCTGGCCGCCAGCGGTCAATCGAGAGGCACTGGTCGACGAAGAACCTCATGCTCCGGGGCGGAGCGGCGGTTCGCGCAACCTACGCCGCCTCGGAGGCGGGGTAGGTTAGGTTCTCGGCGACGCCGGTCGGCCTCGAGGTCGGGCAATTCAGCGAGGATCTCGGAGTCCCGGCTCCTCGCCAACGCTACGGTTGGAGGCCGTCGTGGTGCTCCGCGACGGGTGGCGCTACAGGCCTACGCGTGGCCGCTCCTACGAGGATGTGACAAGCCACCCAGGCACCCAACGGGCCCCCAGGCAGCCGCTCAGCCTCCCGCTGCGACTGCGCTCCGTAGAGGGCCACGGTGATGGTTCACGCGGCGACGGCGCGGGGCGTGCCCCCGCTTCGGCGGCCGACGATCGCCACGATGGCCATGGCGAGCCCGAGCCCGATGGCGGTCCCGGTGGCGACGAGGAGCCAGCCGGGAAGGCCGTCGTCAGTGGCGCCTGCGTCGGCGATCTCGGTGCCGCCCGGCGCGAGCGTGGCGAAGTACACGTCCTCGGCGTGGCTCAGGTCGTTGGCGTTGCGGGTGTCCTGCCAGGCGAAGTACACGGTGGCGTTGGTGGACGCGATGCCCACGGTGTGGTGGTTGCCGCCATTGGCGTTGGCCCACACGCCGTAGCGGCGGTCGATGGACCGGTCCGTGACCCGCACGTTGGGCGCCCAGGTCTTCCCGCCGTCAACGGAGGACGTGTAGTAAATGTCCTGGAAGCCGTTCTCGTCGTTGCCGGTCCCCGTCACCGGCGGCTTGGGATTGAGCCTCCCGTCGTACCAGGCGACGTCGACGCGGCCGTTGGGGGCGATGGCAACGCCGGGGTCGAACTGGTTGGCGGGACGGCCCTGGCCCTTGTCGTCGTTCAGCACGACCCGGTCGCTCCACGTCCTGCCGCCGTCGGCCGACCGCCGGAGGAATATCTCCATGTCGCCTTGGAAGTCGCCGGCGGCGTTCATCGGGTTCGTGTTGGAGTACCAGGCGACATAGAGGTTGCCGGAGTTGGGGTCGGCGGCCAGCACCGGCGGGCGCGGGCTCCCCGAGCGCTGGTTGCCGGGGTCGATCTCCTGACGTGGGCTCCACGTCTTGCCCTGGTCGGCGGACCGGACGTAGATGATCGGACGGGGCGGGTTGACCTGACCGGCGGGCAGGGGCGGGAAGGTTCCCGTGCGGGTCCAGTACACGGCGTGGACGGCGCCGTCGGGGCCCACGGCCATCCACGGATAGTCGCCGCCCCGGTCGTCGGCGATGTTGACGGGAGGCCCGAACGTCCGGCCTCCGTCCGAGGACGCCGCCACATTCGTCTTCAGGTTCTCCTTGGCCGCGTCGCCACGGATGCCCTGCCGCCAGCCGACGTACACCTTGTTGGCGTCACGTGGGTCGACGGCGAGGGTGGGCCCCTTGTTGAGGCCGCGGTCCGGGTTTCCATCCGGCCCATCGAAAGCCTTGGCGGTGGTGAACGTCCGCCCTCCGTCGGACGACTTGGCCACGAAGAAGTGGCGGGGCGTCAGGTCGCGGGCACGGTTGAGCACCTCGCTCGCGATGAACGCCACGTACATGGTCCCGTCGCGGCCGAACGCGACCGACGCCATGGGCCCGTACTCGCCGTAGAAAGCGCAGTCGACGAACGGCTTCTGCATCACGTCGCCGCCGGGCGCCCAGGTCGCGCCCCCGTTGACCGAAAGGTGGACCTTGCAGGCTCGGGAGTCGCCCCGAGGGTCGCTTTCGACGACCGCCAGCGTTCCGGTGCGAGCGTCCCGCGCGATCTGGGGTGAGGAGTGTGCCCGAGCAGGCGCCGCGTCCCCCGTGACCTGGACCGCGGCGGTCACGATTGGCGCCGGGGCACCTTGCTGCGCGGTGGCCGGACCCGGGCCCGCCGCCAGCGCGACCCCGGCCAAGGCCACGACCACGGTTCTGCAGATCCGACTCTCGGCCATGAGCCCTGGCCCCCTCGTGCGCCTGACAGCGATGCACGCACGAGGTACGCGCCGACAGACCGATGCCCCCACCCCAGCGCACTATGGATCAAACGGGCCGATGTACTCAATAGATGCCGCTGTCATCTATATGGAATGGAGGTCTGTCGCGGGCGCATTAGTCCTAACGGGGGTATCCACTCAGCCGGCCTTGGGCTACGGGTCGGGCCATTTCAGCCCGCGGACCACAACATGTTGGGCCAGTCCGATGTCATCGGGACGCAGGTCCACCTGAGTGGATACCCCCGAGTCCTAAAACAAGCGCAGGACGGGGTGGGTGAACGCGCGATGTCGAGGAGGGCCCGGTTTGTCGAGGGTTTGTCGACCGTGGGGTCAGACGGCGCGGCCGGGTTCAGGTGAA
Organism: Acidimicrobiales bacterium; assembly: GCA_050742295.1. Taxonomy (GTDB): domain Bacteria; phylum Actinomycetota; class Acidimicrobiia; order Acidimicrobiales; family AC-14; genus JAHFUQ01. Next base: position 658 of record JBOGID010000153.1, on the reverse strand, counting down.
GGCCGGCAGGGCTTGGGGCCGCGGCGGGGAAGCCTATCGAGGTTGCGTGCGGCGGAGCCGGTCCAGTTCGATGGCGGCGTCAACCCATTCGACGACGAGGTCGCGCAGCTCGCTGCTGGCCCAACACCGCCCATACCACGAGTCCGACCACGTGCTGAACATCGCCTACAACGCCCTCTGCGGCGGCACCCGCCTCGAGGACATCGAGGCGAGGCGGGGCGACGCCGTGTTCCTCGACGGCCTGGGGGCGGCGGCCCTGCCCGACCCCACCACCGCCGGGGACTTCTGCCGGCGCTTCGACGAGGACACGATCATGGCCCTTCAGGAGGCGCTCAACCGCTGCCGGCTGGGGGTGTGGGCACGCCAGGGCGCCTCCTTCACCGGGGCCACGGCCCGCATCGACGCCGACGCCACCATCGTAGGCACCGACGGCGAGTGCAAGGCCGGCATGGACATCGCCTACAACGGCACCTGGGGCTACTCGGCGCTGATGGTGTCCCTCGCCAACACCCAAGAACCGCTCTACCTGGGCCTTCGGGGTGCCAACCGGCCCTCCCATGAGGGGGTGGTCCCCCTCTTCGACCGGGCCATCGCCCGGTGCCGGGAGGCTGGCTTCGCCGACGTCCTGCTGCGGGGCGACACCGACTTCTCCCTTACC
>JBOGID010000152.1:0-1721 GCA_050742295.1 Acidimicrobiales bacterium | reverse complement strand
CCACGACGCCCGCCGGTGCACCGCACGCCACCGCCACCTCCTCCAGCAGCCGGCCGTCGACCTTCGACCGCCGGTAGTGGGTCATCAGCACGCCCGCCGCCAGCTTGGTGATCTTGCCGGCCATGCCCACGAACGTGACCCGGTCGACCACACCCGTGGCCACGGCCCGGCGCAGGGCGATGCCCGTGAAGTCGCCCACCTCGACGAAGGACACGGCGGGCAGGTCGGGCAACAACCGCTGAGCGGCGGCGTCGGTGCGCCCACCCGTCGACAGCACCACATGGCACTGTCCCTGGGCCGCGGCCACGTCGACCTGTTGCACCACGCTGGCCCGCCACGCCGCCGTCGAGAAGGGGCGGACGACCCCCGTCGTCCCCAGGATCGAGATGCCGCCCACGATGCCGAGGCGGGCGTTGGACGTCCTGGCCGCCATCTCCTCGCCGCCGGGCACGGACACGGTCACGGCCACAGGACGGTCCGTCACCTCCCGCACCGACCTGCGGATCATCCGGGCCGGCACGGGGTTGATGGCGGGCGCACCGACCGGAAGCCCCAGGCCGGGCAGGGTGATGACGCCCACGCCCGGACCGCCCCGCAGCTCGACGCCGGACCCGTCGTGCCATGCCACGCCCGCCGTCACGTGGGCGCCGTTTGTCACGTCGGGGTCGTCACCCGCGTCCTTGACCACCGCGCACCGGTGCGGTACGGCCGGGTCCACGTCCGCCACCGGGAACGACACCCGTGACCCGCCCGGCAGGGGCACCTCGACCTGCGCCGGGGGCGTGCCCGTGGCCAGCCACACGGCGGCAGCCTTGGCCGCGGCCGAGGCGCACGTGCCCGTTGTCCACCCCGTGCGCAGGCCTTTGGCCGCCTCCACTTCAGGTGCCAGGGGCGGTTCGTGGGTCTTCACGGGCGGCGGCGGGCGGACGGGCGCCCGGCTGTCGAGCCCGGCTCCGACCGGAGCCGGTAGGCAGTGGTGAACGCGGGCTCGTACAGGTGCGAACGGCGCGCCACCGGACCGCCGGCCAGCGCGTCCCCCACCAGCACCAGCACGGTCATGGTGGCGCCCGTGGCCCGCACCGCGCCCGCCCGCGCGCCGACGGTCGTGCGCACGACCTGTTCGTCGGGCCACGTGGCCCGCACGACGACGGCGGCCGGTGTCCCCGGCCCGTACGCAGAGCCCGGCGCCAGCAGGTCGGCCTGGAGCTCGTCGGGACGGGCCCCGGACAGGAACACGCCCATCGTGGCCCCGTGCGCGGCGAACGCCGCCACCCCCTCGCCCGCCGGCATCGACGCCGCCGTGCGCCCCGCCAGCCTGGTCAGCACCAGGCTCTGGCTCACCTCGGGCACGGTCAGCTCCCGCCCGATCGCCGCCGCCGCCGCGGCCACCGCCGACACGCCGGGCACGATCTCCCACGACCGCTCCTGGGCGTGGCACCAGTCCAGCTGCTCGGCGATGGCGCCGTAGAGCGACGGGTCCCCGGAGTGCAGGCGGACGACGGGCGTGGCGTCATCGCACGCCGCGTACACGGCCAGCACGTCCTCCAGTGTCATCGTGGCCGAGTCGTGCACCTCGACGCCGCGACGGCAATGCTCGAGGAGCGCCTCGGGGACGAGCGAGGACGCCCACACGACCACATCGGCGGCCGCCAGCCGGCCGGCCCCCCGCACGGTGATGAGGTCGGCCGCCCCCGGACCGGCGCCCACGAACGAGATCACGG
>JBOGID010000151.1:0-7109 GCA_050742295.1 Acidimicrobiales bacterium | reverse complement strand
GAGGAGGGCGGGGTAGAGCTTGATGAGGGCGGCCGCTCCCACGAGGGCGCCGGCCCAGCCCGGGCGGCGGCGGGCGGCGGCCCACAGGGCGCCGGCCACCAGCGTGGCCGCCAGGCCGTCGACGTGGCCGTTGTTGACAACCTCGATGACGGGCAGGGGACTGAGGGCGTACAGGGCGGTCCACCGCTCGTCGCGGCGCCAGGCGCGAAGCACGAACGGGAGCATGCCGACGAGCACGAGGTCGCCGGCCAGCCCTGCCACCTGCCACGCCTTGTGCTGGGCTTCGACGCCGGCGAGGCGGTACACGGCCGCGAACCAACCCTGGGCCAGCGGGGGGTAGATCGTGCGCTCGGTGGCGCGGTTGATGCGGCTGCAGACGGGTGGGCGGTCGAGCTCCCGGCAGCCCTGCTCGTCGGGCCAAAGCCACGGCTCGCGCAGGTCGGTGAGCTGGCGGGATGCGGGCGTGTGGCGGTACGGGTCGATGCCGGCGGCCTGGGCCCGTCCGTCCCAGGCGTAGCGGTACAGGTCGTCGGACAGCACGGGCGGGCCGGCCAGGGCGGCCAGCCGCAGGCCGATGGCCAGGGCGAAGACCAGCCCCAGCGCGAGGCGGCGGGGGAGGCGGAAGGCGCAGGCCACGGCCACGGCCCACAGCACGGCCCAGGCGGCCAGGCGCCCCAGGATCGTCCAGCGGGCGGCGAGGATGGGGCCGCCCGAGGCGATGGCGGCCGACAGGACGATGCCGCCGGCCCCCGAGAGGAGTAGCCCGAGCGCGGCCGTGTAGCTGATGCTCCGTGCGCTCCGGCCGGGGGTCATTCCTGGAAATGATGCCCGACTCTCGGCCGTGCGCTGCGATGGCGCCCGCCCTGTTCACCGAATCGTTACCAGTTTTCCCTCGGTTTGCGGCGAGCGATTGGATACAACTCCGGGGTGCCCGATGTGGTGATTCCCGTTCTGGACGAGGCCGGCGCGCTTGAGGGCCTTCTCGGCGCCATGCCTGCGGGCTACACGGCGGTGGTGGTCGACAACGGTTCGACGGACGGGTCGGGCGACATCGCCCGGGCCCTCGGCGCCACCGTGATCGAGGAGCCGGTGCGGGGGTTCGGGGCGGCGTGCTTCGCGGGGCTGCTGGCCGCGGGTGCGGCCGACGGCGTGGTGTGCTTCATGGACGGCGACGGGTCCCTCGACCCCGGCGACCTGCCCCTGGTGGCGGGCCCCGTCCTCGGCGGGCGTTCCGACCTGATGCTGGCGGCCCGCCAACCGGTCGGGCGCGGTGCGTGGCCGGCCCACGCCCGCCTGGCCAACCGGGTGCTGGCCGCGGCGGTCCGGCGGCGGACGGGGCTCGCGCTGCGTGACCTCGGCCCCATGCGGGCTGCCCGCCGGGACGGCCTGCTCGCCCTCGGGATCGGCGACCGGCGGTTCGGCTGGCCGCTGGAGATGGTGCTGCGGGCCGCCCAGGCGGGATGGCGGATCGGCGAGGTGGGCGTGCCCTACGCACCCCGTACCGGTCGCTCCAAGGTCACCGGCACGGTGGGGGGCACGGCCCGGGCCGTGCGGGACATGCGGCGCGTGCTGGCGTCATGAGACCCGGCATGCGTGGCCCGCACGGCGTGGCGGCACCCCACGTGCTGGTCATGGCCAAGGCGCCGGCGGCGGGCCGGGTCAAGACGCGCCTGTGCCCGCCGTGCACGCCGGCCGAGGCGGCCGCCATCGCCGAGGCCGCCCTGGCCGACACGCTGGAGGCCGTGGCCGCGTGCGGGGCGAGCCGGCTGCTCGTGGCCCTCGACGGCGAGCCGGGGCCGTGGCTGCCGCCCGGATTCGACGTGTTCCCGCAGTGCGCCGGGCCGTTCGACCGCCGGCTGGCCCACGCCTGGTCGGTGGCGGGGGGGCCGGGCGTCCAGATCGGGATGGACACGCCCCAGGTGACGTCCGGCGCCCTCGACTGCGCCCTGGGCGTGCTCGACGGCGACGCGGGCGCGGGAGCGGCTGCGGGAGCCGTCCTGGGGCACACCGCCGACGGCGGGTGGTGGGCCATCGGGCTGCGCCGGCCCGACCCCGCCGTGTTCCTCGGGGTGCCGATGAGCACGGAGGGCACGGGCCGGTGCCAGGAGGCCCGGCTCCGCGCCCTCGGCCTCGACGTGCGGCTGCTGGCCGAGCTCGTGGACTTCGACCGCATCGAAGCCCTGGCCGAGGTCGTCCGGGTGGCGCCTCGGACCCGTACTGCACACGTGGCGCACCGGCTCGGATTACTCGACGTGGAGCCAGTGGCGTGACCGTCCTCGACCTCGGTCCGGCGGACGTGTTGCTGCGCGCCGACTCGGGGGAGGTCCTGACCTTGGACACGGGCCGCTGGCACGACGACGCCACCGACGAGGAGCAGGGCTTCCTGGCGTCAGTTGCTGGGCCCGTCCTGGACGTCGGCTGCGGCCCCGGCCGGCTGGTCGTGGCGCTGGCCCGCAGGGGTGTGCCCGCGCTGGGCATCGACTCGTCGCCCTTGGCCGTGGCCACGGCCGTCGACCGCGGCGCCGCCGCCCTCCAGCGCGACGTGTTCGGCCCGCTGCCCGGGGAGGGGCGGTGGGCCACCGTCCTGCTGTTCGACGGCAACGTCGGCATCGGCGGTGACCCGGTGCGGCTGCTGTCCCGGTGCCGCCAGCTGGCCTGGAAGACGGGCGTGGTGCTGGTCGAAGTGGAGCCGCCGGGCACCGGCCACCGCCGGCTCCGGGCCCGGCTGGAGCGGGATGGCGAGCGTTCGGCCACGTTCCCGTGGTCGGTGGTGGGCGCCGACGCCATCGCGACGCTGGCCGGTGCGGCCGGGCTCCGGGTGGAGTCGATCGACGTCACGCCGTCGGGCCGGCGGTTCGCGCTTACGAGAGGTTATTGCACGAATGGTGGCCATATGCCCCACTTGCGCGATCTCGAATGAGGGTGTTGCAGTACACGACCGAGCCTGACCGGCCGCTGCGCCAGGGCGCGTACGCCTCGCCCCTGCGGGACGAGCGGGTGGCAGCGATCCTGGGGGCCTCGCTCGGTGTGCTGTTCACCGTCTGCTTCGTCACCGGGCTGTACTCCCACCTCCACCAGCACCCGCAGTCGTGGCTGCCGCTGCCGTCCCGACCCGCGGGCCTCTACCGGCTGACCCAGGGCGTCCACGTGGCCGCCGGCATCGCCTCGGTGCCGGTCCTGGTGGCCAAGCTGTGGGTGGTCTGGCCCCGGTTTGTGGCCTGGCCGCCGGTCAAGGGCGTGGCCCACTTGGTGGAGCGGGTGGGCCTGTTCCCGCTGGTGGCGGGGGGCATCTTCATGACCTTCTCGGGCGTCGCCAACATCGCCCAGTGGTACCCGTGGCGGTTCTCGTTCACGGCCACCCACTTCTGGATGGCCTGGGTCACGATCGGGGCCATGGTCGCCCACGTGGGGGCCAAGTGGGCCATCACGCGGCGGACGTTCACCCGGCCGTCGCGCCGCCCCCGCCTGGCCGACGCCGACGACGTCCTGGGCACGTCGGCGGAGGTCCCTGGCGCTGCGCCGCGCTTGTCGCGGCGGGGGTTCCTGGGGACGGTGGGGGCCGCCTCTGGCATTCTGACGGTGACGACAGTCGGACAAACGGTCACGCCGCTGCGCCGGTTGGGGCTGCTGGCGCCCCGGGACCCGGGTGTGGGGCCGCAGGGCCGGCCCGTGAACCGCAGCGCCCGCAACGCCGGCGTCCTTGACCTGGCCCGGTCGGCCGACTACCGGCTGGTCGTCGACGGGCGGGTGCGGACACCGCTGTCGCTCGACCTGGCCGCCCTGGAAGGCCTGCCCGCCCGGAACGCCGGCCTGCCCATCGCCTGCGTGGAGGGGTGGAGCTACTCGGCGAACTGGCGGGGCGTGCGGGTGCGGGACCTGTTGGCCCGGGCCGGCGCCGACCCAGACCGGACGGTCCGGATCGTGTCCCTGGAGCCCAACGGGGCCTACCGGGTCTCGACGCTCAACGCGGGCCAGGCCGCCGACCGGGACACGCTGCTGGCTACCCACCTCGACGGCGAACGGCTGGCCCTCGACCACGGGTTCCCGTGCCGGCTGATCGCCCCCAACCGGCCCGGTGTCCTGCAGACCAAGTGGGTGACCCGGGTGGAGGTGTTGTGAGCAGCCCGGTGCACAACCGGCGGGCCGGGTTCTGGGTGTCGGCCGCCCTCGGCTGGGCCGTCATCGCCGTCGGGGTGCGGGGGATCTTCGAGAAGACGATCGACACCCGTCCTGGCCAGCTGGCCCGGTTCGTGATCGGGGGCGCCCTCCTGCACGACCTCGTGGTCGCGCCCCTGGCCATCCTGGCCGGCGTGGGCCTGGCCCGGGTCGTGCGCGGCAAGGCCCGACCCGTCGTCCAGGCCGCCCTGGTCGTCACCGCCGTCGTGGTCCTGTTCGCCTACCCGCTGGTGCGGGCCTACGGGCTGGCGGCCAACAACCCCACGTCGCTCCCGCACAACTACACGGCCAACCTGGCCGTCGTCCTCGCCCTGGTGTGGGCGGTAGCGGGTGTCGCCATCGCCCTGCGCTACCGGCGGGCTGGAAATGCCTCCGCCGAGAAGGTCACTACAACCAGCTCCTGATTGCATCCATCCTGTCGCCGAGCTCCGTAAACCCTGCAAGACCGACGGAGAATCGCACGGGAAAGAGAGAGCAAATTCATGGCGCTATCAGCACGATCAAAGCTGTCAATTGTCGCGCTCAGCGCGGCGCTGGCCCTGACCGGAGCCGCCTGTGGCGACGACGGCGGGTCCGAGACGTCAAGCGGATCTCAGGCGGCCTCGGCCGGCAAGGACACGGTGACCGCCATCCCGGCCCTGACCGGCGAGGGCACGTCGGTGCAGATCGACGCGGGCACGGCGGGCGCCCTCAAGACCCTGGGTGTGGCCCTGGCCCCGTCGGGCTCGGCCATGTTCGACGCGGCCACGTCGACCATCACCTTCCCTATTACGTCCGGCTACGCCGAGATCCACAGCGACGCCAGCGCCAAGCCCGGGTACATCCAGGGCTCGGTGCAGCACGCCGGGAGCGGCTTCACCCTCTCGGCCGGTGCGACCAAGGTCGGCCTGTCCGACTTCGTGGTCGACCCCGGCAACTCCATGCTCTACGGCACCGTCGGCGGCCAGCCCAAGGTCCCCCTGCTGTTCCTCGACGGCACCAACGTCAAGGTCAGTATGGAGGGGTCCAACGTCGTCCTGCAGGGAACGGTGGCCAAGCTCACCAAGACCGCCGCTGACGCCCTGAACGGCGCCTTCAAGACCACCGCCATCAAGGAGGGCCTGCCCCTCGGCGTGGTGCGGCTCGTGGCCAAGGGGGCGGCGACCACCCACGACGCCACGACCGACAAGACGACCACCATCTCCCGCCTGAACGGCGACCGCACCGCGGTCAAGCTGGACGCCTCGACGGCCGCGGCCCTGAAGTCCCTCAACGTCACGGTGGCTCCCGTCGGGTCGGCCACGTTCGACAGCGCCACGTCCACGGTCGCCTTCCCGATCACCGGCGGCTTCGCCACCATCCACTCCGACGTGAACTACAAGCCGGGCTACATCGCCGGCTCGGTCTTGCACGAGGCCAGCGGCCTGAAGTTCAGCGCCGGCACCAAGTCGCTGGAAGTCACCGACTTCGTGGTCGACCCCGCCAACTCGATGCTGACCGCCACTGCCGGTGGCAAGTCGGGCATCCCCCTGCTGTTCCTGGACGGGACGGCCGTCAAGGTCACGCCCACGGCCAGCGGTGCGATCCTGGACGGGACGGTGGCCAAGCTGACCCAAACGGCGGCCGACGCCCTGAACACCACCTTCGGCGTCACCGCCTTCAAGGCGGGGATCCCCCTGGGTGTGGTCAACCTGCAGGCGGTCGCAGCCGGCACCTGAGCCGGGGCCGCAGCCAGCGAAAGGGAGGGGCCTTCGCGCCCCTCCCTTTGCGCGTCCGTGCCAGGCTGCTCGGCGCCATGGCGGACTTCGACCACGCCGTCGCCGAGGTGGTGCTGGGCCTGGCCGAGGGCGAGGTCGTGTCCTACGGCTGGGTGGCGGCCGCCGCCGGCTACCCGGGCCGGGCCCGGGGCGTGGGACGGTTCCTGTCCCAGCACGGCCACGGCCTGCCGTGGTGGCGGGTGGTGCGGGCCGACGGCTCGCTGGCCGCGCCCAAGCCCGACCGCCAGGCCGCCGCCCTGCAGGCCGAGGGCGTGACGGTCGTGGACAACCGGGTGCGGGCGCCGCTACCGCGGCGCTGAACCTGAGAAGAGCTCGTCGCGGCCGGCGGCGGCCAGGAGGGCCTGGGTGGCGGGGTGGCGGGGGTGCGTCAGGAGCCCGCTGCCGGGGCCTTCCTCGACGACGCGGCCGGCGCCCATGACCAGGACCCGGTCGGCGACGCGCAGGACCACAGCCAGGTCGTGGGACACGAACACCATGGCCATGCCCCGTTCGACCTGGAGGGACTTGAGGAGCTGGAGCATGCGGGCCTGCTCGCTGGGGTCGAGCATGGACACGGGCTCGTCGGCGATCAGCAGCTTGGGGTCGAGGACGAGGGCCCGGGCCAGGCCACCCGCTGCACCTGGCCACCCGACAGCTCGTGGGTGCGCCGGCCGAGAAACGCAGGCGTGGCGGGCAGGCGGACGGCGGCCAGCTCCCGGCGCACCCGCTCGTCCCGGTGCGCGGGCTGGCCCAGGCCCTGGGCGTCGAGCGGCTCCCGCACGGCCTGGGCCACGGTCAGGCGGGGGGAGAGCGCGTCGTAGGGGTCCTGGAAGAGGAGCTGCAGGCGGCGGCGGGCGGCCCGCAGGTCGTCGCCCGCTAGCTAGGGCCAGCAGGTCGGAGCCCTCGAAGGCCAGCGTGCCGCCGTCGGCGTCGAGCAGCCGGGCCAGCAGCAGCGAGAGGGTCGACTTCCCGGCGCCCGACCGCCCCACCACGCCGACGACCTCGCCCTCGCGCACGTCCAGGCTCACGCCGTCGACGGCCTGCAGGCGCTCGGTGGGGGCCCAGCGGCCCGGGACCCGGTAGGCCTTGGCCAGGTCCCGGGCGGCGAGCACGGTCACCACCCCGCCCCGGAGCAGGCCACCCCGCGGCCGCCGGCCTGGCCGCCGTCCTCGCCGCCGTCCTCGCCGCCGTCCTCGC
>JBOGID010000150.1:0-14787 GCA_050742295.1 Acidimicrobiales bacterium | reverse complement strand
GCGTCGTCGTGGTGGCGACGGTCGAGCAGCCAGCGGAACAGATCCGACTGGCGGTCGTCCTTGGGCTGCGGGTGGGCCAGCTCGATGACGTCGGCCATGCGCACCTGGCGCGAGAGACCGTCGTACCGCAGCGCGGCCCGCTCGGTGTAGAGGCGGCGGACGGCGTCGGCCGCGCCCCGCTTGACGGCCATCGGGATGTGGCGGCCGTGCGTCGTGAGCCAGTAGCCGATCAGCTCGGCCGTCTCGTCGGCGCGCTGGAGGGCACCGGCCACGACGCCGCGGCCGTGCGGGCCGCCGGCGGCCACGTACTCGGCCGCCATCACCATCGACGCCGACCGCATGAGCAGGCTCTGGCGGAGGTACGGCACCAGGCCGGCCACGAAGGCCGGGTTGGCGGCGGTGACATCGTGGACGAGGGTCTTGAAGCGCTCGTCACGGCCGGCCTGCGTGGCCTGAACGCCGTGATTCGTGGCGCGCTCGTAGAACGTGTCCTCGCCGACCAGGTTGGTGGCGGCCAGCAGGAACAGGTCGGACTCGGCGTCGCGGCGGTAGGCGGCGCCACCCTCGTGGGTGAACGTGCGCCGGCCCGTGGTGTGCACCGGGGCGGTCAGGTTGGCACGCAGCGGGCGGCGCCGGGTGCCCGAGAACTTGGTCATGGCAATCTCCTTGGAGCAGAGGCCGGCCTGGGGACCGAGGCGGCGGAGGACGCTTTCCGTTGCTCTTCCGGTTGAGCTACGCCGCTGTCGGCGCCGGGGCTCGAACCCGGAACCTACGGGTGAAAGGAAGGAACCCCCGCCTGCGCAGCAGGCCGGATGAAGGTGGTGGCTCGCCCGTGAACCAGATGAACGGGGGGTGTGCCCTTGCGGGCATCCACTTGCAAGGTGAAGGAACCCCCGCTCTTCGCAGGGGCGAGCAAATGGCAGCGGGCAGCGTGGGTGGCTACCCGGCCATGGGTCTACCCGGGCAAGGCCGCTGAGGCTTTGCCGCTGGATCGCGGCGCGCCGGCCTCAGCCCCTGAAGGGGCGGAGCGTTCGAGCCGTGTTCGGGCGATCAGCCAGCGGAACATGGCAGCCATAGTAGGGATTGGTCGCGAACCGTGAACCACATTTACGGTGAGCCTCTTGGACCTTGCCACCCGGGTCGGATTGGCGCTCCTCCGGGTCCACCAGGCGATCTACGACGGGAGCGGCGGCCTAGTCGGGCACGGGCTGCTGGGGATCCCGTGCCTCCTCATGCGCACCACCGGTCGGCGGACGGGGGAGACTCGCACCGTGTCCCTGGCCTACGCCCGGGACGGAGAGGACTACCTCGTGGTCGCTTCCCTCGGCGGTGCCGACGAAACGCCGGCGTGGTTGCACAACGTCCGCGCCCGTCCCCAGGTCGGGGTTCAGATCGGTCGCCGTCGGTTCCCGGCCATGGCGACCGTCGTCGAGCGCAACGATCCGGACCACGCCCGGCTGTGGAGGATCGTCGACGAGAACAACAAGGGCCGCTACTCGCGCTACCAGGCTAAGACGGACCGCCCGATCCCCGTGGTCAGGCTTACGCCCTGAACGCCCTGGAGCAGATCGACCGGTGGCCGTCGGGCTCGGCCGCCGCCGGCGTCGTGGCTCCCGGCCGGGGCGCGCTCGCCACGCGGGGCTACACCGGTGACCGGCGGCCATGGGCCTCGGTCACCAAGATGCTCACGGCCGTCGCCACCCTGGTCGCCGTCGAGGAGGGGACCATCGGTCTCGACGACCCCGCTGGCCCCCGGGGTGCCACGGTGCGCCACCTGCTGGCTCACGCGTCGGGGCTGGCCTTCGAGGAGGACCGGGTCCACGCGCCTCCCGGCCGCCGCCGGATCTACTCGAGCAGGGCCTACGAGGTGCTGGCCGAGGCAGTGGCCGCCGCTGCCGTCATGCCCTTCGAGCGCTACCTCACCGAGGGGGTACTCGGCCCCCTGGGCATGACCGGGACCGGGCTCGGGCCCTCGCCCGCGGCGTCGATGGAGGGGCCGCTCGACGACCTCCTCAGGTTCGCGGCCGAACTACTGGAGCCGACCCTGATCTCGCGCCCGACCCTCGACCTGGCCACCTCGGTCGCCTATCCGGGCCTGGCCGGGACGCTTCCCGGCTTTGGCCGCCACGACCCGCTGGACTGGGGTCTCGGCTTCGAGATCCGCAGCCTCAAGTCACCGCACTGGACCGGCGGCGACAACTCGCCGGAGACCTTCGGCCACTTCGGCAGCGCCGGGTCGTTCCTGTGGGTCGATCCCGACGCCAAGCTCGCCCTCGCCGTCCTCAGCGGGTCGGAGTTCGAGGCGTGGTGCAGGGAGGCCTGGCCCCGGCTGTCCGACGCCGTCCTGGCCGAGTTCGCCGAGGCCGCCCACCCGTAGTTGGCGGGCGTAGCGGCCGCCGAGAGCCACCAGTTCGGCGTGGGTGCCCCGCTCGACGATCTGGCCGTCCTCCACCACCAGGATCTGGTCGGCGGCCCGGATCGTCGACAGGCGGTGGGCGATGACCAGGGCCGTGCGCCCCTCCAGCGCTTCGGCCAGCGCCTCCTGGACGGCCGCCTCCGACCCCGAGTCGAGGTGGGCGGTGGCCTCGTCGAGGATCACGACCCGGGGCCGGGCCAGCAGCAGGCGGGCGATGGTGAGGCGCTGGCGTTCGCCGCCCGACAGGCGGTAACCCCGCTCGCCCACGACGGTGTCGAGGCCGTCGGGCAGCGAGGCGACCAGGTGCGCCAGCCGCGCCCGCTCCAGTGCGTCCCACAGGTCGGCTTCGCCGGCCGAGGGGCGGGCGAACAGGAGGTTGGCCCGGATGGTGTCGTGGAACAGGTGGCCGTCCTGGGTCACCATCCCGACCGTCCCCCGGAGCGAGTCGAACGTCACGTGGCGCACGTCGACGCTCGACAACCGCACTGAGCCGCTGTCCACGTCGTAGAGCCGCGGCACGAGGGACGCCAGCGTCGACTTGCCGGAGCCCGACGTGCCTACCAGGGCCACAGTCTGGCCCGCGCCGACGGTGAACGTCACGCCCCGCACCACGTTCCCGCTGTCGCGGTCGTCGAGCCTGGCCACGTCCTCCAACGATGCGATCGAGACCCGGTCGGCGGGCGGGTAGGCGAAGCGCACGTCGTCGAACTCCACCGACACGGGTCCGTCGGGCACGGACACCGCGCCCTCCGCCTCGCGGATCATCGGCTCCACGTCGAGCACCTCGAAGACCCGCTCGAAGCTGACGAGGGCCGTGGTCACGTCGAGGCGAGCGGTGGCCAGGGCCGTCAGCGGCGCGTACAGGCGGGTCAAGAGGAGGGCCAGGGTCACGACCGTGCCCGCGGCCAAGTCGCCCCGCAGGGCCAGGTAGCCACCCAGACCATAAATGAGCGCCTGGGCCAGCCCCGAGACCAGGACGAGGGCCCGCATGAACACTTCCATGGCCAGGGCCGAGCGGACACCGATGTCGCGCACCCGGGCCGCCCGCAGGCCGAACTCGGCCGACTCGTCGGCGGGCCGCCCGAACAGCTTGACCAGGACCGCACCGGGGGCCGAGAACCGCTCGGTCATCTGCGTGGTCATGGCCGCGTTGTGGTCGGCCGCCTCCCGTTCGAGGTGGCCGACCCGTCGGCCGACGCGGCGGGCGGGAATCACGAAGATGGGGAGCAGGACGAGGGCCAGCAGCGTGACCTGCCACGACAGCCGGGCCATGACCACCACGGTGAGGCCGAGGGCGATCACGTTGGTCAGCACCCCCGACAGGGCCGACGTGAACGCCCGCTGGGCCCCGATCACGTCGTTGTTGAGGCGACTCACCAAGGCGCCGGTGTGGGTACGGGTGAAGAAGGCGATGGGCATGGCCTGCACGTGGTCGAACACGGCCCGGCGCAGGTCGAGGATGATCCCCTCGCCGATGCGGGCCGACTGGAGCCGTTCAACCATCCCGACGGCGGCGCCCACTAGCGCCACCAGGGCGATGAGCAGGGCGAACCCGACCACGGTGCCCGTGGTGCGCCCCTCGACGATCGCCTCCACAGCCTGGCCGGCCAGCACCGGGGTGGCCACGCCCAGCACCGCCGCCACCGTGCTGAGGCCGAGGAAGGCGACGAGGGCCCGCCGGTGGGGCCGCGCAAAGGCGGCGACCCGCCGGAGGGTGGCCCGGTTTACGGCCTTGCGCGGTGTCCCCTCCTGCATGGCGCTCTCCAGGGCCATCCACATGTTGATGTCCATACGAGGGACCGTACCTGCTCAAGTTAACTTGAGGTCAAGCCGATTTCGGCACCGGCAAACCGGCGGCGACCGGTAGACTGGCCGTTCGTCCCCCTTCCACCCCGGGTCTTCACGCGCCAATGTCTCTGCTGGTCACATCGCTACGAATCGAGATCGGTGCCCGGGTGCTGCTCGACGGCGCCACGTTCCAGATCCTGCCGGGGGAGAAGGTGGCGCTCGTCGGCCCCAACGGGGCGGGCAAGACGACCCTGCTGCGCACCATCGCCGGCGACGTGCTCCCCACCGAGGGCGAGGTCCGCCTGCCCGGGCACGTCGGCTGGCTGCCCCAGGACACGACACCCCAGCCCGGGGTCGAGAAGGAGCTGGTGTTCGACCACCTGGTGGCCGCCAGCCCGCTGGCCCGGCTCCGGGACGAGATCACCGAGGCCCACGAGCGCATGCACGACGCGGGTGGCGATGCCGATGCCCTCGATGACGCCGTCCACCACTACGGCGAGCTGGAGGCGCGGTTCGGGCTGGGCGGCGGGTACGAGCTGGAGTCCACGGCCGAGCGGATCGCCAATGGCCTCGGCCTCGACGACGAGACGCTGCTCCACGACGTGGGTTCGCTCTCCGGCGGCCAGCGGCGCCGCCTGGAGCTGGCCCGCATGCTGCTGGCCGGCGGTGACCTGCTCATCCTCGACGAGCCGACCAACCACCTCGACACCGAGGCCAAGGCGTTCGTCATGAACTTCCTGCGCACGACGGCCGGCGCCGTCCTGGTTGTCAGCCACGACATCGGGCTGATGAACGAGTCCATCGACCGGGTCCTGGCCCTCGAACAGGGGACGCTCACCGTCTACCGGGGCACCTACGGCCAGTTCCTGGAGAAGCGGGCCGAGCGCGAGGAAGCGCTGGCCCGGGAGGCGACCAACGCCGAGCGGGAGATCGTCCGCCTGGAGCGCACGGCCGACAAGTTCCGCCAGGGCAACGCCACCGCCGCCCGCAAGCGGAAGAACCTCGAGACCAGGATCGGCCGGATCGCCGAGCGCCAGGCCCGCACCCTGGCGCCGGTCAAGCGCAGGGCCCTCAAGGTGCGGTTCCCGGAACCGGTGCGCACGGGCGACGTGGTCGTCACCGTCGACGGCCTGACCAAGCGGCTGGGCGACAACACCGTGCTGCGCAAGGTCGGGTTCACGGTCGGGCGGGGCGAGGTGTTCCTGGTCGTGGGGCCGAACGGCGCGGGCAAGACCACGCTGCTGCGCTGCATGAGCGGGATCTACGCCCACGACGCCGGCAGCGTGCGGTTCGGGGCGAACGTGACCCTCGGCTACTACGCCCAGGAGCACGAGGACATCCCCGACGGTGCATCGGTGCTCGACGTCATCCAGGCCGCGTCGGCGCCGGGCATGACCACGGCAGAGCTGCGGGGCATTCTCGGCCACTTCGGCCTCAAAGGCGACGTGGCCGACCAGGAGGCCTCGACGCTGTCGGGGGGGGAGAAGACCAAGCTGTCGCTGGCCCGGTTGGTGGCGGGCAAAGCCAACTTCCTGCTGCTCGACGAACCCACCAACAACCTCGACGTCCTGTCCCGGGAGGCCGTCCTGGCTGCGCTGCAGCACTTCAAGGGGACCGTGATGCTCGTGAGCCACGACCTCGACTTCGTGACCCAGCTGTCGCCCAAGCACGCCATCGTCCTGCCGTCTGGCCGCGGCCTGCCCTTCGACGAGCGCATGCTCGACCTCGTGCCCCAGCGGGAGGCCCTGAAGGTCGCTACTTGATCTTGGTCAGCTCGGGAACATAGTCGGGGGACTGATCCGTCCTTGCCGTCCTCTTCGCCTTGTTGACCGTGCTCTTGTAGTCGCTCTGGAGCTTCGCCACCGTTGTGTTGTGATCCATTCCTGTGGCGCGATACGCCAGGTACATGTAGCGGACTTCGAGCGCAAGCCAGCTGTACAGGGTATCGACTTTGGTGTTGTAGCCCGGCTTGTACCGATCGAGTTGCCGCTCGAACATTCCCTTGAGCGAGTTGGCCTTCGTCTTGGTCCTGCACATCTCCTGGAGGTGCTCCCGGGCGCGCACGGCGCCGACCTTCATGTTGCGCTGCGCCGCGGTGAGCGCGTTGTTGGTGTTGGCGAGCACGGAGGTGAGGACCTGGGTCGCGGCCTTGTCGTTGACGCTGTTCCCGTTGGCGACGCCGCCCTGGAGCGTGGCCAGGAAGGTTGTGACCTTCAGATTGATCTTGGCCCCGAGTTCGCCGCTCCGCCCGGAGATCTCGTCGAGCGACCCCATCGCCCGTGCCTGCAAGGCGTCGTTGTTGTAGATGTAGCCACCCTGGATGATCGCTCGGATGTATTCGTCCGTCGTCATCGTCGAGATGTTCGTCTTGGGGTTGTTCTTGTTCGATATCGCGTCGACTTCGGTAACCTTCTTGATGTAATCGGCGGCGATGGTGTCGTTGTCGAGGGCGACGGCGTCCAGCGTCGTGGGGTCGACAAAGACGTTCTGGATCTTCATGGTCTCGAAGCGATCTTCGTTGCCGAGGAACTGGTCGATATAGAAAATCTTGCCGAAGCTCGTCCACATCTGCTGGCTGCTGAGGAGGTTGGTCCAGAAGGTGACGTGCTGGGCGATGTCCTGGGCATACATGGCCCTGGCCCCCCCACGGAAGTTCGCAACCGGGGGTGGCAGCTCGGGACCTTTGGTGGCCAGGTCGTAGAAGCTCTTGACGTTGGCCGGCTCCATCAGGAGCAGCGTCTGGTAGTTCTGCCAGTTCCCAACCTTGGTGGCGATCGCGACCCCGTGCGCATCTGTCTGTCTTCCCCCCAGTGCGCCCAGCTCCTGAAGGATCTTCTGGCCGAGGGCGGAGCTGGCGGCGACGGGTCGCGTGCGGGTCGTGGTGACGCCGACGTCCTCCATGAGGTCTTGGGCCAGCATGGCCCGCTGGGGCGGCTCCTGCATACCCTTCACCACGACCTCGCTGCCGTCGGCTCCCTTGGCGAAGATCACGCCGCTGACACCGCCGCTCGCCTTGCCGGACGCCAGGTTGTCCCAGTCGGCCAACGTGTCGCTGTCGACGGCGAGTCGCTGGACGGTGTTCGGGGCCGCCGTCGTCACGGTGCGGCCGACGGCCCCCTGCTGGACGGTATGGGTCAGCTCGTGGGCGAGCAGCCGCTGGCCGGACGTGGTCTGAGGGCGGTACTGGCCGCGGGCGAGGAAGATGTCACTGCCGACGGTGAAGGCGCTGGCCTGCATGGAGCGGCTGAGCTCGTCAGCGGCAGGGCCGGTGTGGACACGCACGCCGCCGAAGTCAGCCCCGAACGAATGCTCCATCGACTGCTGCAGCGGCCCCGGCAGGCGCGCCCCTCCACCCCGGTGGCGCTGGACCTCGGCCTCCGTGTCGGCACCGAGGGGACCACCCTCCAGCCCGACGGCGGTCTCGACCAGGGAACGCCGCACCGGCGACTCCAGGTCGTCGGTCTGAACCGTGGGCGACAGGTTGCGCATCACCTCGTCGGCGACTCTGTCGGCCTCGCGCTCGTAGGGGTCCCCCGCCGGACCGACCTGGAGCTTCGGCTGCAGGACGCCGCCGGTGGCAAGCCGACAGACGGCGCGGTTCCCGATCGTCCGCTGCAACTGCAGGAAACCCTGCACGCTGTCCATGGACGGTTTGATGTCCGGTGCGGCGCTGCGCTTCCTCGCCGGCCGCTTGTCCTGCCCGTCCTCCGCCTTGTCCTTACGCAGTGCCCCCACGTCGCCAGACTATGAGCGCGCCGGCGGGGGAGCAAGGCCCCGAACGCCCCGTGGCCTTCCTCTCTATCCAAAGTGGAAGTAGGCTCAGGAGCGGAGTAGCAGAAGCCGGCGCGGCCCGTGCCCGCCGGTGAAGAGGGGGCCACATGTCTCGCCGACGGGTGCTAGTCGGGTCGTTCGCCGCCGTCGCCGCGGCCATTGCCGTGACGGGCGCCGCCGCCTTCGCGTGCATCACGCCTGCGTCGATCAACCTGTCCACCGCCGCCGGGCGTCCCGGCGACGTGGTCACCATCTCGGGCAAGTCGTTCAGCGTGCCCGCCGGCAACCCGACGGGCGTGCAGATCTACTGGGCCGCGCCCAACGGCAAGCTGCTGGCCGAGGCGACGCCCACGGCGGAGGGGACGTTCGAGACCACGTTCCGGGTGCCCGACGGGCCGCCGGGCTTCTACCAGGTGGTCGCCGTCCTGCGGGCCGCCGACGGCGCCGACGTGGCGGGCACGCCCGGCCGGGCCCTCTTCGAGGTCCAGAACGTGCAGGCTGCGCCGGCCCCCGCGCCCGAGATCCAGTCGTTCACGCCCACCGCCGACCCGTCGGGCTCGACGTTCCCGCTGGCCCTGGTCATCGGCCTCGGCGTCGTCGGCCTGGTGCTCTTCACGGGCGGCTTCGTGGCCGTGACCCGGTCCCGCAAGGCCGTAGCACCCGCGCCCTCGCCCGTTCGCGAGGACTAGCCAGGCTGGCGTCAAGGCCCTCGTCCGGCGGCCGACCGCCCAGTTGGAGGCCTTCATGCGACGCAAAGGGGCTGGTCAAAGGCAGGTCCGCCGCCTCGGCGCGTAGCGCCGATCGCGAATGACACCAGCCTCCTGGCTGCCCCACATCCGCGGGACGGTCGCCGTCCCGCCCTACGCTGCGCCGCCGTGGACGTCATCGTCGTGCGCAGCGCCCGCCGGCGCAAGACCGTGGAAGCACGGGTGGTGGACGGCGTCATCCGGGTCTCCGTCCCCGCCCGCATGAGCAAGGACGACGAACGCCGGCACGTCGAGAAGCTGGTCGCCCGGCTCGAACGCCGGAGCACGGCCGGGGAGATCGACCTGGAGGAGCGGGCCAAGGTCCTGGCTGCCCGCCACGGTCTGGCCCACCCGGCGTCCATCCGGTGGGTCGACAACCAGAGCGGCCGGTGGGGCTCGTGCACCCCCGCGGAGGGCACGGTGCGGATCTCGTCCCGCCTGGCCGGCATGCCGCCGTGGGTGGTCGACGGGGTGATCGTCCACGAGCTGGCCCACCTGGCCGAACCGGGCCACACGCCCGCGTTCTGGGCCCTGGTGAACCGCTACCCCAAGGCCGAGCGCTCGCTCGGTTACCTCACGGCCAAGGGCCTCTCGGACGGCGAGGGGTAGCCGGGAGGCAAGCCCGGCCTCCCCCGCGGGCGCGCGAATGTGGCCGGGGCGGCGATTCCGCCGGGCGTCGTTGGGGCTTCACAGTGGACCCAGTCAAGACAGGAGGTCCACGTCATGAACCGCACCGTTCGCACCCTCGCAACGCTGGGTCTTACCTTCACACTGTCCGCGGCTGCCGGTGCCGGCATCGCCAGCGCCCAGGAGATGGAGCACGGCCGCACCCGTCCGGTCAGCCGGGCGGTGAACCAGGTAAAGACCCAGGACGCCGCCATGGCGGGGTACGCCGGCTACATCCGCGGGTAGCCGTCACGGCCGGCCGCAGGTGATCCGGCCCAGCTTGTTGAGGCCGCCGGTGGTGAACCAGACGGCGCCATCGGAGGCGACGGTGAGGGGCGACGCCGCCGCGACGGGAGCGAGCCCGACAACTGGTGGGAACTCGGTCACCGTCCCGGTCGGGGTAACCCTCATGACCCGCTGGCGACGTCCCTCGATGAGCCAGAGGTTCCCGTCCGGTCCGGCGACGACGGCCGTCGGCCGGGAGCCCTCGGGGAGGGGGACCAGGGCCATCCCGGCACCCGGGGTGAACCGACCGACGCCGGCGTTCCTGGGGTCGTCGAACCACAGCGACCCGGCCGGGCCGGAGGTCAGGGCGTTCCCCCGTGTCAGCCCCGCCCCCGGCGACGGCAGGGGGAACTCCGAGATGGCGTTTGTCGACACGTCGATTCGGCCGAGGCTCTCCCGCAGGGGTTGGGCGAACCAGATCGCCCCGTCCGGGCCGGTCACGATGGCGGTGGGGTGGGCGTGCATAGTCGAGCGACCTGGGAGGGGGAACTCGGTGATGCCGCCGTCGGCCGTGATCCGTCCGATCTGATCGGCGCCCGCTTCGGTGAACCACATGGCCCCGTCGGGGCCGGCGGTGATGGCGAACGGAAGGCTGCCCATCCCGGGACCGCCCAGGTGGTGCTGCTCCCTCGTCGGCAGGGGGAACAGGCTGAGGGCGCCCTCCGGCGTGAGCCGGCCGATGTTCGGGGCCGGCGGCTCCGGTGAGCCGCGGTGACGGTCGACCGTGGTGGCGGCGTCGGTGAACCACAGGTCGCCCGTGGCCCCCCGGGCGATCGAGCCTGGATAGACGCCCTCGGGCAGCTGGTACCGGGTGGCGGCCCCGTTCACCCGGAGGTGGACGATCGAGCGCAGGTCGGAGTCGGTGAACCAGACCGACCCGTCCTCGCCGGGAGCGACGCTGGCGGGAAGGCCGGGGCCGGGAAAGGTGTACTCGGTCATCGCCGGCGTCGAGCGGCACGGCTCGGTCCCGGGCCCCGGAACGAACCTGGCGGCCGAGACGGTGGCCTCCTCCTGGCGCACCTCGACGGACGCCGGCGACGGGCCCGGGCCAGCGCCGGTGGTGGTGGTTGGCCCCGCCGCGCCCGGGTCTGAGCTTTGACCCGACGTGACGGCGAGGCCGCGACGGTCGTCCCCGGTGCGGGTGACCACCACCCCGACGCTCGCTCCCGCGAGGATGAGGGCGCACATGCCGGCGACGGTGACGGCGGCCCGAGCTGGCTGCCGGCGGGCCCGGCGCGGCCCCGTCACCGGTGGGCGCGTCGGGGGCGAGTCGACGCACGACCCCAAGGCGTCATCGCAGCGCGCCCCCCACGCGCGCAGTGCCTCGTCGATCACGGGGTCCTTGGGCCAGTCGATGCTCATTGTCCCTCCTCCAGCACCCGCCGCAGCGCCGCCTCGGCCTGGGCGATGAGGTACTTCACCGTGCACTCCGGCTTGCCCAGCAGTTCGGCGATCTCGCGGACCCGGTAGTCCTCGAAGTACCGCAGCACGATGATCGCCCGCTGGACGGGATCGAGCCCGCCGACCGACATGGCGACCGCCATCCGATCGGTCACCGTCGCCGCCGGATCGGGAGCGGAGCCGCGGGCGACGAGGGCGGGCAGCCGGCGTGCTCGCATCCGCAGGTGCCGGCAGCGCGAGAGGTACAGGTTGACGGCGGTCCTCGTCGCCCACGCCTCGGGGTTGGGGACGGCGTCGATCCGCTCGGCGAGACGCGCCAGCGCGTCCTGGGCGATGTCGCAGGACTCCTCCCGCTCGCAGCCCATCCGCATCAAGAGCCGGACGAGCCGGCCTCGGGGCGGCCCGAAAGCCTGGTAGACGGCGACGAACGAGACGGGCCGGGGGCGGCGCCCATCGCCTCCCTGACCCGCCAGTGAGAGCACGCCGTCCTCCTTCCCAGAGTGTCGATACCTGTTCGACGCACGAGCCGGGCCGCTGGTTGGAAGTTTTCCGCAGATTCTGATGGACGGCTTGGTTGGGCGCTTGTTGGGAATTGCCGCTCGGTACCTTGGCGTTGGCCCTATGGTCGTCGAACTGTCCCACGTAGGCCGCAGCTTTGGTGCGGTGATGGGGCTGTCCGACCTCAGGCTGAGCGTGTCGGTGCCGGCCGGCTCGGTCACCGTGCTGCTGGGACCCAACGGCGCAGGCAAGACCACGGCCTGCGGGGCCGGCCGACCGCACGTCGTACGCACTGGCCGTCTACCTGTTCGCCCCGCTGGCCGTGATCGTGCCGTTGACGATCTCCACCGCCGTCGGCGCCAACACCCTGGTGGGGGAGCGGGAACGGGGGACGGGCGACTTCCGGGCCCACTCGCCCGCCACCGAGCGGGAGATCTACTTCGGCAAGCTGATCGCCAGCCTGGTGCCCGGGTACCTCACCACACTGGTCGGCTTCGGGATCTACTCGCTGGCCGTCAACCTCATCGTCTGACCGAAGGTGGGCGGGTGGTTCTTCCCGCCGCCCGACTGGCTCGTCCTCATGCTCTGGGTGATCCCGCCGTCCCTGGGCCATCACCCTCTCGGTCGTCCTGCGGCTGTCGGCCCGGGTGAAGAGCGCGGCCGCCGCCCAGCAGGCCCAGTCGAGCGGCGCACTCTCCCCGGCCGCCTCGTCGGGGCTTGGTCGTGGGCGCCGTCGCCTGGGCCGTCGCCATCCTCGGTCTGATGCGGGGCGCCCGGGCCGCGACCCGGCCCCGGCTGCTCGGCGTCGACTCGTAGCACTCCGACGGGACCGATTGCCCCGCGCGTTCACCCCCTCCAGGGGGGACTTGCGCAATGCCGCGCCGGTTCAGCCACCGGCCGTACGGTAGCTTCGGGATCCTGAGGAAAGGCGCCGTGCTGCCGCTGCTGCTGCTCGTGCCGGCCCTGCTGGCGGGGTGCGGCGACGAGACCGCGACCGAGTCCGGCCAGGCGCCAGCGACGACCACGGCCACCAGCGCAACCACGGCCACCAGCGCAACCACCCGGGACTTCGTCGGTGACCTGACGTCCAACGACGGCTACAAGTACGCCATCACGCTGTCGATCGCGTCGAAGCCGGCGGCCGCCGGGCCCGACGACTGCCCGCCGGCCACGCCCGCGGTGGCGGGGACGTCCACCTACCCGGTGACGCTGACGGTGCGGAACCAGGCCCCCGACAAGCCCGCGCCGTTCCCACCCCTGCGCATCGAGATGACCAGCGGCGGGGCGGTGGCGCCCCAGCAGGTCCTGGTGCGGGCACCCAGCGGGAGCTGCACCTTCATCCCCCGGGTGTCGTCGATCGGGCCCGGCCAGTCGGTGGTGTTCCGGGGGACGAGCCCGGCCATCGCCGCGTCCGCCGCCCCCGGTTCGGTCGGCAAGATCCAGGTCAGCGTGTCCGAGACGCAGTTCTCGGTGGCCGCCCCTATGCCTTGATAGGCCCAGGGGACGCAGTACCCTCGGCCCGGTGTTCGGTGTGACGGGACTCCTCTCGGCGTGAGTAAGTGGTTGGTGGAGAAGGGCTCGTCCCTTCTCGGGGCCCGCACCTCGCGCCGCAACTTCCTGGTCCGCTCGGCGATGGCGGGGTCGGCCCTGGCCGTGGCGCCGGTGCGGTACATCCTCCAGCCCGGCACCGCCTACGCCGCCATCTGCTCGTGTGCCGGCACCGACTGCGACTGCGGCTCGGCGTGCTGCGACGGCTACACCGACTTCTGCTGCTCGATCAACAACGGCAGCAACACCTGCCCGCCGGGGACGTTCGAGGCGGGCTGGTGGCGGGCCGACGGCTCCTCGTTCTGCAACGACGGCCCCCGCTACTACGTGGACTGCAACGTGCAGTGCGGCAACACGTCCTACCCGTGCCGGTGCGGCCAGGACCGCTGCGACCACCGCCGGTCGGCCTGCAACCAGTTCCGCTACGGCAACTGCCACCGCGAGATCGAGTGCTACGGGCCCATCGCCTGCCGGGTGGTGAGCTGCACGCCGCCCTACCAGCTGTACGCGTCCTGCGACCAGACCACGCTGTGGGACGACTCGACGGCCAACCACACCGCCGACTGCCCGGCGCCTCAGCCGCCGCGGTCGGGCAACCAGGTGTTCGCCCAGCACAGCGAGAAGGTGTTCGAGGTCGCCGACGCCTCGTTCGCAGACGGCGCCCCCATCCGCCAGTGGACCCCTGGCGGCGCCCTCCACCAGCGCTGGGCGGCCGAGCGCCAGCCTGACGGCACCTACCGCATTGTCGCTGCTCACAGTGGCAAGGTGCTGGACGTGGCCGATTCCTCGACGGCCGACGGCGGCCTGATTCACCAGTGGACGTGGCACGGGGGCGCCAACCAGCGGTGGCGCATCGAGGACGCGGGCGGCGGCTACACCGCGATCG
Source organism: Acidimicrobiales bacterium (assembly GCA_050742295.1). Taxonomy (GTDB): domain Bacteria; phylum Actinomycetota; class Acidimicrobiia; order Acidimicrobiales; family AC-14; genus JAHFUQ01. The sequence goes on along the minus strand of JBOGID010000150.1, from coordinate 782 downwards.
TCAGCGTGCACAGCGGCAAGGTGCTCGACGTGTCGCAGGTATCGCGCGCCGATGGCGCCCCGATCCACCAGTGGACGTGGTACGGCGGCGCCAGCCAGAAGTGGCGAGGCCTCATCACCAACCCGACAAACCCGACGCCTCCCACCACGCCGCCGCCCGTACCGCCGCCGGGCAAGGTGGTCACGGCCGCCCACAGCGGCAAGGTCCTCGACGTCAGCGAGGTCTCGACCGCCGACGGGGCTGCGATCTGGCAGTGGTCCCCGACGGGCGCCGCCAACCAGCGGTGGGTCGTCGAGCCTCTCCTCGACGGGACGTTCCGGTTCGTCGCCGCCCACAGCGGGAAGGTGCTCGACGTGGCGGAGTTCTCGACGGCCGACGGGGGCCGCATCCACCAGTGGACCTGGCACGGCGGGGCCAACCAGCGGTGGCGGATCGAGAACCTGCTCGACGGCACGGCCCGGGTCGTCAGCGTGCACAGCGGCAAGGTTCTGGATGTGTCCCAGGTGTCGCAGTCCGACGGCGCCCTCATCCACCAGTGGACATGGCACGGCGGCACCAACCAGCGCTGGCGGGGCCTGGTGTGAGGGCCCGGTGACGGTCGTCGTCCTGATCGAGGCTGTGGTCATCGCCCTGCTCGGGCTACTCGTGGTTGGCCTGCTGCGCAGCCACGCCGAGATCCTCCGCAAGCTCCACGACTTGGAGGCGGGCACGGTGGCGGGCGGCGAGGTGGCGGGTGGCGAGCCGGTGCCGTCCCACCGGGCCGCTGGCGCTGCCCTCGGCGC
>JBOGID010000149.1:0-28903 GCA_050742295.1 Acidimicrobiales bacterium | reverse complement strand
TCTTCCGCTTGGCCTGCAACGCCTCGATGGTGCCCGGCGTGTAGCCGGGGGCGATGACCACGTCGGCCTGCGCCGCCGCCACCATCCGCTCCACCGTGGCCCGGTCGACCGCCTGGCTGAGCGCCACGATCCCCCCGAAGGCCGAGCGCTCGTCGCATTCGAAGGCGCGCTCATAGGCGTCGGCCAGGGTGGTGGCGATGGCGGCGCCGCACGGGTTGGCGTGCTTGATGATGGCCGCCGCCGGACGGCCTGCGTGGCCTGAACGCCCCGGACGGTCGCCCAGGTCGTGGGCCAGCCGCCAGGCGGCGTCGGCGTCGACCACGTTCAGGTACGACAGCTCCATGCCGCCGTGCTGGCGCACCGAGTCCCAAAAGTCGGCGCCGCCGGCCTGGCGGTACCGAGCCGCGGCCTGGTGGGGGTTCTCGCCGTACCGCAGCTCGCCTGCTCGTTCCAAGGCGAGGTGGATCGTGGGCGGCAGCCCGGTGTCCCCGGTCAACCAGGAGGCGATGGCCGAGTCGTAGGCGGCGGTGTGGGCGAACGCGGCCCGGGCCAGCCGCTGCCGGGTCCCGTCCGACAACGCACCCGCCGACCGCAGCTCGTCCACCACCGCCGGGTAGTCGGCGGGGTCCACGACCACCCCCACGTGGGCGTGGTTCTTGGCCGCGGCCCGCACCATGGTCGGGCCGCCCACGTCGATGGTCTCGATCGAGGGCCGGGCCACGAAGGGGTACAGGTTGCACACGACCAGGTCGATGGCCCCGATCCCCTGCGCCTCCAGGTCGGCCAGGTGCTCGGGCTCGGACCGGTCGGCCAGGATGCCGCCGTGGATCGACGGGTGCAGGGTCTTCACCCGCCCGCCCAGCATCTCGGGGCTGCCGGTCACGGACTCGACCGTGGTCACCGGCAGCCCGGCCTCCCCCAGAACGACCGCCGTACCACCGCTGGCCACCAGTTCCCAGCCGAGCTCGTGCAGCGCCCCCGCCAGCTCGACCAGACCGGTCTTGTCCCACAGCGACAGCAGGGCCCTCACTGGGCATCCTCCAGTCCCTCGACGAAACGGCGGATGGTCTCGGGGTACAACCGCCGTTCGACAACCTTGATGCGCTCGTGCAGCGTCTCGACCGTGTCGCCGGGCAGGACGGGCACCGCCTCCTGGGCCAGGATGGGGCCGGCGTCGACCTCGACGGTCGCCACGTGCACGGTGACCCCGGTCAGCTTGACGCCCGCAGACAGCGCCTCCTCGACCGCGTGCCACCCCGGGAATGCGGGCAGCAGGGCCGGGTGGGTGTTGAGGATCCGGCCCGGATAGGCGTCGTGGATCTGCTTGGACAGGATCGTGCCGAACCCGGCCATGACCACGACGTCGACGTCGTAGGCCTCCAGGGCGTCGACGACGCGCTCCGTGTAGGCCTCCCGGTCGAAGGAGGGCCCGAAGCTGTCCCGCTGGACGACGACCGCCGTGAGCCCGTGCGCCTCGGCGATCTCGGTGGCCCGGCACCGGCGGTCGACGATCACGGCGACCACGGGGAGCCGGGCGGCGAGGATCGCCTCCAGGTTCGTGCCACTGCCGGATGCCAAGACGCCGATGCGCACCTCAGAGGCACCGTACCAGCGGTCGCCGCGGGCCCGGCGACCCTTTCCAGAAGCTGTCCGACGTGGTTCACTTGTGCGCGGCGGCCGGATTTTTTTGGGGGGGAACGTGGATCTCAGCAAGCTCACCAAGGGTGAGAAGATCGTCCTCGGCGCGGGGCTGCTCCTCATCATCGACCTGCTGTTCCTGCCGTGGCACAAGATCGACCTGGGGTCGGTCCTGGGCGTGCGGGTGCCCGAGGTCACGGCGACGGGCGTGGAAGCGCCCAACGGCGGCTACGGCATCCTCGCCATCATCGTCACCGTGATCATGGTGGCCCAGATCATCGCCGCCAAGTTCACCTCGGCCAAGCTCCCGAACCCGCCCGTCCCCTGGCCGCAGGTCCACCTCTACGCAGGGATCGTGGTGGCCGGGCTGATCCTGCTCAAGCTCCTGGTCGAGACCGACTTCCTCGCCTTCGGGGCGTTCCTCGGTGTCCTGTGCGCCGGCGCCGTGGCCTACGGTGGGTTCATGATCAGCAAGGAACCGAGGACCACCCCCGGTCTGGCTTGACGTCTGGCACGCTCGATCGAGCGACCCTGGTCCTCGGCGTCCTGCTGCTCGTCGCCCTGCTCTTTCTGTCCTGGCATGGGGACGGGCCACCGCCCAGCCACGGTGGCGCACCCGGACGGACGGCCGTCCAGGGCCCCGGCGCGGCCGCCGGCATCGCAGCCGCAGTGGTCACCCTGGTGACCGTCGCCTGGTTGGCGCTGGCCACCCTGCCGCCCCGGCCGCCGGTCCCGGGGCCCAGCCGCGGCGTCCTCGTCGGCCTGGCTGTCTCCGCCCTCGCCTTCGTCCTGCTCAAGCTGGCCGCCGACCTCGACGTCCTGACCCGCGGCGCCTGGCTCTCGGTGATCGCCGCCGCCGCTCTCGCCGCCTGTCGGCTTGCCGCCGCCCGGTCGTCGAGGCGCGCCGCCGCGGTCAGCCGCGGCTGAGCACCTCGGCCATCCGGGAGCCCAGCTCCGTCGGGTTGGATACGACGTGGGCGCCCGCCGCCTGGAGGGCCGCGACCTTTGCCGCCGCCCCGCCCGTGCTGCCCGAGACGATGGCGCCGGCGTGGCCCATGCGCCGGCCCGGGGGAGCGGTCAGCCCGGCGACGTAGGCGACCACCGGCTTGGTCATGGTGTCGGCGATGAACTGGGCGGCCCGCTCCTCCTCGTCCCCCCCGATCTCGCCGATGAGGATCACCGCCTCGGTCTCGGGGTCGTCCTCGAACGCCAGCAGGCAGTCGAGGAACCGCGTCCCTGGGAACGGGTCACCCCCGATCCCCACGCACGTGGTCTGGCCGATGCCGTGGCGTGTCAGCTCCTGGAGGGCCTGGTAGGTCAGCGTGCCGGAGCGGGACACGACGCCCACCGGGCCGCCGGGCAGGGCGATCTCGCCGGGCGTGATGCCGATGTTGGCCCTGCCCGGCGAGATGACGCCGGGGCAGTTGGGCCCGACCAGCCGGGTGTCTGGGAACTCGCGAGCCAGCGTGTCGACCATCCGCAGCTCGTCGTGGACGGGGATGCCTTCGGTGATGCAGATGACCAGCCCGATGCCAGCCTCGGCCGCCTCCAGCACGGCGCCCGCCGCCATGCGGGCCGGGACGAACACCAGGCTGGCGTCGGCTCCCGTCTCGGCGACCGCCTCCGCCACCCGGTCGAACACGGGGATGCCCTCGACGTCTCCCCCGCCCTTGCCCGGCGTCACGCCCGCCACCACCTGGGTGCCGTAGGCCCGGTTGCGCAAGCCGTGGAACCGTCCCTGGCTCCCGGTGAGGCCTTGGACCACGACCTTGGTGCGTTCGTCGACGAAGACGCTCACCGGCCGCCCGCCAGCGCAACCGCGGCCCGGGCCGCGTCCAGCATCGTCGGCTGGGACACCAGGCGGTCGGACTCGTGGCCCGCCAGCAGGGCCCGTCCCTCCTCGGCGTTGGTGCCGTCCAGGCGGACGACGATGGGACTGCGCAGCTCGACCCGTCCCATGGCGTCGAGGATGCCCTTGGCGACCTCGTCGCAGCGGGTGATGCCGCCGAAGATGTTGACCAGCACAGCCCGCACCCGGTCGTCGCTGTCCACCACCTCGAGGGCCGCCGCGATGACGTCGGCGCTGGCCCCTCCGCCCACGTCGAGGAAGTTGGCGGCCGAACCCCCCGCCTCGCTGACCACGTCGAGCGTGCTCAGCACCAGCCCGGCGCCGTTGCCGATGACGCCGACCGTGCCGTCGAGGCCTACGTAGTTGAGGCCCTTCTCCCGCGCCCGCCGTTCCCGCTCGTCGTGCCACTCGGCGGTGGCCCAGTCCTCCCACTCGGGGTGGCGGAACCTGGCACTGTCGTCCAGGCTCACCTTGGCGTCGAGGGCGACGAGCCGGCGGCCGGCCTGCGTGGCCCGAACGCCCTGATCGGTGGTGACGACCAGGGGGTTGACCTCGACCAGTTCGGCGTCGCCCTCGGTGAAGGCCCGGAAAAGGGTCAGCAGCATGTCGACGGCCGAATCGTGGATGTCGGCCACCAGACCGAGCGCGGCCAGGACGGTGACGGCGGCGTCCTCGCGGGTCAGGCCCGTCGCCGGTTCGATCCCCAGCCGGATGATGGCGTCGGGCTCGGCGGCCGCCACCTCCTCGATGTCCATCCCGCCTCTGGCCGACAGCAGGGCCAGATACCGCCGGCCGCTGCGATCGATCGTCAATGAGGCGTAGTACTCCTCAGCCACGTCGGAGGCCTGCTCGATCCACACCCGGTGGACGGTGTGGCCCCGGATGTCCATGCCGAGGATGGTTTGAGCGGCAGCTGCGGCTTCGGCCGCGTCGCGCACGACCCGGATCCCGCCGGCCTTGCCCCGCCCGCCGGTGCGGACCTGGGCCTTGACCACGACCGGGTAGCCGATCCGGTCGGCCGCCGACACCGCCTCCTCGACGGTGTCGGCCACCTCGCCGGGCGGCACCGCCACGTCGTAGCGGGCCAGGAACTGCTTGCCCTGGTACTCGAACAGGTCCATGCGGCTATGCGGGCGCCGGCGCCCTCTGGTCGAGCGCCTTTTCGAGCCAGTTCGTGATCGTCCCCAGAGCCGTGCCCGGCGTGAACAGGGCGGCCACGCCCATGGCCTGAAGGGCGGACACGTCAGCGGCGGGGATGATCCCGCCCCCGAACACCAGGACGTCGTCGGCGCCCGCCTGGCGCAGCAGTTCGAGGATGCGGGGGAACAGGGTCATGTGGGCACCCGAGAGCAGCGAGAGCCCGACGGCGTCGGCGTCCTCCTGGATCACGGTGGCCGCCACCTGCTCGGGGGTCTGGTGGAGGCCGGTGTAGATCACCTCGAACCCGGCGTCGCGCAGGGCCCGGGCCACGACCTTGGCGCCGCGGTCGTGCCCGTCGAGCCCGGGCTTGGCGACGACGATCCGGTATCGGCGCTGCACCGCCGCATACTAGAAGGCGTGTCCAGGAAGGCTCCGCCGAGCACGCTGAAGGCCGTGGTGTCCGGGTTGGCCGGTGTCGCCGCCGGCGTCGTCATCTTCCTCGTCGTGCTGGCCATCACCGGTCCCAAGTCGACGGAGCAGTCGGCGTCCGCGACGTTCAAGGTGGGATCGGCCGAACGGCTGGCCCGCACCGTCGACCGCGACGGGCCTCTCCTGTTCCAGGACCTGCTCAACCGGTCGCGCGACATCTACGTCCAGCACCTGACCGACGACGAATGGCGGGCCTTCGAGGCCCACGCCCCGGGCGCGCCACGACGCTGCGTCCTGGAGTGGCGCAGGACGGAGCGCCAGTTCGCCGACCCCTGCTCAGGCCGGACCTTCCCCGCCGACGGGACGGGCCTCACCCAGTTCCCCACCGAGGTCGACGAGGCCGGCGTCCTGATCGTCAACCTGGCCGGAGGCTGACGGCGCCGCGCCGTCAGCGGTCGGACCGCCCGATGCGGGCGGCCCAGGCCCAGATCCGGCTCAACTGGCGGATCGAGGGAGCCTCCCACTCGAGCGGCCGGTTTCCGGTCGTGAGGTTGACGGGCTCGATGCGGGCGACCTTGGAGATCTCCCGGCGATGGCGTAGCCAGCGGCGCGACCTCGGGTCGGCGCGCGCCGGCTGGTCGGGGTCGAGCGCCCCCTCCAGGCCGTGCTCCTCCACGTAGGCCACGAACTGGTCGACGTCGGCGCGTTCGATGCCGAGGTTGGGCAGGGGGCCAACGGCGGTGGCGGCGTCCACCCGGCGCCAGCGCTCGGGATGGAGGATGACCTCGACAAGCGTGGCCGCCGAGGCGATGTCGCTGCGGTTGAAGAACAAGTCGGCGTCCGCGTCGGCCATGCGGTGGCGGAGCCCGTCGTGGAGCGAATGGCCGGTGACCACGACGACGAGGAGTCGTCGATCAGTCACCACCGACCGCACGCGCCGCACCACGGCGACGCCAGGGAACTGGTCGCCGACGCGCTGCTCGTCGGCCGCGTCGACCACCACGGCGTCGACACCGTGCCACTCGTCGGTCCACGCCAGCGCCTCGCCGTGATGGAGCGTGGCCACCAGTTCCACCTCGGCCGACGCCTCGATGGCGCTGGCCAGGCCCAGCATGGTCAGCTCGTTGTCGTCGACAACGACCACGCGGGGTCGGTGTCCATCCTCTCCAGCCGTCGGTCCACCTCCTTCAAACGTTCCGACACCAGGGTCGCCAGCCGCGGCTCGAGCGCCGTCTCGACGGTGCGGAGTTGCCGGCAGGCGTCGTCACGGGCCTGGCGGACCAGGTCGATCACCGTGTCCCGACCCCGCTGGAAGGCCTCCTCGACCGACGCCCGGTCCTCTTCCTGCGCCTGAACTGCGTACTCCTCGCTGGCCCGCGTCAGGAGCACGCTGATGCGCCGGCAGGTGGGGAACGTCGCAATATTGCCGAGGAACATGGCGAGGAACGAGCGCACGTGGTGCGGGCCGTCGATGAGAAGGAGCGTTGTCGCCGAGCACGCCACGACGCCGCCGAACACAAGCAGGACCTGGCTCCGGCTCAAGCCGTACCAGTAGATGCCACCGAGGTAGCCCAGCAGGATCAGGCCGACGCCGACGTAGACCCGTTCGCCGCTGTCCGTCACCCCATTGCGCGCGGTTGCGGACCCCAGCACCGTCAGCGCGACGGCCAGCGCCACCGACGCTCTGAGGATCGCCGGCCTGGCCGCCCGGCCCTTGGCCAGGAGCCGCCCATGCGCCCACCGGCCCGTCGCCAGGCACATCGCCATCATGACGAGCACGAACCCGAGCGGAACGGCGGGACCGCTCAACGACAGGACCGTCAGGCACTGGCCGCCGGCGAACAGGAAGGTCACCGGGCCGGGGTCGACGGGCCGGAGGATGGCGTCCTTGTCGGGGGGCACCGAGGCCACGTGGACACCGACCTGCACCCGGACCGCGACTCCGGGAGGGCGCTGTGTTGCGTCGTCGACGACGGTCACCGGCGTCCTCCCGCGCAACTGCTGGGAGGCGAGCCATCGGACGAACCAGCGAGCCTGGGCGGCGCTCAGCATCACCGTCCCGTGGCCCTCAGCCAACCTCAGCTCGACCCGGCTGGACAGGTCGGGGTGCTGGTTGTGGCGGCGCTCCCACTCCCCGAGGGCGTCCCGGAGGTAGACGACCTCGGCCCGAGTGGTCCGACCCAGTTCCGTCTTCCACCCCGCCGCCAGGTGCCAGAGCGCCGACCTCTCGCTCGGCCTGCCCAGCACGGGCACCAAGCCCTCGATGGCGTCGACGACGGAGCTGGCGCCCATGGCGACGGCGTTCTGACCAACGATGAACGCCCTCCGGTGATCAGCGTCCCTGCGCCGGGCCCGCTCCCGCTCCGCCTCCTGGTAAAGGCGCCGGCAATAGGCATTGAGCGCCCACCCCACCCCAACGGCGAGGACGAGCCACAGGAAGGTGAAGGGCAACACGGGCCGCCCTGCGAGCGTTCGGATCGTGCCGACGATGGTTAGCGCTGACAGGGGCACGACGAGGGCCCGGACACCGAGCTGGACGCCGGCCTCTGCCGCCAGCGGGACTCCGACTAGGACGGGAGCGTCGTAGGTTCCGTTCGGCGGCAGGGGCGACAGGCTCCAGAACGCGATGTCAAGTCCATCGGCAACGAGCCTCCACCCCAGCCCGAGCTTGTCGGACCTGCGGAGGATGAGCCACTGGACGAGGTCGGAGACGACGAAGAGTGGAAGCACCCAGTGCCACATCCCGGCGCCGGCCGTGGATCGCCCGGAAAGCTCAAGCAGACCGCCGGCGCGGTAAAGCAGGCGCCAGCTGATGTGCACCGTGGGGCGCGACGCGAGGATGCTCCGCGTGTAGAACGCGTCCATCCGCCCACCCGCCTCCCGCCCCCACCGTCTCATGGCGGTTGGAGTATCGCATCAACGCGCGTTTCTCGCTGTCGAACCTCGCGGGCCTCTGCGCGCAGACTCCGGCCATGGGGGACGACTTGGCGGCAATGCTCCGGGACCGACGGCGGGAGTTGGGTCTCAGTCAGGTGGCGCTGGCCCGGCGGGCGGGAATCAGCGCCGGATACCTCTCGCGCCTGGAGGGCGGAGCCTGGGAGCAGGGAGGTCCCTGGCCGTCGGACAAAGTCCTGCGCGCCCTCGCCCGTGCGCTGGGGCTCAGCTCGACGAGGCTGATCGAGGCCCGGTGCCAGGCCCGCGGCGAGGGCCGGGCGCGTACAGCGCGGCTGAGCGGGCCGGACGCCTACACGGTGGTCATCGGCAACGACAAGGTGTACGAAGCCGTCCGCGGCATGGTCGCACGGAATCCTCGGGGCGGTTCGCTGCGGACGGTCGACGCCTACGTGCTCGACTACCCGGCCGAACCGGCGGGGCCCGAGCAGCTCGCGTTCTGGGAGTACGTCGGCGATCGCCTGGCGGGCGAACCGGACACCATCCTCTACCGGGTCTGCGCGTCCACGGCCGAGTACTTCCCCCTGATCCGGGCCAAGACCGACAAGCTCGCCGGGGGACGGGACCCGGCGAGCATCGGCAACGTCCGCACCCGCTTCTGCTTCCGCAACCCCTTGGCCATTGACGTGGTGATCGGCGAGCAGGAGGCGTTCATCGGCCTGCCCGACCGCAAGGGCCACCCTCACCTACGGGCGGGGATCGTGATCGACGACCCCGATCTCATCACGGCCCTGCGGGAGTGGTACGACGAGTTCGTCTGGGAGTCCACGTGCGACTGCACCGACATCCGTCCTGCCTCGGCTCACGAGTCGCTCGACCGCGTCGCAGAGCGACTTCGGGAGGAGTGAGGCCACGGCGCCGGCGCCGCTCAGGCGCAGCTGATGCTCGGGCTGCACTGCCCTTGGCCGTTGGCGAATGCCCGGTTCCCGCCGCCGTCGGTCACGCCGTTCACGGCCCTGATGCCGAAGGCCCCGTTGCGGTAGGCGACGTTCCCCGTGAGCACGGAACCGGCCGACGTCACGTTCATGCCGTCGAACTGGTTCGAGCTCGAGAGGTTCCGCTCGAGCACGTTGCCGGTCGTCCCAGAGCCCACGAAGACTCCATTTCGGTTGGCCGTGACGATGTTGCTGAGAAGGTGGGTGCCGGCGGAGACGCCCGACACGCTCACGCCGCTGTTGCTGCTCGTCACCTGGTTCTGAGCGACCCTGGTCCCGGTGCTGTCGAAGACCGACACGCCGCCTGCCGTCGACCGGCCGTCCACTATGTTTCCCGTCACGGCTGTGTCGACGCCGGTCTGCAGGTTGATCCCGGACGCCTGGGGCCCCACCCGCGCCTGCCGGACGATCTTGTTCGCCAGAATCTGGTTGCGGTTGAACGGGCCCGGCGTGCTCGGGAACGGACCGAGGGCGATCCCGTTCTGGCCGGCATCGGTGATCGTGTTCGCCTGCACGACGTGGTCGTGACCGTTGAACAGGATGCCCGTGCTCGCGCCGTTGGCGATCGTGTTGGCCTCGACCCGGTGCCCGGTGCCCGTCATCTGGATGCCACTGAACCGGGTGGTGTTGGTGATCGTGTTTGAGACGAGGCGAGCGCCACTGACCGACGTGGGGTTGCCGAAGATCCCGATCCCCGCCGCGTTCGCGTCCAACGTCAGCCCCGTGACGAGGGCGTTGTTGGCGCCTGTGTTGACGCTGACGCCCCGGTTGAAGCCGCGAATCGTCCCGTTGCGGACGATCACGCCGGAGCGGTTGCTGTTGACGATGACGCCGCTTGTCCCGAACTGTTCCTCGGGCGCCTGGACACCGCTGATCGTGTGGCCGCCCAGGTTGAGGATGACGCCGGACGCGTTCACGACCAGCCCGTTGCCGGGGCAGACGAGGTCGGACGTCAGCGTGGTGTGCACCGTGATCGACGAACCGCACGTCACGGCGGCGTGGGCCGCGGTGGGTGAGAAGACGATGCCGGCGACGCCCGTCGCCACCGCCAGCAACATACGACCGCCATTCCTTCGCATCCGTCTTCCCCCCCAGACCGGACCCCACCGTGGGCGCCGCCGGAAGGCATCAAACCAGGCGGCTGGGGTGTGTCTCCAGGAAACCTTCGAGCAAGCAAGCTCGCAGGCGTGCCCGGCGTCGTCAGTCGATCTCGACCTCGACGACGTCATCGCGGGCGGTGATCTCGGCCAGGAGGCCGGCCAGGTCGACGTTCGCGGGGCCGACAAGGTCGGCGTCCACGACGAGCCCGTCCTCCTCGCGGCGGCTCACCGTCAGGTCCTTGATGACCACGCCCTCCAGGCCGTACAAGGCCTGGATCACGCCGGACGGATCGGTGTTCTTGGCCAGGTGAACGGCCACCGTCGCCCGGCCCCGGCTGCCGCGGCGGCGGACCCACTCCCGGGGCGCCCGCAGGCCCACCAGGCTGAGCAGCAGGGCGCCGGTGGTGATGCCGGCGGCCACGAAGCTGCCCACCCCGGCGGCGAGGCCGACGGCGGCTGTGACCCAGAGGCTGGCGGCCGTCGTCAGGCCGCGCACGCTCGCCCCGTGCTTGATGATCGTGCCGCCTCCCAGGAACCCGATCCCCACGACCACCTGCGACGCCACCCGGGTGACGTCGATCTGGTAGTTGCTGTCCGCCCGAGGCTGGGCGTAGGCGTCGAACCCGTGCACGGAGATGAGCCCGAACAGGGCGGCGCCCAAGGCGACGGCGATGTGCGTCCGCAGCCCGGCGGGCTGGTGGGCAGCCTCGCGTTCCAGGCCGATGAGGCCGCCGAGGCCAGCGGCGGAGGCGACCCGCACAGCCACCTCCAGGTCGGAGATGGCCGGTTCGACGAGGCCGAGGAATGGCAAGCCGCTATGCCCGCTTCAACGGAGTCCACGACAGGAGGAAGCGCTTCTCGCCCACGCTCGGGAACCGCACCACGGCCTCTGCCTTGTCGCCCTCGCCGATGATTTCGAGGATTACCCCCTCGCCGAACTTGGCATGCATCACGTCCTCCCCCACCCGCAGGCCGAGGCTCTCCCCGCCGGTGGTGCGCACCGGCGGCGGCGCTGTGAGGCGGCCGCCACCACCGAGGGCCGACTCGACGATGCGGTCGCGGCCCGACCCCCGGTCGCGATCCCGGTCCCGGTCCCGCCAGCTCGACGCCTTCCGCTTCCCGCCGAGCTTTGCCATCAGGTGCTCGGGGATCTCCTTGAGGAACCGGCTCTCGGGGTTGTAGTTCGTGGACCCGAACAGCTGGCGGCTCCACGCGTGGGTCAGGGCCAGGCGGCGCTGCGCCCGGGTGATGCCCACGTAACAGAGGCGCCGTTCCTCCTCCAGCTCGTCCGGTTCGGTCAGGGAACGGATGTGGGGGAACACCCCGTCCTCCATCCCGATCATGAACACGGCCGGGAACTCCAGCCCCTTGGCCGTGTGCAGGGTCATGAGGACCACGCTGGAGCCGTCGTCGCTCAGGTCGTCGGAGTCGGCCACCAGGCTGACCCGCTCCAGGAAGCCGGAGAGCGTCGGCTCGTCGCCAATCTCGACCGCCGCGCCCACGTATTCGGTGGCGGAGCCGACCAGCTCGGCCAGGTTCTCGATGCGGCCCTGGCTCTCGATGGAGTCGGCAGCCTCCAGTTCGGCCAGGTAGCCGCTGCGCACCAGCAGCGTCTCCAACAACGAGGACGGTCCGCCCTCGAAGGCCCGCAGCTCGTCGAGGAGGTTGACCAGGTGGCGGATGCCGGTGAGGGCCTTGCCGCCGACCCCCGCCGACTCGGCCTTCACCAGCGAGTCGGCGAACGTCTTGCCCTGGGCATTGGCCCACGCCTCCAGCTTGCCGACGCTGGTGTCGCCGATGCCCCGCTTGGGCACGTTGAGGATCCGCCGCAGCGAGACCTCGTCGGTCGGGTTGGTCAGGACCCGCAGGTAGGCGAGGGCGTCCTTGATCTCCCGGCGGTCGTAGAACCGGGTGCCGCCGATGACCTTGTAGGGGATGCCGACCCGGACCAGGTGCTCCTCCAGGACCCGGCTCTGGGCGTTGGTGCGGTAGAAGACGGCCATCTCGCCCCACCGCAGCGGCTCGCCACTGTCTAGGCCAACATCGTGGAGGCGGAACATCTCCCCGGCCACCCACGCCGCCTCGTCGTGCTCGTCCTCGGCGTGGTAGCGCTGGATCAGCTCGCCGCCGACCTGCTCCGTCCACAGGGCCTTGGGCTTGCGCAGCAGGTTGTTGGCGATGACGGCGTTGGCGGCGTCGAGGATCGTCTGGGTCGACCGGTAGTTCTGCTCCAGGACAATCAGCGTGGCGTCGGGGAACTTGTCCTCGAACTCCAAAATGTTCCGGATATCGGCACCGCGAAATTTATAGACCGATTGGTCGCTGTCTCCGACGACGCAGATGTTGCGGCGCTTGCGGGCCAGTTGAACGACCAGTTCGTTCTGGGCCTGGTTGGTGTCCTGGAACTCGTCGACGAGGATGTGCTGGAAGCGTTCCTGGTAGCGCTCGAGCACGTCGGGGTGCTTGCGGAACAGCTCCACGGCCACCAGGAGCAGGTCGTCGAAGTCCATGGCGTTGGCGTCGCGGAGCCGCTTCTGGTACTCCCGGTAGACCTCGGCGATGCGACGTTCGAAGATCGTGCGGGCCCGGTCGTGGTAGGCGTCGACGCCGATGACCTCATTCTTGGCGGCGGAGATCGTGCCGTGCACCGACCGGGCCGGGAACCGCTTGGGGTCGAGGTTGAGGTCGCGCAGCACGTAGCTCGTCAGCCGCTCGGCGTCGGACTGGTCGTAGATCGTGAAGTTGGTCGTGTAGCCGAGAGCGGGGGCGTCCCGCCGCAGGACCCGCACGCAGGCCGAGTGGAACGTCGACACCCACATCTTCTGGGCCACCGGCCCCACCAGGCTGCCGACGCGGTGCTTCATCTCGTCGGCCGCCTTGTTGGTGAAGGTGATGGCGAGGATCTCGAACGGCGAGATCCCCTGGTTGCGGATCAGCCAGGCGATGCGGTGGGTCAGGACCCTCGTCTTGCCCGAACCCGCGCCCGCGACGACCAGCAGCGGGCCGCCGGGGTGGGTCACGGCCTCCCGCTGCACCGGATTGAGCTTGGCGAGCAGGTCGGCTGCGCCCTCGGGCATCGTGGCGCCCAGGCTACCGGCGGGTGCGACTGTCCCAGCGATGCGAAACTTCTTCGAGGGCACCCAAGGATCGGGTGGCCTCATGACTTGGAGTGGGCATCGAGATCGATTTCGAGCTCTGGTACCGGGCGGAACACCCGAAGCTGCTGGCCGCCATGGCGGTGGTGGCTCAAGACGTGGACGTCGCCCGCGACGTCACGGCCGAGGCCTTCGCCCGGGCCCTGGAGCGGTGGGACCGCGTCGCGGAGATGAGGTCGCCCGGGGGCTGGACCTACCGGGTGGCGCTCAACCTGCTGCGGCGCCGTTGCCGGCGGGCCGCCCTGGAACGGCGGCTGCTGATCCGGATGGCGCCCAGCCCGACATCGATCTCCGTGCCGGTACCGGCCATCGAGGTGTGGGAGGCGGTGACTGCCCTGCCCCCCCGCATGCGCACCGCCGTCGCCCTGCGCTACCTCGGCGGCCTGACCGAGGCCGAGGTGGCCGACGCCATGGGCGTTTCCTCGGGCACGATCGCCGGCACCCTCCACGATGCCCGCAGGCGCCTCGCCGTCCTGCTGGGCTCCGACTCCCCGACCCAGGAGGTGACCTATGGCTGACCTCGAACGTCCGCTCGCAGCCCTGGTCGACCCGCCCCTTGCCAGCCCGCCTCCCCTCGCCGAGATCGAGGACCGCGCCCGCCGCCACCGCGCCCGCCGCCGGATCGGCAGCGGCGCCGGCGCCGCCCTCGCCGTGGTCGCCCTGATCGCGGGCGTCATCACCCTCACCCCCGCCGACGAGTCGACCGTCCACACCGCGGCCAACGGCAGCAGTGACGGCGGGAACGTCGCCGGGCCGGCCCTGGGCCAGCGGCAACCCTTCCCGGAGTCGGCGACCGTGCACGAGTTCGACGCCAACGGTGTCCACTGGCGCGTGCTGGCCATGCGGCAGCTCTCGGGCGGCATCTGCCTCGGCCTGGCCCGCGGCGTCGGGACCGGGACCACGACCGTCAGCCCGCCGTGCTGGACGCAGGACGATCGCCCGATCCAGGCCGCGGCGATGACGACCGGTGACCTGTCGTACGTCTTCGGCATCGCCGCCAAGTCGGTTACCGAGGTGGCGATCAAGGAGCCAGCGGCCCGGGCCGAGATCTTCGGGCAGGCCGCCGGCTACCCGGTGAACTTCTTCGGGTCCGTGATCCCATCCGGCACCAGCGAGGTCGACCTTCGGGCCTTGTTCGGAAACCATGCGCCGTTCCTGCTGAGCGTCACCGTCCATGGCCGGATCGACACGTTCAACGGCCAGGTGGCGGCGCCGGCGGTGCCGACAACGACGGTCGTGCCGGGCCAGATCCCTCCTGCGGCGCCGGCGACGACCGCCCCGCCGACGACCGTGGCCCAGTCGCAGAACGCGACGCTGCCGACCGTGATCTCGCCGCCGACGACGGCCCCGCCCCTGCTGGGTATCCCCAAGCTGGTCAGCGTCACCCTGGGCGCCTCCAACCTGACCAAGATCACCTTCGAGTCGGCGGTGGCGTCGGGCTCGCAGGCCCTCGCGGTGCGGTTCTGGTCGGGCGTCGAGCCGTGCACGGTGCTCGGCAAGGTGGACGTGGTGGAGTCCGCCGACAAGGTCACCGTCACCCTCTGGACGGGCACCACCAACGCCCTGATCCTGTGCACCGCCCTGGCCCAGTACTTCGAGACGATCGTCCCCCTGTCGGCCCCCCTCGGCGCCCGGGTGGTCGTCGACGGGGCCGCGTAAGGCCCGTCAGCGCTTGGCGACCCGGCGGCGGTCGGGCTCGGCCAGGATCCGCTTTCGCACCCGGATGGCGGCCGGGGTCAGCTCGACCAGTTCGTCGTCGGCGATCCATTCCATGGCCGACTCGATGGTGAGGGGGCGGGGCGGCGTGAGCTTGATGGCGTCGTCGGCGGCGTGGGTGCGGATGTTGGTCTTCTGCTTCTCCTTGCTGACGTTCACCACCATGTCGCCGGCGCGGGCGTTCTCGCCCACCACCATGCCCTCGTAGATCTCGTCGCCGGGGCTGACGAACATCTCGCCCCGCAACTGCAGGTTGTCCATGGCGTAGGCGACGGCCACGCCTCGCCGGTCGCCCACCATGGCCCCGCCCCGACGTCGGGGCAGGTCGCCGACCCAGGGGATCCAGCCCCGGTGACGTGTGTGGAGCAGACCGGTCCCTCGGGTCGCGGTCATCAGTTCGCTGCGCAGGCCGATCAGGCCGCGGGCCGGGATCTCGAAGCACACGACGGTTCGGCTCGGGTCGCCGGGCCGGAGGTCGGTCACCGCTCCCTTCCTGGGGGCCAGGGCCTGGTTGACGGTGCCCACGTGATCGTCGGGCACGTCGATGATCCCCTCCTCGACCGGCTCGTGGCGCTTGCCGTCGATGTCCCGGGTGATGACCTCGGGCTGGCTGACCTCCAGCTCGTAGCCCTCCCGCCGCATGGACTCGATGAGGACGGCCAGCTGCAGCTCGCCCCGTCCCGCGACCTGGAGGATGTCGGGCGAACCGGTGTCCTCGACCTGGATGGCCACGTTGCCCAGGACCTCGCGGGCCAGCCGTTCCCGCAGGTGGCGGGACGTGAGGTATTTCCCGTCCTTGCCCGACAGCGGGGACGTGTTCACGCCGAACGTCATCCGCAGCACGGGCTCGTCGACGGTCAGGCGGGGCAGCGGGTCGGGGTCGGAGGCATCTGCCAGCGTGTCGCCGATCTCGACCTCGGGGAACCCGGCCAGGACGAACAGGTCGCCGGCCACCAGTTCGGTGGCGGGCGTGCGGCCCAGCCCCTCGACCGCGAGCAACTGGGCCGGTTTGCGGGCCTGCGAGACGCCGTCCCCGTGCACGAGCACGACCGGGCGCCCGGCCCGGAACGTTCCCCGCTCCACCCGCCCGATGGCGAGCCGGCCGAGGTAGTCCGACGCGTCGAGGTTGGTGACCAGGGCCTGGAGGGGAGCGGCGGGGTCGCCGATGGGGGCGGGCACGGTGTGCAGCACCGCGTCCAATAACGCCGACAGGTCGGCGTCGGACGGCGCGTCACCGACGCCTACCCACGACTTTCCCTCCCGGGCGACGGCCGAGATGACCGGGAACTCGATGTGGTGGTCGGGAACCTCGAGGTCCATGAACAACTGGTAGATCTCGTCGAGGACGTCCTCGGCCCGGGCGTCGGCCCGGTCGACCTTGTTGATGACGACCACGGCCGGCAGGTCGGCGGCCACCGCCTTGGACAGCACATAGCGGGTCTGGGGCAGCGGCCCCTCGGCCGCGTCGACCAGCAGCAGCACACCGTCGACCATGGCCAGCGCCCGTTCCACCTCGCCGCCGAAGTCGGCGTGGCCGGGGGTGTCGACCAGGTTGATCTTGGTGTCCCGCCAACGCACCGACGCGGCCTTGGCTAGGATTGTGATGCCCCGTTCCCGCTCCTGGTCGCTGGAGTCCATCACCCGGTCGACGAGCGTGGCGTGGGCGCTGAACACCCCCGTCTGGCGCAGGATGGCGTCCACCAGCGTCGTCTTCCCGTGGTCGACGTGAGCCACGAGGGCGACGTTGCGAATGCTTGGGGTCACCACCGCACGCTAGATGACGTCCGATCGGTAGCCGGAAGGCTCGTTGTCAGCCGATCACCGCCGAGCATGCGCTCGCCATGGCCGAACCGGTCACGTCCTGAGCTGTCTGCTCACTCCCATTCGATGGTGCCGGGGGGCTTGGCCGTGATGTCGAAGGCCACCCGGTTGACGCCCGGCACCTCGTTGATGATGCGGCGGGCCAGCAGGTCGAGCAGGTCGTGGGGCAGGCGGGCCCAGTCGGCGGTCATGGCGTCGTCCGACGTCACGGCCCGGATCACGATTGGGTAGGCGTAGGTGCGCTCGTCGCCCATCACGCCCACCGTGCGCACGCCGATCAGCACGGCGAAGGCCTGCCACAGGACCATGTGGAGCCCGGCCTTCTTGATCTCCTCGACCACGATGGCGTCGGCCTGGCGCAGGATGTCGAGCCGTTCGGGGGTCACGTCGCCCACGATCCGCACGGCCAGGCCCGGGCCGGGGAACGGCTGGCGCCACACGATGTCCTCGGGCAGGCCCAGCTCCTCGCCCACGGCCCGCACCTCGTCCTTGAACAGGTTGCGCAGCGGCTCGACCAGTTCGAACTGCATGTCGTCGGGCAGCCCGCCCACGTTGTGGTGGGACTTGATGCGGGCCGCGTCCTTGGTGCCCGACTCGATGACGTCCGGGTACAGGGTGCCTTGCACGAGGAACCGCGCGTCTGTCATTGCGTTCGGGCCACGCAGGCCGGGCAGATCGGCGGCTACCTCCTCGAAGACCCGGATGAACGTCTCGCCGATGATCTTGCGCTTGCGCTCGGGGTCGTCGACGCCGGCCAGGGCTTCCAGGAACCGGTCGGACGCCTTGGCGTGCACCAGGTCGACACCGAACTGGCGGCGGAACGTGTCCTCCACCTGCTCGGCCTCGCCCGCCCGCATCAGGCCCGTGTCGACGAACACACAGGTGAGCTGGTCGCCGACCGCCTTGTGCACCAGCGCCGCCGCCACCGCCGAGTCGACACCGCCCGACAGCCCGCAGATCACCTTCTCGGTGCCGACCTGGGTGCGGATCGCCTGGACCGCGTGCTCGATGATCGAGACCATCGTCCAGCGGGGACGGCAGCCGCACACGTCGTACAGGAAATGCTTCAGGATCTCCTGGCCCCGGTCGGTGTGCACCACCTCGGGGTGGAACTGCACGCCGTAGATGCGGCGCTCGGCGTCCTCCAGGGCGGCGACGGGCACCGAGGCGGTGGCGGCCGTGACCGTGAACCCGGGCGGCGCCAGCGTGATCGAATCGCCGTGGCTCATCCACACGTCCTGGGTGGCCGGGAGCTCGCCGAACAGCACCGACGACGCCACCACGTCGAGCACGGTGCGGCCGTACTCGCCCATGCCGGTGCGGGCCACCTCGCCGCCCAGCTGCTGGGCGACCAGCTGGGCGCCGTAGCAGATGCCCAGGACGGGCACGCCCGAGTCGTAGATCGCAGGGTCGATGGACGGAGCGCCCTCGACGTGCACGGATCTGGGCCCGCCGCTGAAGATGATGCCGGCCGGCTTCCGGGCCACCAGCTCGGCGACCGGCGTGTGCCGCGACACGATCTCGCTGTAGACGTGCGCCTCGCGGACCCGCCGGGCGATCAGCTGTGCGTACTGCGCTCCGAAATCAACGACAAGAACGGTGTCGTGGTCGATGCTTTCTGCGGCTTCGCCGCCCCGGGCGGGGCCCCAACCCCGTCCTCCTCCCGAGCGTGGGGGCCCCTGCCCCACGCCGGGCCGTTCATGTTCGTCCATGGTGCAGCCTAACGGTTCATGACCCCATTCCGACGCCCTGGGAACGCTGGAGGCTCTTGCCCTCGGTCTGGAGCGCGGGCGCCACCATGACCTCGGCCTTCTGGAACTCCTTCACGTTGGCGTATCCGCAGGTGGCCATGGAGGTGCGCAGGGCGCCGAACAGGTTGAGCCGGCCGTCGTTCTCGTGGGCAGGGCCCACCAGCACCTCCCGGAGCGTCCCCCGAGGCGTGGTCTTGACCCGGGCGCCGCGGGGCAGGGTGGGGTGGAACGTCGCCATCCCCCAGTGGTAGCCGCGCCCGGGCGCCTCGTGGGCGGCGGCCAGGGGCGAGCCGATCATCACCGCGTCGGCCCCGCAGGCGATGGCCTTGGCGAGGTCGCCGCCGGTCGACATGCCCCCGTCGGCGATGACCTGCACGTACACCCCCGTCTCGACCAGGTGGCGCATGCGGGCTCCGGCGGCGTCGGCGATGGCCGTGGCCTGGGGCACACCGACCCCCAGCACGGCCCGGGTGGTGCAGGCATGGCCCGGGCCCACGCCCACCAGCACGCCCACGGCGCCGGTGCGCATGAGGTGCAGGGCCGTCAGGTAGGACGCGCACCCGCCCACGATCACGGGGATCTCGAACGAGCGGATGAACTGCTTGAGGTTCAGCGGCTCGACCGTCTTGGACACGTGCTCGGCCGACACGACCGTGCCCTGGATGACGAGCAGGTCGAGCTCGGCGGCCAGGATGGCGTCGGCGAACTGCATGGTGCGCTGCGGGGTCACCGAGGCGCACGACGTGACGCCTGCCTCCTTGATCTCCCCGATGCGCTGGCCGATCAGCTCCTCCTTGATGGGCTCGGCGTAGATCTCCTGCATGCGCAGGGTCGCCTTGTCGGTGGGGAGGTTGGCGATCTCGTCGAACAACGGCTCGGGGTCCTCGTAGCGGGTCCACAACCCCTCGAGGTTGAGGACGCCGACGCCGCCCAGCTGGCCGATCTCGATAGCGCTGGCCGGGCTGGTGACCCCGTCCATGGCCGCGGCCATGACCGGCAGCTCGAACGTGAAGGCGTCGATCTCCCACGAGATGTCGACATCCTCGGGATCACGTGTGCGCCGGCTGGGGACGATCGCGATGTCGTCGAACCCGTACGCCTGGCGGCCGGATTTACCGATGCCGATCTCTACTTCAGCCAACCGGAATCACCCCTTCTGCGCCCAAAGCTCAACCATACCGGGGGTTTCGGGGGTACTGGGCGACCCCTCAGCGAGCCCGCCGGACGGCGGCGCGGCGGGGCGCGGTGGCGGCCTGTCCCGCCATCGACAGGATCGAGACCACCTTGGGGACGACGACGAACATCAGCAGCCCGCCCACCGCCAGGGCGCCCAGCAGGACCTTGACGTCGTCCGAGCCCGACTCCTTGCTCCCCTCCTTGGGACGGTCGACGACCCAGAGCCCCGACTGCGCGTCGGTCACCACGACGTGGTTGGGGAGCAGGGCGACGGCCACGACGTTCGGGGTCGGGACGGGGGGCACGAACCGGGCGATGGCCGGCATCCCCGGCGAGCCGAGGTCGATCACTCGCAGGCCGCCGCCGCGCCACGCCACGAAAGCCAGCTCCCCGCTGGCGACCACACGTCCGGGCGGGTGGTTCGCAGGCGATCGCAGGACGGCTACCTCACGGGGGTCCTGGCCCCCTTGCAGTTCGAGCACGCGCAGGGCGTCCTCGGACACCACGGCCAGCGTGCGCTCGCTGAGCAGCACGCCGACTGCGGACTCGGGTCGACCGGCCGCCGCCGGAGCGGTCGAGGCCAGGCTCGGTGAGGACGGGCTGGAGAGGTCCAGCTCGTACACCCGGTCGCCGCAGACGGCCAAGGCCCGCCGGCCGTCCTCGAAGGGCTGTACCGCACCGCACGGCACGCGGGTGGGCGGCGTCCACACGGCCTCCGGGGACGGGTTGGCTGGATCGGAGACGTCGGTGATGCGAACGCCCTGGTTGGTGCCCGAGAGGACGAGGCGCCGGCCGTCACGACGCTCGGCGATGGCGACCGCGTGCACGGTCCCCTCGGCCTGCGTTCGCAACTCCGGCGCGGCGGGGCGGGCGAGGTCGTAGAGCAGCGTCCCACCGCTCCTGCAGGGGTCCAGGGCGACGGCGACGGTGTCCCGGTTGCCATCGAGGTCGATGGCGGCGGCACCCGTCGGCAATGCGATGGTGGCGACGACCCGGGGACGGCGGGGATCGGCGAGGCTCACGACGGTCAGCGGACCGTTCGAACACGCGCCGGCCGCGACGACGGCCGTCGAGCCGGCGACGGCCAGATCCCCGTGGGGACCGGGCGTGCCCAGGTCGAGGTGGGCCACGACCTTGAGGTCGGCCACGCCCGGCTCCTGGGCCGCCGCCACGGGGCTGGCCGCGGCCAGCACCATCAGGGAGACCAGCGGCCACCGCATCGCCGCCGACGGTAGTGGGAGACGGAGGAGCCGGTAGCGGCCCCGACCGGCCAGCACGCGGGAGTGCATCGTGCTCGCTGCCTGGTCACGTGTGCTCGGTGCAAGGCTGCTCGGTGAGTCTCTCATCGAGATGCGCTGCCCCTCGCGCCCGAAGCCCGGCAAGGGATTGCGCCGGAAACGAGGCCGCCGGCGCCTCGGCCCGTGCTCGCTCCGGCCGGGACCGCTACCAAGCTCCTCCGTCAGTCCACCAGATGACTGCTGATCTTGCGTCAGCCGCTTCGCGGCTGAGCGGCCGACTACCCGTAACCTGCATGCTTGCGTCAGCGACCGAGCCGTCGGCCGCCGAACGAGGGCTTGATCACCAGTCATCCAGCTCGGTCGCCCAGTTCGCCTCCTGGAGCCGCACGTCCAGCTCCCGGTACTGGCGGGCCACGTCGTCCGCCTCGCGCCGCAGGTCGCCGACGGGGAGGTCGGTGACCTGGCGCAGCTCGCTGCGGAGCTGGCGCGCCATCCAGATGCCGTGCATGTGCTCGTCGCCGCCGCGGCCCGATGCGGCGTCGGCCACCGCCGTCACGACCTTGCGGCGCAGGGCCAGCGCGTCGCGCTGGGCGATGGCGTCGGTGATGGTCAGGCCCGGCTCCAGCTCGGTCGAGGCGTTGGTGCGGTTGACCCGCCGGACCAGTCCCTCGATCTCCTCGACAACCCGGCGCGCCTCGGCGAGCAGGTCGGCCGCGTTCTCGGCCGGCTCCTCACCCTCCTGGTAGCGCGCCACGGCGACGGCGCGCGACTGGAGCTGGGCGAGGCGCTTCTGGGCGTCGCTGCGGAGGGCGAGGGCTTCTGCGAGCTTCATGGCCACAAGGATGCCGGTGCCGGCGCCGCCCGTCGAACGAGTTTCCGGCCAGCGCTGGCTACGGTGGCTCATGGCCGAAGCGGACGGCAGCACGGGCGGCGTCGTGGTCGAGGCGGGGGGCCGCGACCTGACGATCACCCATCCGGACAAGGTGTTCTTCGAGGAGCGGGGCGACACCAAGCTCGACCTCGTCCGCTTCTACCAGTCGGTGGAGGGACCCTTGCTGGCGGCCATGGGTGGGCGGCCGGTGCTGCTGCAGCGGTTCCCGAACGGGGCCGGCGGGTCGTCGTTCTTCCAGAAGCGGGTGGGCGACAACGCGCCCGACTGGCTGGAGACGACCATCGTCTCGACGCCCAACGGCACCACCTCGCGGGCCCTCGTCATCGCCGACCTGGCCCACGTCCTGTGGGCCGTGAACATGGCCTGCCTCGGGTTCCACGTGTGGCCGTCCAAGGCCGCCGACCCCGAGCACGCCGACGAGCTGCGCATCGACCTCGACCCCACGCCGGGCGTGACGTGGCCCATGCTCCAGGAGGCGGCCACCGAGGTGAAGGCCCTGTTCGACGAGGTCGGGCTGCGGGGCTATCCCAAGACCACCGGCAACAAGGGCATCCACATCTACGTCCGGGTGCTGCCGCATTGGACGTCCTACGACGTGCGCTCGTCGGCCGTGGCCGTGGCCCGGGAGCTGGAGCGCCGCCGTCCCGACCTCATCACCGCCGCCTGGTGGAAGGAGGAACGGGGCACGCGGGTGTTCGTGGACTTCAACCAGAACGCGCCCCACAAGACGGTGTTCGGGGCGTGGTCGGTGCGGGCCCGGCCCGGAGCCAACGTGTCCACTCCGTTCACCTGGGACGAACTGGACGCGGCCCACCCCGACATCTTCACGATTGCGACCGTGCCCGTCCGGGTGGCCGAAAAGGGCGACCCCTGGGACGGCATCGCCGACCTGCAGTCGCTCGACCCGCTGCTTGAGCTGCACGAACGCGACCGGGCCAACGGCCTGCTCGACGCGCCGTGGCCGCCCGTCTACCCCAAGATGCCGGGCGAACCGCCGCGGGTGGCCCCGAGCCGGGCCAAGAAGATCGCCGACTAGGACGCTGACCCCGTGCGCGGCATCGGGACGGTCGTCAACGTCCTCACCGTCCTGGCGGGGACGGCGATCGGGCTGCTGGCCGGCACACGGCTGCCGGAACGGCTGCGGACGACCGTCCTCTCAGGCGTCGGGCTGATGACGATCGTCATCGGGGTGCAGTCGGCCACTGACAGCCACAACATCGTGTTCCCCCTGGTGGCCCTCGTCGCCGGGGCCGTCATCGGCGAGCTGCTCCAGATCGAGGAGCGGCTGGAAGGTCTGGGCGGCCGGATCCGGCGGCGGTTCGAGTCGTCCGAGACCGAGAAGAGGTCGACGTTCACCGAGGGGTTCGTGGCCGCCAGCCTGCTGTTCTGCGTCGGCCCGCTGACCATCGTGGGCTCGATCCGGGACGGGCTGGGCGGCCCCGACCACGCCCAGCTGCTGTTCGTGAAGTCGGCCCTCGACGGCCTCGTCGCCGTGATCTTCGCGTCGACCCTGGGCTGGGGTGTCGGGTTCAGCGTGCTGACCATCGCCGTCGTGCAGGGCGGGCTGACGCTGGGCGCGGGAGCCGCCGACCGGTTCCTCACCGAGCGGATGATCGACGAGATGACGGCGACCGGCGGCGTGATGATCCTCGGGATCGGCGTGCGGCTGCTCGACCTCAAGAAGGTGCGGGTGGGCTCGTTCCTCCCGGCGCTGGTGCTGGCGCCGGTCCTGGTGGCGCTGTTCGCTCGGTGAGCCGGCACAGGAGTTGGTAGAGGACCCGCGCCGTGAGCCCCCAAATGATGTCCTGGCCGGCCTCGAAGAAGTACATGTCCCGCTCGCCCCACACCTCGGTAGAGCAGCACGACAGCAGCGCGGACAGGGCGATGTCGGACACCTCGTCGACCTCGGCCGCGGCGGGAATGAGCACGGGCCGGGCCTGCAGCAGGCCGACGACGGGCAGGACCACCGACCCGGACTGACGTCCAGTCACCCGGTCGAGCCAGCCGACGACCTCGACGGCGGATGGGTCCAGCCCCACCTCCTCCGTGGCTTCGCGGAGGGCGGCGTCCACCATGGCCTCACCCGGCTCGACCTTGCCCCCGGGGAACGCCATCTCGCCCGGATTGAGGGCCAGTCCGGTGGCACGCCGGATGAGCACGACCCGGGCCTGGCCGTCCTCCTCGAACGCGGCTACGAGGGCGGCGGCGACGGCTTGTGGAGGGTCGTCGCCCACCGGCTCGCCGAACAGCCGCCGGACGTCGTCCAGGGTGATGTCGACGGCGGCCGGCCACGGCGGCGCCTCGCCGGGGCGGGCGTGCGGCGGGCGGGGGATGACCTGGCGGGTCAGGTCTCTGCGGGGTGAGGGGCCGCCAGTTCCTCGAGCAGCTCACGCATGCCGGCCGTCTTGAGGTTGCTCATGACGCGGCCGGGCGGGGTCTCGCCGCGCTCCCACTCCAGCCAGGCGGCGAGCAGCTTCTGGGGGTCGGGCGGCGGTCGGTCCATACGAGACGACGAATCTACTCGCGCCCCCGCCAGTGTTCGGCCAGCAGGTGGACGGGCTGGGTGAGGAGGTCCACGATCGGGATCTCGCCCAGCACGGATTCGTCGAAGGCGGGCACCCGCTCGGTCACGGCGTCGACAAGGGCGTCGTAGCGGTCGAGGTAGCCGGCCAGGACCGACTGGGCGACGCCGGCCGGCAGCCGGTCGTGGAACGTGGCCTGGAGCAGGGTGATGCCGGTCACGTCGCCCTTGACCTCGGGGACGATGACCACCGTCCGCTGGTCGGCGCCGCCCCGTGCCACCAGGACTTCCCGCAGGGTGGCGGCGCGGTGCTTGGAGCCCCGCAGGCGCGGGTCCTGGTCGGTGCGGGTCGGGATCTCGCGGGCAATGCCGCCGCGGTCGACGACACGGATGGTGGCGGCGTCGTCGGTTCCCTCGATCTGGTAGCGGGTCCAGCCCGCCACCTGGGCCACGGCCGGTTCGAGGGTGGCGAGGGAGCGCAGGGCCCGGTAGCCGAGGCGGTCCCGGGGCGTGCCCGCGGCGAGCACGGCCTGCACCAGCCGGCTGGCGTAGAGCGCCTCCTCGGACCGGGAGATGCCCACGGTGACGGTCTTGGCCTGGTGCTTGATGGCGTCGATAGGACGGGTCAGCTCCCCGATGGCCTTGGTCAGCGAGTCGGTCAGGTCGGCCAGGAAGGCGGTGGGCGTGGCCACCCGCCCCGTCTCGGACTCGTAGTCCTCCAGGCCGCGGTCGGACGTGGCGTGGCGCAGC
The DNA here is from genome assembly GCA_050742295.1 of Acidimicrobiales bacterium. Lineage (GTDB taxonomy): Bacteria > Actinomycetota > Acidimicrobiia > Acidimicrobiales > AC-14 > JAHFUQ01. The sequence goes on along the minus strand of JBOGID010000149.1, from coordinate 3,840 downwards.
AGGTTGGCCACCCGCACGGCGGTGCTGGCTTCGAGGTGGCCGTTGTAGCTGCCGTCCCGCAGGCCGTGGAGGAACGCGGCCGCCGGGCGGGCGGCGAGGGGGGCCAGCGCCTCCAGCACGTCGAGCCCGTCCTCGCCACCGATGACCGCCTCGACCGCGGCCCGCACCTCCCGCAGCGGGCGGGCCTGGCCGTCGATGGCCAGCGCCGCCTCGTAGCCGAACAGGTGGCCGACCATGGCTGCTAGGACGAAGCCCAGGGCCGGTTCCAGGGCGGGGACGGCCAGGACTTCCAGGGCGGCGTCGAACCGGCCTGCGCCCGAGCCCGGGCCCGAGCCCGGCCCCGAGCCGTTCTCGTCGGCGATCACGATGGGCGCCGCCTTGTGGGCCCGGTAGATCGCCACCTCCTTGGCCACGTCGTCGGCGTTGGTGCCGGACAGGCCGGCCGCGCACACCAGGATCATCGGCTCCGAGGACAGGTCGATGTGCTTTTTGTCCTCGGTCTGGTCGTAGGCGATCGACTTGTAGCAGAGCTCGGACAGCTTGATGCGCAGCTCTTGGGCGGCGATTCGGTTACCCCCGTTGCCCACGACCGCCCAGTACCGGCGGGACGGGGCGTGGCGGTGGGCGGCGGCGGCGATGGCGGGCCGGCGCGCCAGCACCTCGTCCATGGCCGCCGGCAGGTCGGCCAGGCCGGCCAGCAGGGAGGGCGCCACCCGCCGCTTGGCCCCGAGTTCCTCGGCGATGGCGGCCGACAGGAGAACGCCCGCCGCCACCTGGGCGTAGAACGCCTTGGTGGACGGCACCGCCATCTCCACGTCCCGACCATCGGACGTGTACAGCACCCCGTCGACCTTCTCGACGAGGTCGCTGTTGCGGCGGTTGACGATGCCGATCACGGCTGCGCCCCGTCCCCGCACCAGGTCGACAGTGCGGTTGGTGTCGGTCGTCGTCCCCGATTGGCTGACGGCCACCACCAGCGTGTCGCTCATGTCGTCGGCCAGGCCGAACCCCGACAGCTCGGTGGCCAGTGTGGCGTCGACGGTGACCTCGGACCTTGCCAGGACGGGCGCCAGCACGGCGACCAGGCTCTGGGCGGCCACGGCGGCCGTCCCCTGGCCGATGGCCAGGACGCGGCGAATGGCGCCCGTGCGCAGCCGTTCGCGGATCGCGGGCGGCAGGGTCTCGTCGCCGAGCACGACCGTCCAGTGCCCGGCGTGATTCTGCAACCGGCCCCGCAGCGTCTTCTGCACCGACATCGGCGCCTGGGAGATCTCCTTGAGGAGGTAGTGCGGGAAACTGGCCCGGTCGACGTCGCGTGTCGTGATCTCGGCGGTGCGGACCTCCCGGCCGGCGACCGGCATCGCGCCGCCGTCGTAGCCCCGGCGGGTGATGCCTTCGAGGTCGCCGGCGCGGTCGGCGTCGAGGACGAGGACCTGCCCCGGGACCTCGCCCGACTCGCCGTCCATGCGGAGGTAGCGGGCCGTCTCCTCGACCAGCCCGTACGGCTCGCTGGCCACCACGAACTCATCCTCGGCCAGTCCGACATAGAGGGCCTGGCCGCTGCCCCGGAGGCCGAGGAGCAGCGTGCGGGGGTCGTCGCCGCAGGCGGCGGCGATGGCCACGGAACCTTCCAGGCAGTTGGCGGTGGCGAGGAAGGCGTCCTGGAGGTTGGCGCCCTCGGCCCGCCGGCGCGACAGCAGCACCGGGATGACCTTGGCGTCGGTCGTGACCTCGACCGGCACCACCAGGTCTTCGCGGGCCTTCAGGGCCGCGTAGTTGTCGACGTCCCCGTTGAGGACGCCGACGACGTACGGCCCGGCGTCCCGACCCTCCTCCTCCTGGTTGAGGGGGTGGGCGTTGGCCTCCGAAATGATGCCGACGCTGGCCCAGCGGGTGTGGCCGAGCACCATGGCCCTTGCGGTCGGCGCGTGGAGGGCCCGGCGCAGGAGGTCGTCGGCCCGCACCGCGTCGCGCAGGTGGCGGGTGTTGTCGCCCAGCTCACCGATCTCGGCCGCCGCCTTGTAGACGAAGGCCAGCTGCTGGCCCGGCGTCCGGACCGCGAGGGACGTGAAGAGCCGGTCGTCGGCCCGTCCTTGGAGGTCTTCCGCCGAGAGGTCGAGGCCGTGCCCTTCCACGAGGATGTGAAGGCCGGCCGAGTCCCGCCCCCGAACCTCCAGCCGGTCGATGGCCGACAGGGCGACCTGGATGGACGTGTAGGCCTCGATCGCGGTGCGGCCCGGGTCGGGGCCGGCCAGGTCGAGTACCGCCGGCGCCGTGCGCAGCCGGTCGTGGCGGATGGCCCACAACCCGTCCTTGAGGCGGACGAGGGCGGCGTTGACGGCCTCGATCTCGGCAGTGGTGAGGCCGTGACCGCCGGAGTCGAGGAGCCTCTCGACCCGGGCCACCTCGGCGTCGAGCCGGGCCGCACGGGCGTCGATGGCGGCCGCCAGGCCGGGGGAGGTCAGGAGGGCAGTGACGCCGGGCACGCCCTTGAGAGCGGCGTCAACCTGATCCACCGCCACGGCGGCGTCGGCCAACCATGCCAGATCGGATGCGGCAAGGCCCAGGGCCAGGTCGAGAGTCGCGAGCAACTCGTCGCCGGACGGCACCGGCCGGCGGCACGGACGGCGAAGGACCGCAACGATGCCGCACATGTGAGCCCGAGGGTACCCGAGGCTACCCCGATAGGCTCCTCGCGTGGCAGACCCCGCCGAGCAGGCGCCCAACCCAAACCCAAGCCGAAGCCGAATCCGAAGAAGCCCGTGATCGAGATCAAGATCAGCCGCCAGCGATGCATCGCCACCAAGGCCTGTATCAACGCCGCCCCCGGCGTGTTCGAGCTCGACGAGCAGCGCGTTTCCACCGTCCACAATCCGGCGGGCGAACCCTTGGACACCATCATCGAGGCGGCCGAGGCCTGCCCGACAGGGGCCATCTCCGTCTACAAGGACGGCGAGCTGCTCGCGTGACGCTCAGCAGCCGCTGAGCTCGAAGCCGGTCACGACCCAGCCCGTTCCAAGGGGGGCCACCTGGACGACGGTCACGAACGACCCGTCCACCTGGGCGCCGTAGGCGATGGTGCCGTCGGGCAGGCGCATCTCGACGTAGCCCCGTTGCAGGACGGTGCGGTGCTGCTCGACGAACTCGGCCAGGCCACTGCCGGGGTTGGGTACGACCGGCCGTCCCCGGTTCCCAGGTGGTTCGGGGGGGCGCTGCCACCTGGGGGCGCGCGGCACCCGATCACCGTGGGGGCGGCGTCGCGGATCTCCGAGGAGGCGATGAGTGGCGCGGTGGGGACGAACGGCGCCCGCCGCAGCCCGTCCACCGTGCTCTCCAGCCGCGTCGGATCGAGGTCGAAGACGGCCACCTGGAGGCTCCCGCACGCGGCCGGGAGCTCGCCTCCCAGCATGTGGAAGAGCAGGCAGCGGACCGTGACCCCACCCGCGATCTGCCGGGGGCCGAACACCGAACTCGATGCGACCCGCACCGGGCCCGCCGGATCCGTGGGCGCCCCCTCAAAGGGGTTGGGCAGGCTCGGGCCCTGCGGCCAGCGCAGCTCGATGCTGCCTCCGCCGGTCACCCAGCGGAGGACCAGCTGGCCCCCGACGGGAGCGAATTCCGCTTCCTGGGCAGGCCCGGCCTCCGGGCCCGTGTACCCGAGGGGCAGGCGGAGCGCATAGGGCGGTTGCGGGGCGGCAGGTCGGCGCCGGTGCTGGTGCCGTCGTGGGGACGGCGGCGGGCGCGGTTGGCGGGTTGCCGGCCTGCACCGTGGACGTTCCCCGCCGGTGGCGCGGGGCGGTGCCCACGACGCCCACGGCGACGACCGCGACAACCCCGCCG
>JBOGID010000148.1:0-2872 GCA_050742295.1 Acidimicrobiales bacterium | reverse complement strand
GGACGAGGCCGATGACGTTGGCCTTGGCCTGCCGTCGCCCGAGCAGCTCCCGCAGGTACTCCGCCCGCGTGGCGGCCGCCGCCCGCAGGGCCTTCTGCTCGGCCCGCTGGGCCAGATCGTGGTCGGTGGCGGCCGGGTTCTGCCTCGTGACCTTGAGCCCGCTGGCCCCCTTCTTGGCGTGGCGGCCGGGGTCGACGCAGCCCGGGCGCTGGTTCCCGTCCCGGCCGACGACGACGACGTGGCAGTCCTCGCCGGCGTGGGCCTCGACGTCGAGCCCGCGGTGCGCCCCGATCTCGGCCACGCCCTGCGGGAGCCCGTAGCCGTCGTGCTCCACGGCCGCGACGCCCGCGGCGGCCAGCTCCGCCATGGCGGCCGTGCGGCGAGCCTGACGCTCGATCGCCGCCAGGGCCTGGCCGACGGCCCAGGCGACGTCGTTGTCCTCGCCCTCGGCGACTGAGCTGGCCACCTCCTGAAGGATGTCCGGGTGGTGGCGGAGCTTGAGGAGCAGGGCGGCGTCGCCGACGGTGATCTCGGCGTCGTCGACCTTGGCCCGGATCTCGGCGGGCAGCTGCAGCAGGGCCAGGCGGGCGGCGACGTGCTTGGCCGTGCGACCCGTTGCTTTCGCGGCGTCCTTGATCCGCCAGCCTGCCTCGACGAGCCGAAAGTACCCGGCGGCCTGCTCGGTGATGCGAAGCGGATGCCTGGCGTCGTTCTCGATGAGCATGGCGAGAACGCGCTCCTCCTCGGTCATGGGCCTGACGATGCAGGGAACGGTGGCCAGCTCTGCCTTGACGGCCGCCGCGTGGCGCCTGGCGCCGGCGACGATGACGTAGGTGCCGTCCTCCTGGGGAGCGACCACCAGCGGCTCGATGATGCCGAGGGTCGGGTTCTCCTTGATGCTGGCGACGATGTCCGAGACGTCGCCGGTGCGGCGGCGGAGATTGTCGGCGGCGGGACGGACGAGGTCGGTGGAAAGGTCCTGGTACACGGTGTTCGTCTCCTTTGTGGGTATCAGCCGTGCTCGGCCAGCAGCGCTTGGCAGGTGGTGAGCCACGGCGGGTTGGTGGTTGAGGTGGCCGTGAGGCCGTCGGGTGTTCGGGCGACTTCGACGCAGTTGCCGTCGTCGTCGCGAAGCCAGGCGGCGTAGCCCCGGAGCGCAAGCGCCCGGGCCTGAGCCACGGCGAAGGGAAGGTTCGTGGAACGGGCGATGACGCCGCCGCCGGGAACCGTCACGCGGTAGGAGGTCGGGCCCCGTGCCGGCGGGTCGTCGCCGGGGGCGGTGAACAGGCGTGGGGGCGGAGGGCGCTTGGCGTTCACACCGACGGCCGGTTAGTGGCGACGAGGTGGTGGAAGTAGGCGGCATGCGCCGCCCCGAGTACCTCGGCGTTGCCGTCGCCCCACAGGACCCGAGCGCGCACCACGGCCTGCTCGCCGGCGGGCGGCTGGTGTCCGTCGGGGTCGCAGTGCCGGTAGCGGGTGACGACGCCGGCGGCGTCGACCTCGCGCACGACGACGTTGTGGCAGGGCGCGGCAGGGTCGTTGTGGAGGGGGCAGGGATCGGTCAGTCGAAGCCACACCTGGACGCCGGCCTGGTCGGGGCCGAGGTCGTCGAGACAGAGCCAGCCGTCGCGCAGGCCCTCGTAGGGGAGCTGGTAGGGGTCGGTGGACAGGGACACGGGATCACCTCCTGATGAGCTGTCGTGAAGGGGGAAGGCGCGACGCGGCCGCGCCCTGCTTCCCCGACAGGGCGCGGTCGCGATTCGGGCGCCGGCTCAGCCGGAGGCGGCCCTGGGGGCGGCGGCTCCTGCGGGCGCCGTGGTGGTGTTCACCATCCGCAGGTGGGCCCGCTGGAGGGTGGGGTGCAGGTTGCGGAGCTGGGGCGTGGTCAGGGGCGGGACCCGGCGGCGTACCCCGAGCGTGTGCTCGTCGAGCTGGAGGGCTAGGTGAAAGCGGACGAGGCGGCGCAGGCTGCGCACGAGCGGCGCCTGGTGGCCCGTGCCGCCGAGGCCGAGCCAGGCGGCGAGGATGTCGAGCTCGACGCTGTAGCCGTCGGGCTGGGTCGATAGGCCCTCCGTGAGGCGGCGGTAGGCCCATGCCGTCGACGGGCCGACTCGCGGCAGCCAGACCCACTCGAAATAGGCAGAAGTGGGCAGGTGGCCGATGCGGTCGATGACCGCGTCCGCCCAGGCGGTGATGCGCAACGGGCTGGTGAGGGAAGAGTCCATGGGATCGCTCCTTTGTCCTCCGAGTCCTTCTCGGGGGCGTCCCTCACCAGCGGGCCCGGGGCGAATGTCAAGGCCGGAGGCCGTAGGCCGCAGAGCGCAGCGCCCGCAGCGAAGGTGAGGCAGGGGGGCAGGGGGGGCGCCAGCCCCCCGGAGGACGAGGAGGCGGCCGCCGCAGGCGGCCACGGGCCTCGCCTGCAGCGAGGGTGTGCAGCGGGCCTTGACATAGGGACTGCGTCCCCCCGGTGGCCGGCACCGACGACGGTCGCACCGGGCCCGCTACAGCAGCGCCTCGGGCGGGCGCCGGGCCCCAGGCCCGTTGCGGCCGCCATGAACACAGCGCTGCGCACTGGGAAGCCCCGAGAAACAATCTGGTCGCTGAGGAGGGGGGCGAGCGACGAGCGAGCGGGGGGAGGCCGGCGCCGGCCGCCCCCTGGCCCCGCCAGGGGCCAAATCGGGACGACGCCGCCGGTACGATGGCGCCGTGGCGCGTGGCGACGACGTGTGCTCCGAGGACGACCTGCCGATGCCGACGTTCCGCGACCAGGTCGGCTACTGGATGGCGGTGTGGAGCGCCGAGCGTCCCGACCTGGTGGCTCGGGCCCGGCGCCAGGCCGACCCCGAGCGCGACCCGTGGGGTTACTACGCCG
>JBOGID010000147.1:0-4545 GCA_050742295.1 Acidimicrobiales bacterium | reverse complement strand
CGTCGTAGGCGGGGCCGCTTGACGCGTGTCGAGGGCGACCGGCGCGGCGCCGTTGGGCAGGACGTCGGCCTCCCACTCCCCCCCGATCTCGTCGTCCCCGGACTGCTGCTCGCGCGCGTCGGCCAGGGCCTGCTGCAACTCCTCGGGCGGGAGCGACGGTGGGTCGAAGGGACGGCGGCGGCGGCGGTGGACGAGGGCCAGGGGCGCGACGCGCTCGACGTCTTCGACGGTCGCCTGCGTGCGGCTCTCCCACCCGGCCAGGGCCGCCGCCGCCCGGCACAGCACAAGGTCGGCCCGCAGTCCTTCGGCGCCCACCGACAGCGCAAGGCGGGCGGCGAAGGTGATGACCTCGTCGGGAAGCGATCCCGGCGCGGCTCCGCCCAACCGGGCGGCCAGGGTCTCGTCGGCGCCCATGCCCGCACCGGCCTCGAAGGCCAGGCGGCGGCGGACGACCTCGGCCCGAAGTGCCGGGTCGGACGGGGCCCGGACCTCGGCCGTGAGGCCGAAGCGGTCGAGCAGCTGAGGGCGCAGCTCGCCCTCCTCGGGGTTCATGGAGCCGACCAGGACGAAGCGGGCGGGGTGCTCGTGGCTGATCCCGTCGCGCTCGACGCGGTGGACGCCCGAGGCGGCGGCGTCGAGGAGCACGTCCACCAGGTGGTCGGGCAGGAGGTTGACCTCGTCCACGTAGAGGACGCCGCCGTCGGCCGCGGCCAGCAGGCCGGGGCGCAACCGCGCCTCTCCCCCACCGAGGGCGGCGCCCACGTCCAACCCGCCGACGACCCGGTCCTCGGTGGCGCCGATGGGCAGTTCCACGAAGGGGGCGCCGTCGGGCAGCAGGGCGGCCAGCCCCCGGGCCAGCGTCGACTTGGCCGAGCCCTTCTCCCCGCGCAGCAGGACACCGCCGATGGCCGGGTCGATGGCGGCCAGCAGGAGGGCCAGCTGGGCGTCCGCCTGGCCGACGACGGCCGAGAAGGGGAACGTGCCACCGCTCACGTGCGGGACTCTTCCCAGCCCTCGGCCTCCAGGACGGCGTCTTCCAGGGTCTTGCGGGCGGCGTCGGACGGCTCCGACCACATGCCCCTTTGGCCGGCCTCCAGCAGGCGCTCGGCGATGGCCCGCAGGGCCCAGGGGTTCGACTCGGCGAAGAAGGCGCGCATGTCCGGATCGGCAACGTAGGCGTCGGTGACGCGTTCGTACATCCAGTCCTGCACGACGCCGGTGGTGGCGTCGTAGCCGAACAGGTAATCGACGGTGGCGGCCAGTTCGAAGGCGCCCTTGTAGCCGTGGCGGCGCATGGCCTCGATCCAGCGGGGGTTCAGGACCCGGGACCGCACCACCCGGGCCGCCTCCTCGGCCAGGGCCCGCACCTGCGGCACCAGAGGGTTGGCGGTGTCGCCGAACCAGGCGTGGGGCTGGCGACCGGTCAGCGCCCGGACGGCCGCCACCATGCCGCCGTGGTCCTGGAGGTAGTCGTCGCTGTCGAAGATGTCGTGCTCGCGGTTGTCCTGGTTCTTGACCGCGATCTCGATGGCGGCGAACCGCCGGCGCATGGCTTCAGGCTCGGCCCTGCCCATGGCACCCCGGCGGTACGAGAAACCCGACCACTGCAGGTACACGTCGGCCAGGTCGGCGTCGGTCCGCCACGAGCCTTTCTCGATCACGGGCAGGATGCCCGACCCGTAGCCGCCCGGGGGCGGGCCGAAGATGCGGGCGTCGGCGTCGCCCGCATCCCGCACCGGGTTGTCGGCGGCCGGCTCGCCGACGAGAGCGGCAACCAGGCGCACGGCGTCGTCCAGCAAAGCGACCAGGTGCGGGAAGGCGTCCCGGAAGAAGCCGGAGATGCGCAGGGTCACGTCGACGCGGGGGCGTCCCAGCTCGGACAATGGGACAACCTCGAGGCCGGCGACCCGGCGCGACTCCGGTTCCCACACGGGACGCACGCCGAGCAGGGCGAGGGCCTCGGCTGCATCGTCGCCGCCCGTGCGCATGGCCGCCGTCCCCCACAGCACGATCCCGACGGTACGGGGCGGCGCCCCTTCCTCGTCGATGTGGCGCGCGATGACGGCGTCGGCCAGCTTGCAGCCCACCTCCCACGACACGGGCGAGGGCAGGGCCTTGGGGTCCACCGAGTAGAAGTTCCGGCCCGTCGGGAGCACGTGGGCCCCGCCCCGGGTCGGCGACCCGCTCGGCCCGGCGGGGACGTAGCGGCCGTCGAGGGCAGCCAGCACGTTGGCGATCTCGTCGGTCGTGCCGTGCAGGGCGGGGATCAGCCGCTCGGCGACCCACCGAAGGGTCGGGTCGTCACCGTCGAACGTCCAGCCGGCGGCGGCCAGGCCCTCTACCCGCCGCCGGGCCTCGGCCTCAACGGCATCGACCTCGGTGCGCCCACCGGCTGCCAGGTCGATGTTCAGCCCCGCGGCCACCGTCGCCCGCAGCGAGGGCACCGTTCCCTGCGGCAGCCGGGTCACGGCCAGGACGAGGTCGACGAGGGCGTCGCCGGCCGGCGGCTGTCCGAGCACGTGGAGGCCGCCCCGGATCTGGGCGTCCTTGAGGGCGCACAGGTAGCCGTCCACGTGCAGGACCACGTCGGCGAACTCGTCCTCGGCGGGCTCACCCCCGAGTCCCAGGTCGCGGTGGATCTCGGCCTCGACCAGCAGGTCCCAGACCTGGCGGCGCAGGACCGGCAGCTTGGCCGGGTCCATGGCTTGGGCGCTGGCGTAGGCGTCGAGCAGGTGCTCCAGCCGGGCCAGGTCGTCGTACGTCTCGGCCCTGGTCATGGGCGGCACCAGGTGGTCGACCACCACGGCGTGGGCCCGGCGCTTGGCCTGCGTGCCTTCACCGGGGTCGTTCACGATGAACGGGTAGACGAGGGGCAGGTCGGCCAGGGCGGCGTCGGGGAAGCAGGAGGCCGAGAGGGCGTTGGCCTTGCCCGGGAGCCACTCCAGCGTGCCGTGCTTGCCCAGGTGGACGACGGCGTCGGCGCCCCACCCCACGTCCAGCCACCGGTAGAACGCCAGGTAGTGGTGGGGCGGGGGAACGTCGGGCGCGTGGTACGTCCCGATTGGGTCGGACCCGAAGCCCCGGGGCGGCTGGATAGCGACCAGGACGCCGCCCAGGTCGAGGCCCGGGAGGCACAGGTGCTGGTCATGGACGTAGACCTCGCCCGGCGCCGGTCCCCACACGTGCTCGACGACCGAGCGGGCGTCGTCGGGCAGCGTCGAGTACCACTCGACGTATTCGGCGGCGGGGAGGCGTCCGGCGGTGGCGGCCGCCTGGTGCGGGGTCAACGCCGGGGAGTCGTAGGTGAGGCGGTCGGCCAGTTCCGCCATGAGGCTGTCGCCGTCGGCGGGGATGCGGTCCACCCGGTAGCCGGCGTCCCGCAGGGCGTGCAGGAGGTGGATGGCCGACGCGGGCGAGTCCAGGCCGACGGCGTTGCCCAGCCGGCTCCGCTTGGTCGGGTAGGCGGAGAGCACGACGGCCACGCGCTTGTCGGCCGCCGGCTTGTGACGCAGCGAGGCCAGGCGCAGGGCCAGCCGTGCGACCCGTCGTGCCCGTTCCGGGTCGGCGCGCGTGGCGGTGATGGTGACGCCCAGGTCGCCGCCGTCGTCGACCTCCTCCTTGAAGGCGAAGGCGGGCCCCACGATGCGCCCGTCGAACTCGGGGATGGCCACGCCCATGGCCACGTCCAGGGGGGAGAGGCCGGCGTCGTCGTCGAGCCAGTCGTCCCGTGACCGGTTGCACGACGGTGCCTGCACGACGGGCGCGCCCAGGCCGGCCAGCTGCGGCACCGACCAGGCGTCGGGATCCGTCGGCGTCGTCCCGCCCATGGCCAGCACGGTCGTGACCAGGACATCGACGCCGCGCTCCCGGCACAGCTCCAGAGCAGGGACCCGCCCGTCCGCGTCGGGGCGCAGCGAGTAGCAGTACACGGCCAGGCAGTCCCCGCCGGCGGCGTCGAGCGCGGCGGACAGGTCCTCGACGAACGTCGTGTTCCCCGCCACCAGGTGGGCCCGGTAGAAGACGACGCCGACGAGGGGCCGGCCCGGCCGCCGTGCGGGCGTGGTCGCAGGCTCGAACACCCCGCTCATGGGCAGCGGCGTGGGCGGGTCGAAGCCGAAGCCGCCCAGGTGGCTGGTGTTATTCGCGATCGGCGCTTCGCGCCGAGGCGCCCGACCTACCCCTGACCAGCATTCTTGCGTTACAGCCGAAGCTCCAGCGGGTCGGTCGGCCGCCGAAAGAGGGCTTTGACACCAGCCGCCCAGCAGGACCGTGTCGGCCACGAAGCGCAGGCAGTGCTCGAGGTTGGCGGGTCCGCCCGCGGCCAGGTAGCGGTGGACCTCGGCGGCGACGCCGGCGGGCACAGTCGACAGGGCCGCCAGCTCGGCGTCGGGCACCGATTCGCCGCCCACAGCGATGAGCGGGACGCCGCTGCGCCGCAACGCGTCGAACGGGGCCTCCCACGACCGGCGCCCGCCCAGCAGCCGGACGACGACCACCGCCACGCCGTCGAGGTCGGGCGCGCCCGGCAAGCGGGCCGGGTTGGCC